>NZ_JBFANZ010000020.1:0-108033 GCF_040659735.1 Micromonospora sp. NPDC049679
TTGCCGCTCGCCGGCAACCCGGTCTTCGATGAGCGCCTCCTCGCCGCGCTCGTCCTCAGCCCCGCTGTGAGCGGGTCGTCGACGTGACTGCGCTGGGGAACCGGGCGATTACCCGGGGGCGGCGGGTATGGCTCCTGCGGTGCGGAGGGCCGACCGTAGCTCGTGCCCCCGCGCGGCAGGTAACCCTCGATCGGGCCGACCTGAGCGTCGCGGGGACCCGGAGTCGCCGGCCCCGGTCGGGGCTGTGCGCCGCCGGCCGGGCCCGGGGGAGCCGGCCAGCCCGTCGCGGGTCCGGCCGGTGGGAAGGGGGCTGCACCTGCCCGGGGCAGCCCCGACACCTCGTCGTCGGGCTCAGCGCGGCGGTGGCCGCCGCGGGAAGCCGGTCGTGCCGGCGTGGCCTCGGCGCGTGGATCGTGGGCGGGAAGGTCACGCCGCGACCGCGGCGGCCATCCGCCCGAGTCGGAGCCGTGCCCGTACACCATGTCGCACAGGGTAATGGAGGCTGGTCAGCAGGCCCGCTAGGCGCGAATCGCGTCAGTCGAAAGAGTGGACATTTCGCGACCGTTCCTCGCGTTGAGCCGGAGTGGGCCCGGCCCGGCACGGTGGGGGAACGGTAGGCGAGAATGCGAGGCGTGACCGGCGACCACTACTTCAGCGCGCAGCCCAGCACCGCGATCCAGCGGCGTGACGTCGAGTTCACCGTGGCCGGGCGGGACTACGAGCTGACCGCGGCCGGCGGTGTCTTCTCCGCCAGCCGTCTCGATCCCGGCACGGCCGTCCTGCTGCGCAAGGCGGATCTGCCCCCCGCCGGGGCCGCCGGCCCCTTCCTCGACCTCGGCTGCGGCTACGGGCCGATCGCCTGCGTGCTCGCCGCCGTCGCACCGCGGGCCACCGTGTACGCGGTGGACGTCAACGCCCGGGCCCGTGAACTCGCGGCAGAGAACGCGGCGCGGGTCGGCGCCGGGGACCGGGTGCGGGTGGTGGCGCCCGACGAGGTCCCGGATGAGGTGTCCTTCGCGCAGCTCTGGTCCAACCCGCCGATCCGGATCGGCAAGGACGAACTGCACGTCATGCTCCAGCGGTGGCTGCCGCGGCTGGCCCCCGACGGAGTGGCCTGGCTGGTCGTCGCCAAGCACCTGGGCGGTGACTCGCTGCAGCGGTGGCTCGGCGACGAGGGATGGCGGGTCGAGCGGCACGCCAGTCAGAAGGGTTACCGGGTGTTTCGGGTGACGCGGTGAACTGAGGAAAAACCCGCTGTCCACGGCTCGCGCCGGTCAGGCAGGATGCGCCCGTGGGCTATGTAGACGTGGCAGGGGTGGGACACATCCTCCCGGACGGCCGGGAACTCTTCGCCGAGGTGTCCTTCCGCGTCGGCGAGGGGCGCAAGGTGGCGCTGGTCGGCCCCAACGGCGCCGGGAAGACGACGCTGCTGCGGATGGTCGCGGGTGACCTGCCGGTGCGCGCCGGTGCGATCGCGCGGGCGGGTGGGCTGGGTGTGATGCGCCAGTTCATCGGGATGATCGGCGACGACCGTACCCTCAACGATCTCGCGCTTTCGATTTCCCCGCCCCCGCTGCGCGCGGCGGGGGAGCGGGTCGCCGCGGCGGAGGCGGCGCTGCACGCCGCCGAGATCCGCGGCAAGTTCAGCACCGCGGCCGGCAAGGCGCAGCTGGCGTACGCGGACGCGCTCGCCGCGTGGGGCGAGACCGGCGGCTACGAGGCGGAGGTCGTCTTCGACACGGTCTCCACCATCGTGCTCGAGCAGCCGTGGGAGGCGACGCGGGAGCGACCGGTCCGGACGCTCTCCGGCGGCCAGCAGAAACGCTTCGCCCTGGAGATGCTGCTGCGCGGCACCGACGAGGTGCTGCTCCTCGACGAGCCGGACAACTTCCTCGACGTGCCCGGCAAGCGCTGGCTGGAGGGGCGGCTGCGCGAGTCCGCCAAGTCGGTCCTCTACGTGTCGCATGACCGGGAGCTGCTCGCCCAGACCGCCGACCGGGTCGTCGCCGTCGAAGGGGGGAGCGCCTGGGTGCATCCCGGCAGCTTCACGACCTGGCACGAGGCCCGGGTCGCCCGGCACGACCGGCTGGAGGAACAGCGGCGCCGCTGGGACGAGGAGCACCAGAAGCTGCGCGAGCTGATGCTGATGTACAAGCAGAAGGCGGCGTACAACGACGGGCTGGCCTCCCGCTATCAGGCCGCGCAGACCCGGCTGCGCAAGTTCGAGGAGGTCGGGCCGCCGCCGTCGCCGCCGAAGGACCAGGCGCTGCGCATGCGGCTGACCGGCGGCCGCACCGGCAAGCGGGCGGTGATGTGCGAGCAGGTCGAACTGCACGGGTTGACCTATCCGTTCGACCTGGAGATCTGGTACGGCGACCGGGTGGCGGTGCTCGGTGCCAACGGGACGGGGAAGTCGCACTTCCTCCGGCTGCTGGCGCGCGGTGGCACCGATCCCGACGTGTCGAACACCCCTGTCGCCGGAGGCGCCTCCCTCACGCCGGTCGCACACGAGGGGGTCGTCCGGCTCGGCGCGCGGGTCCGTCCCGGCCACTTCTCGCAGACCCACGACCGCCCGGAGCTGCTCGACAAGACCCTTGTGGAGGTGCTGTGGCGCGGTGACGATCACCGGGCCGGGATGGACCGGCACGCCAGCATGGGTGTGTTGAGCAGGTACGAGCTCGCAGCCCAGGGCGACCAGCGTTTCGGGACGCTCTCCGGCGGCCAGCAGGCCCGCTTCCTGGTCCTGCTGCTGGAGCTCTCCGGGGCGACCCTGCTCCTGCTCGACGAGCCCACCGACAACCTCGACCTGGCCTCCGCCGAAGCGCTCGAAGAGGGGCTGCGGGCATTCGAGGGAACCGTTGTCGCTGTGACCCATGACCGGTGGTTCTCCCGATCCTTCGACCGCTTCGTGCTCTTCCGGGGTGACGGTGAGGTGGTCGAGGTCCCGGAACCGGTCTGGGACGTCGGGTGAACGGCGGCAGCGCGGCGCGCGGTTGCATAGGGTTCCTCGTGTGACTGACATGACCTATCGCCGGATGGGCGACTCCGGCCTCGTGGTGTCCGTCGTCGGCGTCGGCTGCAACAACTTCGGCCGCCGGCTCGATCTCGACGGCACCCGCGCCGTGGTCGACGCCGCGCTGGAGGTGGGAATCAACTTCTTCGACACCGCCGATATCTACGGCGAGCCGCACGGCGCGTCGGAGGAGCAGCTCGGCGCCGCCCTCAAGGGGCGACGGGACGATGTGGTGGTGGCGACCAAGTTCGGCATGGCGATGGAGGGACTGAACGGGCGCGACTTCGGCGCTCGCGGCGCGCGGCGGTATGTCGGCCGGGCCGTCGAGGCGTCGCTGCGCCGGCTCGACACCGACTACATCGACCTCTATCAGATGCACGAACCCGACCCCGGCACGCCGATCGAGGAGACCCTGGCCGCCCTGGACGATCTGGTGCACGCCGGAAAGGTGCGCTATCTCGGCTGCTCCAACTTCGCCGGCTGGCAGATCGCCGACGCCGACTGGACCGCCCGCTCCGGCGGCCTGACCCGGTTCGTGAGCGCCCAGAACCACTACAACCTGATCAACCGGGCGGTGGAGGGCGAGGTGCTGCCCGCCTGCGAGCGCTTCGGGCTCGGCATGCTGCCGTTCTTCCCGCTCGCCAACGGGCTGCTCACCGGGAAGTACAAGCGCGGTGGCCAGCCGCCGGAGGGGAGCCGGCTGGCGGCCGGCGGCCGGTACGCGGAGCGGCTCGCGGCGGCGCCGTGGGACACCATCGAGGCGATCGGGGCGTTCGCCGCCGAGCGCGGACGGTCCATTCTGGACGTGGCGATCGGCGGGCTGGCCGCGAAGCCGGCCGTCACGTCCGTCATCGCCGGCGCGACCAGGCCGGACCAGGTGCGGGCGAATGCCGCGGCCGGCGCGTGGCAGCCCTCGGCCGACGACATGGCGGCGCTCAACGCCATCGGATGAGCGCATGCCCGACCGGGCCGGAGATCCCAGCTGTCGACTCGTACCGCTACGAGTCCGCGGCAAGCTGGCCAGCGCAACCGGCCGGACGCTGAAGCCGACGTCCGCCATGCGCCACAAGCAGATCACCGGGACGGTGATCGGGGTGAAGACCGGCCACACGGACGGGCGCACGACGAGCGCAGCCGTGACCGTCCGGTAGCAACTCTTCGAGAAGGCTGTGCCGGGGCGCCGGCCGCCCCGCTCAGCAGCGGAGTCGTCTTGCAGGATTCGGTGTTGCGTGCGGCTGACACAACCGGGGCTGGAAAGTGAGAGCCGGCCCTTTACGGGACCGTGACGGTCGCCGTAGTGTGACAGGCAAGTAACCCACGGGAGCCCGGTGGACCGGGCTGAGAGGGGGGCTGCAGCCCCCGACCGTCGAACCTGATCCGGGTAATGCCGGCGCAGGGAGGAGTTTGCCGTGCCGTCCCTGGGACGTCTGCATCTCATCACCGACACCCGACCCGGGCGTGACCCGCTCGCCGTGCTCCGCGCCGCTCTCGCCGGCGCCCACGCGGCGTCCGCTGTGGAGCAACTGGTCGTGCAGGTCCGGGTCGAGGACCCGGCCACCGATCGGGAGACCTACGAGCTGGCCACGCGCGTCGTGGACCTCTGCGCGGAGGCCGGGGCGAGCTGTCTGATCAACGACCGGCTGCACATCGCGCTCGCGGTCGGCGCCGCCGGCGGCCACGTCGGCGCGCTCGACCTGCCGGTCGACGCGGCCCGGCGGGTGCTCGGCCCGACCGCGCTGCTCGGGGCGACGGCCCGTGCCGCCGGGGCGGCACGGGCGGCCGTCGCGGCGGGCGCCGACTACCTCGGTGTGGGGCCCTGCTACCCGACATCCACCAAGGACGGGCTGCCCGCGCCGATCGGCCCACGTGGGGTGCGCGAGGTGACCGGCGCGGTCGACGTACCGGTCATCGCCATCGGGGGAGTCACCATCGACCGGGTGCCGGACCTGATCGCCGCCGGCGCGCACGGGGTGGCGGTGGTGGGGGCGGTCGCCGCCGCCACCGATCCGGCCCGCGCGACGGCGGACCTGCTCACCGCGCTGCTGGCAGCGGACCCACCACGTGCGGCCAGAGACGATGAGAAGGGGCCCCGCCGTACGGACGGGGCCGGGGCGTGAGCGGCACGGCGGACGTGGCGGTGATCGGGGCCGGCCCGGTCGGGCTGGCCATCGCGTGGCGTTGCGCCGAACGTGGCATGCGGGTCGTGGTGCGCGACCCGGCGCCCGGTTCGGGGGCATCCGCGGTCGCGGCCGGCATGCTCGCCCCGGTCGCGGAGGCCTACTTCGGCGAAGAGCCGCTCACCCGGTTACTCGTCGGGTCTGCGGCCCGCTGGCCCCGCTTCGCCGCCGACCTGCACGCGGCGAGCGGGATGGACCTCGGCTATCGGGCCGAGGGCACGCTCGTGGTCGCGCTGACCGGGGACGACCTCGCCGAGGCGGAGCGGCTCTGGACGTACCAGACGGGGCTCGGCCTGCCGATCACCCCGCTGCGCCCGGCGGCGCTGCGCGAGCGTGAGCCGCTGCTCGCGCCGCGGCTGCGCGGCGGCGCGTACGCGCCCGGCGATCACCAGGTCGACCCGCGTCGGCTGGTCCCGGCGCTACGGGCCGCGCTCGACGGGGCCGGCGTGCCGGTGCGCCCGGAGGCGGTCGGCGCACTGTCCACAGTTGACGCGCGGGTCGTCGTCGTGGCGGCCGGCTGCGGCACGGCGCCGCTGACCGGCCTACCGATCCGACCGGTGAAGGGGCAGATCCTGCGGCTGCGCGCGCCGGGCGGCGCCCCGCCCGGCTTCCTCCACGTGATCCGGGGGTACGCCGACGGCCGGCACGTCTACCTCGTGCCGCGTGCGGACGGGGAAGTGGTCGTGGGCGCCACCGTCGAGGAGCGTGGCGACTGCGCGGTGACGGCCTCGGCGGTGCTGGAGCTGCTGCGCGCGGCCGCCGCCCTGCTGCCGGAGATCGCCGAGTACGAGCTGGTGGAGGCGCGGGCCGGGCTGCGCCCGGGCACCCCCGACAACGCGCCCGTTCTCGGCGCGCTGCCCGACCGGCCCGGCGTGATCGTGGCGGCCGGCCACTACCGGCACGGGATCGTCCTGACGCCGGTGACCGCCGAGCTGATCGCCGATCTCGTGTCGACCGGCGTGCCCGATCCGGCGCTCGCGCCGTTCGGGCCGGGCCGGTTCCTGTCGTCCCGTTTCCTGCGAGGAGAGGCGGATTCCGGGTGGAACTGACGGTCAACGGAATCGGGCGGGCGGTGCCCACCGGCGCCACGGTGGCCGACGTGGTCGCCGAGATCACCACCGAGAGCCGGGGCGTGGCGGTCGCGGTCAACGGCGAGGTCGTGCCGCGGGGCGGGTGGCCGGCCGCCGTGTTGCGCGACGGCGACCAGGTCGAGGTGCTCACCGCCGCGCAGGGCGGGTGACCGGCATGGCGTTCGTCGTGGCCGGGGAGACGTTCGGCTCCCGCCTGATCCTCGGCACCGGTGGCGTGGCCAACCTGCGTGTGCTGGAGGCGGCGATCCGCGCCTCGCGGACGGAGCTGGTGACCGTGGCGCTGCGCCGGGTCGACGCCGCCGCGACCATGAACGGCGGCCTGCTCGAGCTGCTCGAGCGGTGCGGGGTGCGGCTGCTGCCCAACACCGCCGGCTGCTACACAGCGACGGAGGCGGTGAAGGTCGCGCACCTGGCACGCGAGGCCTTCGGGACCACCTGGGTCAAGCTCGAGGTGATCGGCGACGAGCGCACCCTCCTGCCCGACGGGGTGGAGTTGCTGACCGCCGCCGGGCAACTGGTGGCCGACGGGTTCACCGTGCTGCCGTACACATCGGACGATCCGGTGCTCGCCCGCCGGCTCGCCGACGCCGGCTGCGCGGCGGTGATGCCGGCGGGCGCCCCGATCGGATCGGGGCTCGGCATCAGCAATCCGCACCACATCCGGCTGATCCGGCAGACCGTCGACGTGCCGGTGATCCTCGACGCCGGCATCGGAACCGCCTCCGACGCCGCCCTCGCCATGGAGTTGGGCTGCGACGCGGTGCTGCTCGCCAGCGCGGTGACCCGGGCCGCGGATCCGCCGCGGATGGCCGCGGCGATGCGGCACGCCGTCGAGGCGGGGTGGCTGGCCGCGCACGCCGGACGGATCGCCAAACGCTTCCACGCGCTGGCCTCCACCCCGGACGACGGGCGGCCGGAGCTGTGACGACTCCGGTCGGGATCGTCGTCGTCACCGACCGTCGGCTCGCCCGGCGACCGCTCGTCGAGGTGGTGGCGGCGGCCGTCGACGGGGGCGCGCGCTGGGTCGTGCTCCGGGAGAAGGATCTCCCGCGCGACGAGCGCGCCGCGCTCGCCGACGGCCTGCGGGCGCTGCTCGCGCCCGTCGCCGGAACGCTCATCGTCGCCGGGCCGGATCCGCTGGGCGGCGATGCCGTGCACCTGGCGGCCGCAGGCCCGTACCCGCCGCCCGCCCTGCCGCTGGTCGGCCGCTCCTGTCATGACGCGACCGAGCTGCGCCGGCTGTCTACCGAGAGCTACGTGACGGTGTCGCCGGTCTTCCCGACGCCGTCCAAGCCCGGATACGGCCCGATCCTCGGCCCGCAGGGGTTGGCCCGCCTCGTCCGGTGCAGTCCCGTGCCGGTGCTCGCGCTCGGTGGCGTCGCCTCCGCCGAACAGGCTGTCGCGTGCGTCGCGGCGGGGGCCGCCGGCGTGGCGGTCATGGGTGCCGTGATGCGATCCCGCGATCCGGCTGAACTTGTCCGGGGACTCTCCCGTTTCACAGGGTGTGTCGCGCCCCCCACGCTTCGTGCTACCGCTGGGGGGAGCCAACCCAGGGAGGTTCACCCATGACGCCACCGATGGTGCTCACGATCGCCGGATCCGATTCCGGGGCCGGTGCCGGAATCCAGGCAGATCTGAAGGTCTTCGCGGCTCTCCGGCTTTACGGCACATCGGTCATCACGGCGACGACGGCGCAGAACACCCGGGGGGTGCACGACGTCTTCCCGATGCCGGGAAACGTCGTCTCCGCCCAACTGACCGCCGTCCTGGAGGACATGCCGCCGCGCGCCGCGAAGGTCGGGATGCTCGCCACGGCGGAGGCCGCCGCGGCGGTCGGCGCCAAGGCGCGCGCCGGGTTGCTGCCCAACCTCGTCATCGACCCCGTGCTCGAGTCGTCCAGCGGGCGCCGGCTCGGGGTGGTCAGCGCGATCGAGCGGCTGCTGCCGCACGCGACCGTCATCACCCCCAACCGCGAGGAGGCGTCCGCGCTCGTCGGCTGGTCGGTCGCCACCCCGGCCGACATGGCCGGCGCCGCCGCGCAACTCGCTTCCAACGGGCCGAAGTACGTGGTGGTCACCGGTGGCGACATGGTGGCCGGCGAGGACGCTGTGGACGCCGTCTGGACCGACGCGGGGGCGCGGTTCCTGCACTATCCGCGGGTCGTCACCCGCAACAACCACGGCACCGGGTGCACCTTCTCGGCCGCGATCGCCGCCCGGCTCGCGCTCGGCGACGCGGTGCCGGAAGCCCTGGTGTTCGCCAAGGAGTACGTCGCCCGCGCGCTGATCGGCGCGCGTGACTGGAAGCTGGGCGGCGGTCAAGGGCCGTTGGATCATTTCGGCTGGTCATCGGCCTGATCTAGATGAGGGAGGCTGTCATGGAGGCTCGGCGCAGGGTGTACGTGGAGGGGACGCGACCGGATATCCGGGTGCCGTTCGCGGAGGTGGTGCTGACCGGCGACAACCCGCCGGTGCGGCTCTACGACACCGCGGGTCCGGGCTCCGACCCCGCGGTGGGCCTGCCGCCGCTGCGCGGCCCGTGGATCGCCGCGCGGGGTGATGTGGCGCCGGCGCGAGGGGCGGGCACGCCGCTGGTGGGAGCGGCCGGTCGCCGGCCGACGCAGTTGGCGTACGCGCGGTCCGGCCAGGTGACGCCGGAGATGGAGTTCGTGGCGCTGCGCGAGGGCGTGTCACCGGAGCTCGTCCGGCAGGAGATCGCGGCGGGGCGCGCGGTGCTGCCGGCGAACGTCAACCATCCCGAGTCGGAGCCGATGATCATAGGCAGCAGTTTCCTGGTGAAGGTCAACGCCAACATCGGCACCTCCGCGGTGACCTCGTCGGTCGCGGAGGAGGTGGAGAAGCTGACCTGGGCCACCCGCTGGGGCGCCGACACGGTCATGGATCTCTCCACCGGCAAGCGGATCCACGAGACGCGCGAGGCCATCGTCCGCAACTCCCCGGTGCCGATCGGCACCGTGCCGATCTACCAGGCGTTGGAGAAGGTGGGCGGCGACCCGGTCGAGCTCTCCTGGGAGGTCTTCCGGGACACCGTCATCGAGCAGGCCGAGCAGGGCGTGGACTACATGACCGTGCACGCCGGCGTGCTCATGCGCTATGTGCCGCTCGCCGTCGCGCGGGTCACCGGCATCGTCTCGCGCGGCGGATCGATCATGGCGGCGTGGTGCCTGGCGCACCACGAGGAGAACTTCCTCTACACCCACTTCGCCGAGCTCTGCGAGATCCTCGCCCGCTACGACATCACCTTCTCCCTCGGCGACGGCCTGCGTCCCGGCTCGATCGCGGACGCCAACGACGAGGCGCAGTTCGCCGAGCTGCGCACCCTCGGCGAGCTGACCACGGTGGCCTGGGAACACGACGTGCAGGTGATGATCGAAGGGCCGGGGCACGTCCCGATGCACAAGATCAAGGAGAACGTCGACCTGCAGCAGGAGCTCTGCCACGAGGCGCCGTTCTACACGCTCGGCCCGCTGACCACGGACATCGCCCCCGCGTACGACCACATCACGTCGGCGATCGGCGCCGCGATGATCGGCATGTTCGGCACCGCGATGCTCTGCTACGTCACGCCGAAGGAGCACCTCGGGCTGCCGGACCGCGACGACGTCAAGGCGGGGGTCATCGCCTACAAGATCGCGGCGCACGCGGCGGACCTGGCCAAGGGGCATCCGGGCGCCCAGGCGTGGGACGACGCGCTCTCCAAGGCGCGGTTCGAGTTCCGGTGGGAGGACCAGTTCAACCTGGCGCTCGACCCGGAGACCGCGCGCGCCTACCACGATGCGACGCTGCCGGCCGAACCGGCGAAGACGGCCCACTTCTGCTCGATGTGCGGTCCCAAGTTCTGCTCCATGAAGATCACCCAGGAGCTCAAGGAGTACGCCGAGCGCGGCATGCGGGAGAAGTCGGAGCAGTTCGTGGATTCGGGCGGCAAGGTCTACCTGCCGCTGGCCTGAGTCGTCGTCCGGCCGTGCTGCGTTTGCCGTCCCGCGGCAGGCGCAGCACGACGCGCGTCCCACCTGTCGTCCCAAAATGTGGTCGGATCGCGGGATCGGCCGCGACGGCCGGGAGGGCCGAGGCGGTGACTCGGGCAGTATTTGGGCAGTTCATCAGGTCGTAAATATGAAGCCCGCCGCGGCGGACGGTCATGGATGGGTTCCGGCGACTCTTTTCCTCCATTGAGGAGTCTTCCCAACCGGGTCCGGGTTCTGGTGAAATCTCCGCCGTGTCGCGAGCGGGCGCCCCCGGACACGGGGCGCAGGCGCACCGCGCGGTCGCTCTGCACCGGGCAGAACACCAGCACCCCGACCAAGGAGACCACAGCCGATGAACAGGCCAGCGGCGGCAATCCAGGACATGGGCTGGCTGCTCAGCAGCTTCGCCGACAGCGTGGCGGGGATCGCCCACGTGGTCGCCGTCTCGGCCGACGGACTGCTCCTCGCGTCGTCGCGGGACCTGCCGCCGGATCGCGCCGACCAGCTCGCCGCGATCACCGCGGGGGTCGTCAGCCTGACCGACGGAGCGTCCCGGATGTTCAGCGCCGGTGGGGTGCTCCAGACCGTCATCGAGATGGACAGCGGATACCTGTTCCTGATGTCCATCAGCGACGGCTCGTCCATGGCCGTGCTCGCGGCGCGCAGCTGCGACGTGGGTCAGGTCGGCTACGAAATGGCGCTGCTCGTGGAACGGGTGGGCGCGGCGCTCGTGCCGCTGCCCCGACAGGCCGTCGGGGGCTGAGCCGACGCGACCCCCGGCGCTGGTCCGCGCGTGTGATCCGCGAGTCGTCGCGGGTGGCCGCGATCGAGCCGGTGGAGTGCGCGGCGGGTGAGCCGCGATGACGGAGGTCAGTCGACCGGGAGGCGGTAGCCCCGCTTCACCACGGTCTGCACGATCCCCGGCGTGCCGAGGCGGGCGCGCAGCCGCGCAACGGCCATCTCGACCGCGTGCTCGTCGGCGCCGCGCGGCAGCGTACGCAGCAGGGTCGACCGCGACAGGACGCGGCCCGGCGCGACGGCGAGAGCCCGCAGCACGGACATCGGGCCGGGCGCGAGCGGACGGAGCTCGCCGTCGATGACGGCGGCGTGCCCGCGCAGCGTCAGCAGGTGCGCGCCCACCTTCAGGGTCACCGCGCGTCGCGGCAGCTCCTCGGTGATGGTGCGGGCCAGCGCACCGAGCCGGGCGTGGGCGGGGGTGGCGACCGGCACGTCGTGCGCGCGCAGCGGGGCGGCGGTGACCGGGCCGACGCCCGCGGCGAGGACGTCGGAGCGGAGCGCGTCGAGCAGGGCGTCGCAGCGGGGGCCGGCCGCGTCGAGCAGGGCCCTGACCGCGGGTGCGGAGGTGAACGCGACCGCGTCGACGAGGCGGGCGGCGATCAGGTCGATGAGGCGGTGCAGCGGAGCGGGGTCGCTCGGCGGCGCCCACCGGTAGACCGGCACCTCGATCACGGTCGCGCCGGCCGCCGCGAGCGCGGCACCGCACTCCGGATGACGTTCGCCGTGCAGCTGCATGGCCACCCGCTGTCCGGCGACGCCGCGTTGGCGGAGGTGTTCCACCATCTCGTCGCACGTCTCGGAGGGCGGCGACCACGCGGCGCGAAGCCCGGCGGCGTGGATGGCGGCGCGGGCTTTCGGGCCGCGCGCGACGATGCGGGCCCCGGCGAGGACGGAGCGCAGCGGATCGCCCAACCCCCAGCCCTCCGCCGCGGCCAGCCAGCCGCGCATTCCGATGCCGGTGTTGGCGACGACGATGTGCGGTGGGTTGTCGAGACAGGCGCGGGTCGCGGCCCGGAGTTCCGAGCTGTCGGTGGACGGAACGATCCGCAGTGCCGGGGCGAGCACCACCCGGGCGCCGACGCGCTGCAACAGGGTGGCGAGTTCGTCGCGGCGGCGGTCGGCGGTCAGCCCGACGGTGAAGCCGGAGAGCTCAGCGGAGATCAGCGGTCCTGAACGCTCCACGCCGCCTGTCATGTCCGAAGCGTGCCGGCGGACGGTTTCACCCCGGCGTCCCGAACGTTTCCGACCTGCTAAGGCCCGCTCACAGCCGGCGAGCCGTCACGGTACGACCGAAGCGCCTACAATACGAGAAATCTGTCTCATATATCAGGAGGCGATGGGATGGCCGTGTCGGCGTTGTTCGATTCGATGGCGGGCTCCTACGACGAGTCGCGGCGTCGCCTCGTGCCCTGTCTCGAGGAGTTCTACGGAACCGCCGTCGAGGTCGCCGCGCCGCCGCTGCGCGCCGCGCTCGCGGCCGGCCGTACCCCTGAGGTTCTGGATCTCGGTGCGGGCACCGGCCTGCTGTCGCTGCTCGTCGCGGCGGCTGTGCCCGGCGCGCGGCTCACTCTGCTCGACGCCGCCCCGGCGATGCTCGCCGTGGCCGGCGGGCAGCTGCGCGCCCGCGCCGTCGCGCACCACACGGTCGTCGCCGACCTGGCCGATCCGCTTCCCCCGGGCCCCTACGACGCGGTCGTCTCCGCGCTCGCGATCCACCACCTCGACGACGGCGGCAAGCGGGACCTCTACCGGCGCGCGCACGGGGTGCTGCGGCCCGGCGGGGTCTTCGTCAACGCGGAGCAGGTGGCGGGTCCCACCCCGGAGCTGGACCGCCGGTACCACGAGGTGTGGCTGGCGCAGGTCGCCGCGCTCGGTTCGGAACCGGCGGAGATCGAGGCCGCGCGGGAGCGGATGTCCTTCGACCGCCCCGCGCCGGTCCGGGCGCAGTGCGGCTGGCTGCGCGAGGCCGGGTTCGCCGACGTCGACTGCTTCTTCAAGTCCTGGCGCTTCGCGGTGCTCGGCGGCCACCGCTCCGGCGGGCCCGGCGACGGCGGTTAGCGGGGGCTCCCAGCTCTCGTTTTGACCGGTCAGCAGGGGAGCGGGTATCGTTGCCTGCTGTTGTGCGACAGCTGAAAGCGTCCCCATTTCATCGGGTACGCTTGTCGTTCGTGCGCGTCTGGTGACCGACGCGCGACCCCAGACCGACGACGAGACAAGGTAAACCTGTGCGTACGTACAGCCCGAAGCCGGGTGAGATCGAGCGTCAGTGGCACGTCATCGACGCTTCTGATGTCGTGCTGGGCCGTCTGGCCACCCACGTCGCCACGCTGCTGCGTGGCAAGCACAAGCCCACTTTCGCGCCGCACGTCGACACCGGCGACTTTGTCGTCATCGTGAACGCGGGCAAGGTGGCACTGACCGGCAACAAGCGGCAGACCAAGATCGCCTACCGGCACTCGGGATACCCGGGCGGCCTCAAGCAGGTCCGCTACGAGGAGCTGTTGACGAAGCGGCCCGACCGGGCTGTCGAGCTCGCGGTGAAGGGCATGCTGCCGCACAACAAGCTCGGTCGTCAGCTGATCACGAAGCTGAAGGTCTACGCCGGCGCCGAGCACCCGCACGCCGCGCAGCAGCCGGTGCCGTTCGAGATCAAGCAGATCGCGCAGTGAGCGCGGGCGAAGGAAGCAGCATGACCGACACCATCGCGCCCAGCTCGGCCGAGATCGCCGAGTCCGGGGTGCCCGCCGCGGCTCCCGCGCCCGTCGTCAGGGCTCCGCGGGGCGACCGCCCGATCCAGACCGTCGGCCGCCGCAAGGAGGCCATCGTCCGGGTTCGCATCGTTCCCGGCACCGGCAAGATCACGTGCAACGGTCGCGAGCTCGAGGCCTACTTCCCGAGCAAGGTGCACCAGCAGCTGATCAAGGAGCCGCTGGTGACCTCCGAGAAGGCCGAGGCCTTCGACGTCATCGCCAACCTGCGCGGCGGCGGCACCACCGGTCAGGCCGGCGCGCTGCGCCTCGGCATCGCCCGGGCGCTCATCATCAACGAACCCGAGGACCGCCCCGCCCTGAAGAAGGCCGGCTTCCTGACGCGTGACGCGCGGGTCAAGGAAAGCAAGAAGTACGGTCTCAAGAAGGCCCGTAAGGCCCCGCAGTACTCGAAGCGCTGATCAACAGTATTTTGCACCTCTGACGAACGGCCGGTCCGCCCCCAACACGTGGTGGCGTTCCGGCCGTTACGTTTTCTCCTATTGGCGTCCGCACGGAGGTTTCGCGCATGGGTCGGCTCTTCGGCACTGATGGGGTACGCGGTCGGGCAAATGTGGATCTCACCCCCGAGTTGGCGCTCGCGGTCGCCGTCGCGGCCGCACACACCCTCGCCGAGGTTGATCGCACTCATCCGCCGCTCGCCGTCGTCGGGCGTGATCCTCGCGCCAGCGGCGAAATGCTCGAAGCCGCGGTGGTCGCCGGGCTCGCCAGTGCCGGCGCCAACGTCGTACGGGTCGGTGTCCTGCCCACCCCCGGCGTCGCCTACCTCGTCGGCGAGACCAAGGCCGATCTCGGCGTGATGCTCTCCGCGTCGCACAACCCGATGCCGGACAACGGCATCAAGCTCTTCGCGGCGGGCGGCCACAAGCTCCCCGACGAGATGGAGATGAAGATCGAGGCGACGATCGAGGCCAACGGCGCCGCGGAGTGGCGCCGACCGACCGGTGGCGGAGTCGGGCGCGTGCACGATCTGCTCGACGGCGCGGACCACTACGTGCAGCACCTGGTCGCATCGGTGCCGCACCCCCTCGACGGGCTGAAGGTCGTCGTCGACTGCGCCAACGGCGCCGCCTCCGAGATCGCGCCGGTCGCCTACCGCGAGGCCGGCGCCGAGGTCATCGCCATCCACGCCGAACCCGACGGGCTCAACATCAACGAGGGTTGCGGCTCCACCCACCTCGACGTCATCAGGGCCGCCGTGGTCGAGCACGGCGCGGACCTCGGCATCGCGCACGACGGCGACGCCGACCGGTGCCTCGCCGTCACCGCCGACGGTCAGGAGGTCGACGGGGACGAGATCATGGCAATTCTCGCGATCGCCATGCGGGACGCCGGCACCCTTACCGACAACACCCTGGTCGCCACGGTGATGAGCAACCTCGGCCTCCGCCTCGCCATGTCGAAGGCGGGGATCCGGCTGATGGAAACCAAGGTCGGCGACCGGTACGTGCTGGAGGAGCTGCGGGCGTCGGGCCTCGCGCTCGGCGGCGAGCAGAGCGGGCACATCGTGATGCCGGCGCACGCGACCACCGGCGATGGCATTCTCACCGGTCTGCACCTGATGTCCCGGATGGCCGCCACCGGCCGGTCACTGGCCGAACTCGCGTCCGTGGTGACGAAGCTGCCCCAGGTGCTCATCAACGTGCCCGTCGGTGACCGCTCGGCGGGCGCTGCGGCGCCGGCCGTGCTGGCCGCGGCGGAGCAGGCCGAGGCGGAGCTGGGGGAGACCGGCCGGGTGCTGCTGCGCCCCTCCGGTACCGAGCCGCTGGTGCGGGTGATGGTCGAGGCCGCCACCGTGCAGACCGCCCGCGACGTTGCCGAACGGATCGCTCAGACCGTGCGTGAGGCCAGCCCCGTTCCGGCCTGAACCGGCCGCCGCCATCCCGCGCGGCGCCGCTCGGGATCCCGTCACCCGCTTGCAGATCAAGCCGGGTGCCGGGTTCCCCGCACGACGGGGGAGTGCGCGGAGGTCAGGTGGCGCGGAGGCGGCGGACCGCCTCGTCGAGCACGTCGGGGCGCTTGCAGAACGCGAAGCGCACCAGCCGCCGCCCGGCCTCGGCGTCGTCGTAGAACACCTGCGTGGGCACCGCCACCACACCGCACCGGGCCGGCAGCGAACGGCAGAACTCCACACCGTCGTCCCCGCCGAGCCGCGTGATGTCGGCGGTGACGAAGTAGGTGCCCTCCGGCCGTAGCACGCCGAACCCCGCCGCGGTCAGCCCGGTGATGAGCTGGTCACGGCGCGCCTGCAGGGAGTCGCGGAACCCCTCGTAGTAGCTGTCGGGCAGGGCGAGCGCGACGGCGACCGCCGGCTGCAGGGGCGCCCCGTTCACGAAGGTCAGGAACTGCTTGACCCGCAGGACCGCGGAGACCAACGGAGCCGGCCCACTGACCCAGCCGATCTTCCATCCGGTGCAGGAGAACGTCTTGCCGGCGGAGGAGACGCGAAGCGTGCGTTCCCGCATCCCGGGCATCGTGGCCAGCGGGACGTGCGGCCCGGACGCGTCCGTGAAGACGAGGTGCTCGTACACCTCGTCGGTGACCGCGTAGGCCCCGTACTCCTGGCACAGCTCGGCGATGAGCGTCAGCTCGTCCCGGGTGAAGACCTTGCCGGTCGGGTTGTGCGGCGAGTTGAGCAGCACCAGCCGGGTGCGCGGGCCGAACGCCGCCCGCAGCTCCGCGGGATCGAACCCGTAGCGCCCGCCGTCCGTCGGGCGCAGGGTGACCGGCCGGCGCACGGCACCGGCCAACGCCACCGACGCGGCGTACGAGTCGTAGTAGGGCTCGAAGCAGACCACCTCGTCGTCCGGCTCGCACAGGCCGAGGATCGACGCGGCGATCGCCTCGGTCGCCCCGGCGGTGATCAGCACCTCGCCGTCGGCGTCGTAGTCGAGGCCCCAGAAGTGGCGCTGGTGGGCGGCGACCGCAGCGCGCAGCCCCGGGATCCCCGGACCGGGCGGGTACTGGTTGTGGCCGCCGCGCAGCGCGTCGGCGGCGGCGGCGAGCATCTCGACCGGCCCGTCGGAGTCCGGGAACCCCTGTCCCAGGTTGACCGCCCCCGTGGCGGTCGCCAGCGCCGACATCTCCGCGAAGATGGTGGTGCCGAACGGACGCATCCGGCGTACGAGTGGATCGGTATCGGCGGTCGTCACACCGTGAGCCTAGGTGCTGGATGTGGGGGGACGTCCAGTCCGAAATCGGCCCCGGAGGGGGATCCGGTCCGGCAGGGTGAAACCGGCCACAACCGCACGGGCCGCCGGTAGCGCAAACAGCGTGCGCTAATGCACCTTTGGTGCACCGACCCCGCTAATCGCTCATCATGTTTGATTGATTAGGGGCCTTACGCGCAAGCACGGTGAGCGGTTTTCGGTTACGCTGCGGGCCATGTGCGGAATCGTGGGATACGTTGGCGCCCGGCCGGCGCTGGGAATCGTGCTCGACGGGCTGCGGCGGCTGGAATACCGCGGCTACGACTCGGCAGGCGTGGCGATCGTCTGCGAAGACGAGCTGCTCACGGAAAAGCGGGCCGGCAAGCTGGCCAACCTGGAGAAGGCGCTCGGCGACGAGCGGTTCGGATCCGCCGACCGCGCGGACGTCGCGGGCCCGCTCCGCATCGGCGACGGCACCACCGGCATCGGCCACACCCGGTGGGCCACCCACGGCGGCCCGACGGACCGCAACGCGCATCCGCACGTCTCCGCCGATGGCCGGGTCGCCGTCATCCACAACGGCATCATCGAGAACTTCGCGAAGCTCCGGGCGGAGCTGGAGGCCGGCGGGACCGAGTTCGTCAGCGACACCGACACCGAGTGCGTGGCGCACCTGCTCGCCGCCGCCCTCGCGGACCTCCGCGACAGCGGGGAGCCCGAGGGGCCGCAGCTGCTCGCGTCCGCCATGCGGCAGGTCTGCCAGCGGCTGGATGGAGCCTTCACCCTGCTCGCCGTGGACGCGGCGCTCCCCGGCGCGGTGGTCGGCGCCCGGCGCAATTCCCCGCTCGTCGTCGGTCGCGGGGTGGGGGAGAACTTCCTCGCCAGCGACGTCTCCGCGTTCATCGAGCACACCCGTGAGGCGGTCGAGCTCGGTCAGGACCAGGTCGTCCTGATCACCGCCGAGCGGATCGAGATCAGCGACTTCGCCGGTCAGCCCGCCACCGGCAAGGACTTCCACATCGACTGGGACGCCTCGGCCGCCGAGAAGGGCGGCTACGACTACTTCATGCTCAAGGAGATCGCCGAGCAGCCGCAGGCGGTCGCCGACACGCTCCTCGGCCGGCTGACCGAGACCGGCGAGATCATGCTCGACGAGGTGCGCCTCACCGACCAGGACCTGCGCGACGTCGACAAGATCTTCATCGTCGCCTGCGGCACGTCCTTCCACACCGGCCTGGTCGCGAAGTACGCGATCGAGCACTGGACCCGCATTCCGTGCGAGGTCGAGCTGGCCAGCGAGTTCCGCTACCGCGACCCCGTCCTCGACCGGTCCACGCTGGTCGTGGTGATCTCGCAGTCCGGCGAGACGATGGACACGCTGATGGCGCTCCGCCACGCCAAGGACCAGAAGGCCCGGGTGCTGGCCATCTGCAACACCAACGGCTCCACCATCCCGCGCGAATCCGACGCGGTGCTCTACACCCACGGCGGCCCCGAGATCGCCGTCGCCTCGACGAAGGCTTTCCTCACTCAGCTCGTCGCCTGCTATCTGATCGGCCTGCACCTCTCGCAGGTGCGCGGAATCAAGTACGCCGACGAGGTCGCCGCGGTCGTGAGCCAGCTGCAGGAGATGCCCGACAAGCTGCGCCAGGTGCTCGCCGCCATGGAGCCGGTACGCGAACTCGCCCGCGACCTCAGCACGGCGAACCAGGTGCTCTTCATCGGTCGGCACGTCGGCTACCCGGTCGCCCTCGAAGGCGCGCTCAAGCTCAAGGAGTTGGCGTACATGCACGCCGAGGGCTTCGCGGCCGGCGAACTCAAGCACGGCCCGATCGCGCTGATCGACCAGGGCACCCCGGTGATCTGCGTAGTGCCCTCACCGGCCGGTCGCGGCATGTTGCACGACAAGATCGTGTCGAACATCCAGGAGATCCGGGCCCGCGGCGCCCGCACCATCGTCATCGCGGAAGAGGGCGACGACGCCGTGGTGCCCTACGCCGACGACCTGATCTACGTGCCGCGTACCCCGACCCTGCTCGCGCCGCTGGTCACCACGGTGCCGCTGCAGCTGCTCGCCTGTGAGATCGCCGCCGCGCGTGGCCACGACGTCGACCAGCCGCGAAACCTCGCGAAGTCGGTCACCGTGGAGTGACCTCCAGCTCCGGGGCCCCTTCGTCCGCGAAAAGCGAGCCGAAGGGGCCCTTCCTCACGCCGGGGGTCCGAGCGCGACGCGGGCCATCCCGTCGAGGGCCGGGTTGCCGGCGTCCCAGTAGCCCGTGTGACCGCGCGGGGCGCCGTCGAACACGCGGGCGCCGAAATCGGGATCGACCGGGTTGCGCCCGAACCAGAGCTCCTCGTCGGGCGCGGCGATTGCCAGCAGCGGGCCGATCAACGGCGCGGTGACCGCGAGCGCGGCCTGCTTGAGCACCGCGGCCGGAGGTGCCGTCGCGTACTGGATCACGTCGTTGCCCGCGGTGCTGGACCAGACCTGACCGGGCGGCATGCGCAGGTCGGCGGCGCGGTCGACGCCGACGCCGGGCGATCCCACGAACACCAGGCTGTCCGCGGCCAACCCGTGGTCCCGCGCGGTTGCCCCGACCACGAGCGAACCGTAGCTGTGTCCGAGCACCGTCTGGTGCGCCGGCGGACCGTCGTGGCTGGCGCGGAGCCCTTCGTGGAAACGGTGGAGCGCCGGGCCGGCGTCGTGGGCGTGGGAGGCGTGCATCGCCTCGTCGACGAAGTCCGGCGCGTCGTAGTCCAGCCACAGCACCGTCGCCGTCCGCTCGGCCGGGCCGAGCTCTGCGCAGCGCGCCGCCATCCGGGAGGCACGACCCAGCTCGCCGTCCACGCTCGCCAGGTCGGCCGTCATGCCCGGCACGTACGTCAGCACGTTCTCGGCCTGATCCGGGTTGCCCAACGCCACGATCGCCCGCCCGTCACCCCCGCTGCCCAACCGGAGCAGGTAGGCGCGGGGCACGGTGGCGGAGGTCAACCGGGCGGTGATCGCGTCCACCCCGGCCAACAGCCCGTCCACGTGGTCGAGCTCGCCGTAACGCACCGGCCGCCGGGCGAGCAGGTCGGCGCGGCGACCCAGCAACGTGGCCCGTTGCTCGTCGAGCACCAGCCGGTTGGCCTGGTCACGGTCGCGGACCGGCACCCCGTCCAACGGCCCGATCAGCGCCGGTTCGTGCCGGATCAACCAGCGCTGCTCCGCCGGGCTGAGCCCGTCCCACCAGCGCCGGACGGCCACCGGATCCGCGCCCGCCGGAGGGTGGCACGCGGGGGGTCGCGCCACCCAGTCCGCCGCGGCGGCGGTCGACAGCGCGCCGAGCCGGTCCGCAGCCTCGCGGTCCGCCGACGTCGCCAGATCGAGGGCGGCGCGGATCTCGCACGCGATCCGGTGCGCGGCGGCAAGGGTGGGCCCGTTCGGCGGGGTCAGCGCCGGATCGACGGTGACCTCGCCGCGCCGGTCGACGAGCACCCGCACCAGATCCGCCGCGTCGACCGCGCCCTGCAGCATCGCCTTGGCCCGCACGATCGCGGCGGCGAACTCCGCGAGCACCTGATCGACCGCCACGTACGCCGGCCGGCCCGCGTCGAGCTGGTCCCGGATGCCCGCCAGGCGCGCGTCGGCGGTCCGCCCGGCCGTGCCCGACCACTGCGTCCGCAGTGCCGCCGCCGTCGCCGTGATCTCCGCGGATCGGCGACCCACCACCGCGTCCGCGTCCCGCCATGCCGCGCCCGTCGTCCGCCACGAATCCGGGTCGGCCGCCCAGAGCTGCTCGTAGGTGATCACCGTCGGTCCCCGGTCGCCAGCGGTCCGGTCACCGCAGGGCCGCCGTCCGCCGGGCCGCCCGTTCGTCGGCGGCCTCGTATTCGCCCGCCGCCGCGCGCAGCCGGCTCGCTGCGTCCGTGGCCTGTCCGCCGACCTCCCCGAGGTGCGCCCGCACCGCGGCGGCCAGATCCGCCAGGGCGGCGTGGGTGTTCCACCCGGGCGGGGAGGCCGGCGGCAGGGCCAGCGTGCTGAAGCCGTGGCTGAGCTGGTCGCCGGTGCTGTCGAGCTGAACGGCGCCGGCCCGCACCGCGTCGGGATCCACCCGGATCAGATCATCGAGCATGGGAACCTCCCCGGTCCGTCGATGCGCCGACATTAGGGAGCGCGGGTTGGGTCCAACCAGCCCTGTGGATAACCTGGCGGGCCCCGTATCCCCAGGTTGTCCACAGGCGTTGCCCGAGGGTACGCGGCGGGCTAACCTGCGCGCTCCCGCCGACCGCTAGGCTGGGCCGGTGATCGTGGCAGTCGGCATCGATGTCGTTCTGGTCGACCGGTTCACCCGCGCGTTGGCCCGCACCCCGCTGTTGGCCGACCGGCTCTTCACCGAGGCCGAGCGCTATACCGGATCGGGCAATCCCCGTTCGCCGGAGTCGCTCGCCGCGCGGTTCGCGGCGAAGGAGGCGGTGGCGAAGGCGCTCGGCGCTCCGGGCGGCCTGCACTGGCACGACTGCGAGGTCGTCGCCGATCCGGACGGGCGGCCGTGGCTGACCGTCTCGGGCACGGTGGCGGCCGTCGCGACCGAGCGCGGCGTCAACCGCTGGCACCTCTCCCTCTCCCACGATGGCGGCATCGCCTCCGCCATGGTCGTGGCGGAGCGATGAGCGTTCGGGGCGAGCGGGGCGGGGTGGCGTCGTGAGGGCGGTGTGGCGGGTCGCTGACGTGCGGGCGGCCGAAGAGGCGCTGATGGCCACCCTGCCGCCGGGCACGCTGATGCAGCGCGCCGCCGCCGGCCTGGCCCGTCGCTGCGCACTGCTCCTCGCGGAGGCGGGCGGGGTCTACGGGGCCGGCGTCCTGCTCCTGGTCGGGGCGGGCAACAACGGCGGCGACGCGCTCTACGCGGGGGCGCGGCTCGCCGGTCGCGGCGCCGCCGTCGCCGCGGTGCTCCTCGCGCCCGAGCGGGTGGACGCGGACGCGTTGGCGACGCTGCGGGCGGCCGGGGGGCGTCTCGTCGACGAGCTCCCCGCCGACGTGGACCTGGTCCTCGACGGGATCGTCGGGATCGGCGCGGCGGGCGGGCTCCGCGAGCCGGCGGCCACCGTCGTGGCCCGGCTCGGCGGGCTGCGGGGCCGGTCGGGACGGCGGCCGGTGGTGGTCGCGGTCGACGTGCCGAGCGGCGTCGAGGTGGACACCGGCGACGTGCCGCGGCCGGCGGAGCCGACCAACGGAAACGCGGTGCTGCCCACCGCGGTGACCGCCGACGTGACGGTCACCCTCGGCTCTCTCAAGCCGGCTCTCGTGGTGGGGCCGGCCGCCGCGCTCGCCGGCCACGTCGACGTGGCCGACATCGGTCTCGGGCCGTGGCTGCGCGGGACCCCGGCCCTGCACGTCCCGGAGTGGGACGACATCGCCGCGTGGTGGCCGCCGCTGGACGCGTCGTCGGAGAAGTACACGCGGGGCGTGGTGGGGATCTCGACCGGCTCGGCGACCTATCCGGGAGCCGCGGTGCTGTCCGTGGGGGGTGCGCTCGCCGGCCCCACCGGGCTGGTGCGCTACGCCGGCGGCGCGGCCGCGCAGGTGCTGCAGCGCCACCCGTCGGTGATCGCCACGGACCGGGTCGCGCACGCCGGCCGGGTGCAGGCCTGGGTCTGCGGGTCAGGGCTCGGCGGTGACGAGTTCGCCGCCGCCGAGCTGCGTTCGGTGCTCGCCGCGCCGGTGCCGGCGATCCTCGACGCCGACGCGTTGACCATGCTCGTCGACGGTTCGATGGCCGGCCAACTCCGTGACCGGGACGCCCCGATCGTGATCACACCGCACGATCGCGAGTTCGCCCGGCTCGCCGGTGAGCCGCCCGGCGGGGATCGGGTGGGCGCCGCGCTCAAGCTGGCCGCCTGGACGAAGGCGACGGTGCTGCTGAAGGGCGACCGCACCGTCGTCGCGACGCCGGACGGACGGGCCTTCGCCAATCCGACCGGCACGCCGGCGCTCGCCACCGGCGGCACCGGCGACGTGCTCGCCGGGCTGCTCGGATCGTTGCTCGCGGCGGGACTGTCCCCCGAGCGCGCGGCGGTGGCGGCCGCGTACCTGCACGGGCTCGCCGGACGCGTGGCGAGCCGGCGCGGGCCGGTGACCGCGTCCGACGTCGCCGACGCGCTGAGCGAGGTCGTACCGGCGTGAGCGGCATGTTGTCCCGGCCGGCGCCAGATATCAATCAGTAGGCTGGCCCCATGTGGCAGGCTGAGGTACGTGTTGATCTTGACGCGATCCGCGACAACGTGGCGCGGTTGCGCGCCGGCACGACCGCAGAGTTGATGGCGGTGGTGAAGGGCGACGGCTACGGCCACGGCATGGTCCCCTCCGCGCGGGCCGCGGTGGACGCGGGTGCCGACTGGCTGGGCGTGTGCACGCTCGATGAGGCGCTCACGCTGCGCCGGGCGGGTCTCACCGTCCCGGTGATGGCCTGGCTGCTCGCCCCCGGCCTCCCGCTGCACGACGGGGTCGCCGCCGATGTCGACCTCGGGGCGGGGAGCGTCGGCCAGTTGGGCGAGATGACGGCCGCCGCGCAGCGCGCCGGGCGACCGGTGCGGGTGCATCTCAAGATCGACACGGGGCTTTCGCGGGGTGGCGCGACGCCGCAGGACTGGCCGGCGCTGGTCGAGGCCGCCGCCAAGGCGCAGAGCGACGGCACCGTCGAGGTCGTCGGCGTGTGGAGCCACTTCGTCTACGCGGACGCCCCCGGCCACCCGACGATCGACCGGCAGCTCTCGGTCTTCCACGAGGCGCTGGAACTGGCCGGGCGGTACGGGATCCGCCCGCAGTACCGGCACATCGCCAACTCCGCCGCCACCCTGACCCGCCCCGACGCGCACTTCGACCTGGTCCGGCCCGGACTCGCCGTCTATGGCCTGTCCCCGGTGGCGGGGGAGCACTACGGGCTGCGTGCCGCCATGACCGCCCGCGCGCGGGTGATGCTCACCAAGCGGGTCCCGGCCGGTGCGGGGGTGTCGTACGGCCACACGTACATCACGGAGCGGGAGACGACTCTCGCCGTGGTGCCGCTCGGCTACGCCGACGGCATCCCGCGGCACGCCTCCAACGTCGGTCCCATCCAGTTGGCCGGGCGGGTGCGCCGGATCGCCGGGCGGGTCTGCATGGATCAGGTGGTGGTGGACTGCGGTGACGACCCGGTCGCCCCCGGCGATGTGGCAACCCTCTTCGGCAGCGGCCAGCACGGCGAGCCCACCGCTGACGACTGGGCCGTCGCGCTCGACACGATCAATTACGAGGTGGTGACCCGCTTCGGCAGCCCACGGGTGCCGCGCGTCTACGACGGGATCGGCGCATGACGCAGGCGGCCGGGCGGTCGAAGGGGAAGCCGCGGGGCCTGCGGCCGGGCACCGCGCGCAAGGCCGGCATCTTCGGCGCCGTGGTCGGTCTCGCCGCGGCGGGGCTCGCCGCCGGCGTCGCCGCGGAGCGGGCGATCGTCCGCCGCTCCAAGCGCGGCGTCGGCGACCCGCACGCGGACGAGCAGTTCGGCGAGCTGCCGTACGACGAGACGTGCGTGGTGACGACCGCCGACGGCACCGACATCTACGTGGAGGTCGTCGAGCCGGCCGACGGGGTCGAGCTGGACACGGGCTTCGCCGACGGCGTGATCGGTGCACCCCGGCCGGAACCGACGATCGTCTTCGTGCACGGCTTCTGCCTGGACATGGGGACCTTCCATTTCCAGCGCAAGGAGCTGGCCCGCCTCGGCGACTACCGGATGGTCTTCTACGACCAGCCCGGGCACGGTCGCTCCGGCAAGCTGGAGACCGGCGAATACGAGCTGCCCTCGCTCGGTGAGACACTGCGGGCGGTGATCGACGAGACGACGCCGGAGGGCCCGCTGATCCTGGTCGGCCACTCGATGGGGGGCATGACCATCATGGCCTTCGCCGAGCTGTATCCGGAGCTGTTCGGGGAACGGGTGGTCGGTACCGTCCTGATGGCCACCTCTGGCGGGCTGGTCGAGCAGGCCAGGTTCGGGATTCCCGCGCTGATCGGTCGAGTCGGGGGACCGCTTCTCCCGCTCGTCAACAATGCCACCCGGTTAACCGGTCCGATGATCGACCGCGCCCGTCAGGCCTCCTCGGACCTGGCCTGGCTGCTCACCCGCCGATACGGGTTCGGCAACCCGCGCCCCAGCCCGGCGCTGGTCTCGTACGTGGAGGAGATGAACTCGCGTACGTCCGTCGAGACGGTCGCCCGCTATCTGCGGACGCTCTTCACCCACGCGCGCTACCCGGCGCTGGTGGCGCTCCGGGACACGCCGACCCTGGTGATCGTCGGCGAGAAGGACATGATCACGCCGGTGACGCACTCCGAGGAGATCCTGCGGCGGCTGCCGGACGCCGAGTTCGTGAAGGTGCCGGACAGCGGGCACGTGGTGATGCTCGAACACGCCGCGGGGGTCAACGCCGCCCTCGTCGAGTTCGTTGAGAAGATCGGGCAATGAGCACAACGCTGCGACTGCCCGCGATCGAGGACACCCACGCGTTCGGCAGACGGCTCGGCCGGCTGCTGCGTGCCGGGGACCTCGTGGTGCTGACGGGTCCGCTGGGCGCCGGTAAGACGGCGCTGGTGCAGGGGATCGGCGCCGGGCTGGCGGTGCAGGGCGACATCACCTCACCCACCTTCGTGATCGCCCGCGTGCACAAGCCCGATCCGGCCCGCGGCGGCCGGCTCGCGCTCGTGCACGCCGACGCCTACCGGCTCGGCGCCGCGGCCGACCCGCGGGCCGAGATCGACGACCTCGACCTGGACGCGTCGATGGATGACGCCGTCACCGTCGTCGAATGGGGCGAGGGGATGGTGGAGCAGCTCGCCGATGCCCACCTGCAGGTGCACATCGACCGGCGCGACGACGATTCACGGCTGGTGGAGCTGGTGCCCGGCGGCGGCGACTGGGCGGAACGGTTGACGGCGCTACGGTAGGCGCGGCACCGTCGTGAGCCGCGCGCCGGGTGGGTCGGTCTGTCGTACCCGCGCCCTAGAGTGCGGCGAGCGATCACGACCCGGAAAGGCCCCCCATGCCGCAGGACGTTCCGACCCTCGATCTCCCCGCGCTGCTGCCGCCGGCCTGGACCGAGACCCTCGCGCCGCACCTGGACGCCGGGCGCACCGCCGAGCTGGGTCGGTTCGTCGCCGCGGAATACGCCGCGCACACCGTCTATCCGCCGGTCGAGGATCTCTTCTCGGCCTACCGGCTCTGCGCCCCGCGGGACTGTCGGGTGCTGATCCTCGGGCAGGATCCCTACCACCGCGCCGGTCAGGCCCACGGGCTCAGCTTCAGCGTCCGCGACGGGGTACGGGTGCCGCCGTCGCTGCGCAACGTGTTCAAGGAGCTGGCCGAGGACCTCGAACTGCCGGTGCCGGGCAGCGGCAACCTCACCGGCTGGGCCGACCAGGGGGTGCTGCTGCTCAACGCGGTGCTGACGGTCCGGGAAGGGACGCCCAATTCGCACGCGGGTAAGGGCTGGGAGGCGTTCACCGACGCCACGATCAAATCGCTGAACGCCCGCGACACCCGTGTCGTCTTCCTGCTCTGGGGCGGCTACGCGCGCAAGAAGCGCGACCTGATCACCAACCCCGCGCACGTCGTGCTGGAGGCGGGGCACCCGAGTCCGCTCAACCCGCGCGGATTCCTCGGCAGCCGGCCGTTCAGCGCCGCCAACAAGGCGCTCGCCGACGCCGGCCAGCCCACCATCGACTGGGACCTGTCAGCCCGCTGATCCCACGCGCCGCGCCCCGAGCGGCGACTCTGCCCGCTGCCGGCGGTAACGGCGCAGCAGGCCGGCCGCCCGGGCGTCGGTAATCTCCACCTCCGCCAGCGGCACCACCCGGTAGCGCCGTTCCCCGTGCCGGATTTCGATGGCCTCGGGCAACTCGTCGAGCATCCGCGCCCGGATCTCGCCGACCATCGTCTGCCACCGGTGGGCGCCGGGTTCCCGCGGATCGAGCGCCAGGTAACCGAACTCCTGCCACTTCTCGTGCCAGCGGTGCGCATATTTCCGGGTGAGCCACTCGGTGAAGGCGTCCGCGTCGCGCCACGCGAGCGCGATGTCCACCGCCGGGACCGGCACCGGAGCGCCCTGCAGCAGTGCGGCCGTCGGCCCGTCGAATACGAACGGGATGTCGCCGAGACCGTCCATCGCCTTGTCGACCCCGGCGGCGGCGATCCGTTCGGCCACCGGGCGGGCGGTGAGCTCGACGATGGCGGCATCGACGTGCGCGTCGAGCGGCTCGAGGCCGACGGTCAGCTGCGCGTCCACGGCCGCGAAGAGCCGCTCCAGCGTGGCCATGTTGGGCGTCTGCACGCCGCGCTCCACCCGGGCCACCGTGGTCTGGGAGACTTCCGCCCGGTCCGCCAGCTCCCGCTGCGTGAGGCTGTGTAGCTCCCGCTGCCGGCGTAGCGCGTCGCCGAGGAGGGTCGACAGGCGGGTTGTGGTCATCGGTCGATGGTCGGACCCGAGCAGCCGGCTGTCCAGTGTCCGGTTCGGGACGAAGGACGATCGAATGGCGTGCTGTCCGCCTGTCCCGGATCGCGCGTCCAGCCCGGGCCGCCTCATGCCTGTCGGTTCCAATGCGTCTGACGCATCACGAGTCGTCAAGCGCATCAAGCGCAACCGGCTCCATCCCTTCAAGCGCGGCGAGGGGCGTGGTAAAGGGTGCGAGGGCGGCCACCGGGGCCGTGCCGGGAGTCAGCGTCATCTGCTGCCCGGTTAGGGTGCATAGCGTGCTCGTACTGGTGGTGGATTCCTCGACTCCGGCCGTGACGGCAGCGCTCGCGGAGGTCACGGCCGCGGGTGTCGCCCTGCGCGCGCAGCGGCGGTCGGTCGATGCGCGGGCCCACGGTGAGCTGCTCGCTCCCGCCGTCGGGGAGGTCCTCGCGGAGGCCGGGGCACGGCCGACCGATCTCGCCGCCATCGTCGCGGGGCTGGGACCCGGCCCCTTCACCGGGCTGCGGGTCGGCCTGGTCACCGCGGCCAGCATGGGGCAGGTGCTGGGCGTGCCGACGTACGGCGTCTGCTCGCTCGACGCGCTCGGGCTGGCGGCGACCCGCGACCTCGACGTGACGGCCGCCCGGGACGGCGCCCCGGGCGGGCCGGTGCTGGTGGCCACGGACGCCCGGCGGCGCGAGGTCTACTGGGCGGTGTACGCGGCCGGTCAGCGGGTGACCGAGCCCGCGGTCGACGCCCCCGCCGTGGTGGCGGCGCGCGCCGCCGCGCTGGCGGTCGGCGCCGCGGTGGGGGAGGGCGCGGAGCGGTACGCCGACGTGCTCGGCCTGCCGGTGCGGTCGGAGCCGCGCTTCCCGCCGGCCGAAGAGCTCGTCACACTGGCCGCCGAGCGCGTCCTGCGCGGCGCTCCCGGTGAGCCGCTCACCCCGCTCTACCTGCGCCGACCCGACGCGGTCGAGCCGACGACCCGCAAACCGGTGCTGCGGTGACGCCGACCCGCTTCCGGTGGTGGCACATCGACGAGGTGCTCCCCATCGAGGCCGACCTGTTCGGCGCCGAAAAGTGGTCGGCCGGCATGTTCTGGAACGAGTTGGCGGCCGGCCACTTCTACCTCGTCGCGCTCGACGGGGCCGGGACGGTGGCCGGGTACGCCGGGCTGGCCGTCCAGCCACCGGCCGAGGCGTGGGTGCAGAACATCGCGGTGCGCCGGGACGCGCAGCGTGGCGGGGTCGGCCGCGCCCTGCTGGAGGCGTTGCTCGCCGAGGCGGCCCGCCGCAACGTCCGCTCGACGCTGCTGGAGGTGGCGGTGGACAACGCGCCCGCGCAGAAGCTCTACGCCGCGTACGGCTTCGAGCCGGTGGGTGTACGCCGCGGCTACTACCAACCCAGCAACACCGACGCCCTGGTGATGCAGCGCGACACGGAAGCCACTCCTCATGACTGATGAACCCCTGGTCCTCGGGATCGAGACCTCCTGTGACGAGACCGGCGTCGGGATCGTGCGCGGACACACGCTGCTCGCCGACGCGCTCGCGTCCAGTGTGGATGAACATGCGCGCTTCGGCGGCGTGGTGCCGGAGGTGGCCAGCCGTGCCCATCTGGAGGCGATCGTCCCGACGATGCGGCGCGCGCTCGACGACGCCGGGGTCACTCTCGCCGATATCGACGCGATCGCGGTGACCTCCGGTCCCGGGCTGGCAGGGGCGCTGCTGGTCGGGGTAGCCGCGGCGAAGGGGTACGCGCTCGCCGCGGAGAAGCCGATCTACGGGGTGAACCATCTCGCCGCGCACGTGGCGGTGGACACGCTCGAGCACGGGGCGCTGCCCGAGCCGGCGATCGCCCTGCTGGTCTCCGGCGGACACTCCTCCCTGCTGCTCGTGGACGATCTCGCGCACGGCGTCACCCCGCTCGGCGCGACGATCGACGACGCCGCCGGTGAGGCCTTCGACAAGGTCGCCCGCCTGCTCGGGCTGCCGTTCCCCGGCGGGCCGCCGATCGACCGGGCGGCGCGCGAGGGGGACGCGGCGGCGATCGCGTTCCCACGCGGGCTGACCGCCCCGAAGGACCTCGCCGCGCACCGTTTCGATTTCTCGTTCTCCGGGCTGAAGACCGCGGTCGCCCGCTGGGTCGAGGCGCGGCAACGGGCCGGCGAGACGCTGCCCGTCGCCGATGTGGCCGCGTCCTTCCAGGAGGCGGTCTGCGACGTGCTCACCGCGAAGGCGATCGACGCGTGCCGGGCGCAGGGGATCAGCACGCTGGTCATCGGGGGCGGGGTCGCCGCCAACTCGCGACTGCGGGCTCTCGCGGAGCAGCGGGGCGAGAAGTACGGCATCCGGGTGCGGGTGCCGCGGCCGAAGCTCTGCACCGACAACGGGGCGATGGTGGCCGCGCTCGGCTCCCATCTGGTCGCCTCCGGAGTCGCGCCCAGCCGGCTGGATCTGCCCGCCGACTCCGCCATGCCGTTGACGATCGTGAGCGTGTAATGTCCCGCGACGTGATCGTGCGGATGTGGGAGGTGCGCGCGGAGCCGTACGGCTTCACGGACCTCATCTCCTGGATCTGCGACACGGCGCTGCCGGAGCTCGAGCACAGCCCGTTGCACATCTCGAGCGAGGTCTTCTCGTCCACCGACAACCGGGTCGTGGTCGTCTCGAAGTGGCGCAGCAGCCCGGTGTCGCTGCCCGAGCCGCCGGCGCGACTGGTCGCCCGCTCGCCGCACGTCTGGGACTTCACCCAGGTCGACCGCTGACCGACCCGGCACAGCCACGGGAAATCGGTGGCGTGGCCCCACGCTGACCACATAGTTTCAGTGCTGCCATGCGCTCCCTACCGGTAGCCGATCCCGGCGTTCCCGATCACCGCTCAGCCACCCGCCTGCTGCTGTGGCTGGCGGCGCGTGCGTGGCCGTCGTTGAGCACCGCCGTGCTGCTCGGTGTCCTCTGGATGGTCAGCCAGGCGCTCATGCCGGCCGCGGTCGGCAAGGCCATCGACGCCGGGATCCGTGCCCAGGACCGGACCGGACTGATGACCTGGGGTGGTGTCCTGCTCGGTCTCGGCCTGCTGCAGGCGACCGCCGGCGTGCTGCGGCACCGGCTGGCGGTCTACAACTGGCTCGCCGCGGCCTACCGGACGATCCAGGTGACGATCGACCAGGCCAACCGGCTCGGCGCCACGTTGCCCAAGCGGCTGGCCGCGGGCGAGATGGTCAGCATCGGCACCGCCGACATCAGCCACATCGGCGGGGCGCTGGACATCACGGCCCGCGGCAGCGGAGCGCTCGTCGCCGTCGTCACCGTCGCGGTCATCCTGCTGAGCACGTCGGTCCCGCTCGGTCTCGTCGTGGTGCTCGGGGTGCCCCTGCTCATGGCGATCGTCGGCGGGCTCATCCGGCCGTTGCACCGGCGGCAGCAGTCCTACCGGGACCAGCAGGGGACGCTGACGACACGGGCGGGCGACATCGTGGCGGGGCTGCGGGTGCTGCGCGGTGTGGGTGGGGAGCCGGTCTTCTCGGCGCGCTACCGCGCGGAGTCGCAGGAGCTGCGGGCCAGCGGCGTACGGGTGGCGCGGGTCGAATCCGTGCTCGACGCGGCGCAGGTCCTCCTCCCCGGCGTCTTCGTCGTGCTGGTGACCTGGCTCGGCGCCCGGTTCGCGGTGCGCGGTGAGATCACCGCCGGACAGCTCGTCTCGTTCTACGGCTACGCCGCTTTCCTCGTCTCGCCGCTGCGGACGCTCACCGAGGCCATCGACAAGTTCACCCGGGGTCACGTCGCCGCGTGCCGGGTGGTCGCGATGCTCGCCATGCAGCCGGAGCTCACCGATCCGGCCGAGCCCACCCGGCTCCCCGCGACTCCCGGCGAACTCGTCGACGTCGAGTCGGGACTGGTCGTGCCCCCGGCCCGGATGACCGCGATCGCGGCCGCGGCGCCGCAGGACGCGGTCGCCATCGCGGACCGGCTCGGCCGTTACGTCGACGCCGAGGTGACGCTGCACGGCGTACCGCTGGAGAAGCTGACGCTGGCGACGGTGCGGGAGCGGATCCTGGTGGCCGACAACGACGCGCACCTCTTTTCCGGCCCGCTCCGCGCGGAGCTCGACCCGCGCGGCCGGGGTCACGAGGAGGCGATCCGGGCGGCGCTCGTCGCGGCCAGCGCCACGGACATCGTCGACGCGCTTCCCGATGGACTCGACACGGTCATCGCCGAGCGCGGCCGGGAGTTCTCCGGTGGCCAGCAGCAGCGGTTGCGGCTGGCGCGGGCGCTGCTGGCGGATCCGGAGATCCTGGTGCTCGTCGAGCCCACCAGCGCGGTCGACGCGCACACCGAGGCCCGGATCGCGCGGACGCTGGGCGCGGCGCGCCACGGCCGGACGACCGTGGTCTGCACGACGAGCCCGCTCCTGCTCGACCCCGCCGATCACGTGGTCTTCGTGGAGGACGGCAAGGTCGTCGCGGAGGGTACGCATCGGGCGCTGCTCGCGAGCGAGCCGCGCTACACCGCCGTGGTCACCCGAGAGGAGGTGCCGTCATGAGCGGCGCTCTGCCGGTCGCGGACGCGGCGCAGGTCCGCCGCTACGCCCGCGCCCTGACGCGCCGCCACCCGCGCGCGCTCGCCGCGGCGCTGACCCTGCACGCGCTCGCCGCGATCGCCGGACTGGCCGCCCCCCGGCTCCTCGGTGACCTGGTGGAGGCGATCTCGCACGGCACGACGACTGTGACGGTCGACCGGATCGCCCTGGCGATCGCCGGGTTCGTGGTCGTGCAGGCGGTGCTGGTGCGCTTCGCGCACCTCGCCTCGGCGCGCCTCGGCGAGCAGGTCCTCGCCGAGCTCCGCGAGGAGTTCGTCGACCGGATTCTCGCCATCCCTCTCTCCACCGTGGAGCGGGCGGGCATCGGCGATCTGCTGACCCGCACCTCCCGGGACGTCTCGGCGTTGTCGAAAGCGGTGCGCTTCGCGGTGCCGGAGACGCTGATCGCGATCGTCACCGGGTTCTTCGTCATCGGCGCCCTCGTGCTGGTGGGGCCGCTGCTGGCGCTGCCCTGTCTGGTGGCGGTGCCGCTGATCTGGGCCGGCACCCGGTGGTACCTGCGCCGCGCCCCCGACAGCTACCTGCGGGAGAACGCCAGCTACTCGGACATCACCGACGGGATCAGCGAGACCGTGGAGGGGTCGCGCACGACGGAGGCGCTGGGCCAGCAGGAGCGGCGTCGGGCCCGCACCGACGAGAACATCCGGCGGTCGTACGCGGCGGAGCGGTACACGCTCTTCCTGCGGACCGTCTGGTTTCCGGTCGTCGAGATCGGTTACGTGCTGCCCGTCGTCGCCACGCTGGTCGTCGGCGGCTGGTTCTACATCGAGGGCTGGGTGACCCTCGGTCAGGTCACCGCGGCCACGCTCTACGTCCAGCAGCTGATCGACCCACTGGACCGGCTCCTCACCTGGCTCGACGAGTTGCAGGTGGGGGGCGCGTCGCTGGCCAGGCTGCTCGGCGTCGCCGGGCTCCCCGACGACCGGGGCGCTTCGCCGGCGCGTCCCGAAGGGGGGCGGCTCATCGCCCGCGACGTGCGGTTCTCGTACGTGCCGGGGCGCGAGGTTCTGCACGGGGTGACGTTGACCGTGGAGCCGGGGGAGCGGCTGGCGATGGTCGGACCCTCCGGCGCCGGCAAGTCCACGCTCGGTCGCATCCTCGCCGGCATCCACGCCCCGCGCTCGGGGACGGTCACGGTGGGCGGCTCCCCTCTGGCTGAGCTCTCCCTCGACGAGCTGCGCTCACACGTCGCGCTGGTCACCCAGGAACACCACGTCTTCATCGGCACGCTCCGCGACAACGTGGCGATGGTCCGCCCCGGCGCCTCCGAGGACGACGTACGCGCGGCGCTGGCCGCCGTGGACGCGCTCGACTGGGCGGAGGAACTGCCGGCGGGGCTCGCGACGGTGGTCGGCTCCGGCGGACACGCGCTGTCGTCGGCGCAGGCGCAGCAGCTCGCGTTGGCGCGGCTGGTCCTGGCCGACCCGCACACCCTGGTCCTCGACGAGGCGACCTCGTTGATCGATCCGCGGGCGGCGCGGCACCTGGAGCGGTCGCTCGCGGCGGTGCTGCGGGGGCGGACCGTCATCGCCATCGCCCACCGGCTCTTCTCGGCGCACGACGCGGACCGGGTGGCGGTGGTAGAGGACGGGCGGATCGCGGAGCTCGGCTCGCATGCCGAACTCGTCGCGGCGGACGGCTCGTACGCCGCGCTGTGGCGCTCCTGGCACGGCGAGGAGGCGGCACCTCCTGCTGTTCCCGCACGGTAAGGGGGAGCGGGCGTCAGCTCCGGGTGGCGGCCATGAAGACACCGAGCACGATGAACGCGGCGATCGCGAAGATGATCAGGCGCGCGGTCAGGGGGCGGCGTCGAGCGGATCGGAGAGAAGCTGCTCGAACGCGAGCTCGGCCGCGCCGAGCAGCGCGGCGTCGTTGCCCAGCTTCGGCGTACGCAGCCGCACGTGCTCGCGGCAGGCGGCGAGCGCCATCGCGTTGAGCCGGCTGCGCAACTGCGCCGCCGACGCGAGATAGACGTGGCGCAGCGTGCCGCCGAAGATGACCATCTCCGGGTTGAAGATGTTGACCAGATTGGCGACGCCGAAGCCGAGCCACTCGCCGACCTGCCGTACCGCGGTCTGCGCGCTGGCGTCGCCCCGCCCGGCCGCGTCGACGACGGCGAGCACCGCGTCCGGACCCAGCAGCCGCTCCCGGCCGGCCGCCCGGAGCAGCGCGTGTTCGCCGATCTCGGTCTCCCAGCAGCCCCGCGACCCGCAGCCGCAGGGCCGCCCGTTCGGGTGCACGACCATGTGCCCGACCTCGCCGCCGTAGCCGCCGTGCCCGGTCACCGGTCGGCCGCCGGCGATGATGCCCGCGCCGATGCCCACATCGCCGTAAACGTAGATCAGGTTGTCGCAGCCGACGGCGACCCCGCGGGTGTGCTCGGCGAGCGCGGACAGGTCCGCGACGTTGCCGACCGCGAGCGGCCGATCGCCGCCGAGCTGTCCCCGCAGCACCTCGCCGAGCGGTTCGTCCAGCCACCCGCTGTTCGGGCTGAGCCGGACCATGCCGTCCTCGCGGCGCACCATCCCGCAGACCGCGACCCCGCCGCCGACGTAGACGGAGCCGTCCGGCACCGACTCCTGCATCTCCTTGACGACGGCCGCCAGCAGGGGCGCGGTCTCGGCGATGGAGACCGCGTGCGGACGGCGCATCTCCCGCTGGTCGAGCAACTTGCCGCCCAGGCCGACCCGTCCGGCGCGCAGCCGGTCGACCTCGATGCTCAGCGCGTACGCATAGACCCGCTCCGACTCGGGCCGGACGACCAGCGATGGTCGTCCGGCCCGGCCGGTCTCCCGGGGCGCCCCCTCGGTGACCAGACCGGCGGCGGCGAGGTCGGCGGTGAGCGCGCCGATGGTGCTGCGGTTGAGGCCGAGCGCGGTGGTCAGCTCGGTCCGTGACGTCGCACCGTGGACGTGCACGTAGCGGAGGAGCGCGCCGAGGTTCTGGCGGCGGATCTCCTCCTGGCTCGGCCCTGCCCGCATCCGACCGTTCTCTCCACTATGGACGGCGCTGATTACCGGTTACCCGTCGCGGCGGCTCTGCGCCGCGACAGCGCGTCGACACCGGCGGCGAGCAGCAGCACCAAGCCGGTGACGGTGAACTTCACGCCCGAGCTGGCGTTCATCAGGGCCATGCCGTTGTCGATCACCGCGACGACCGCGCCACCCAGAATGGCGTCCAGGATCCGGCCCTTGCCACCGAAGAGACTGGTGCCGCCGATGACCGCCGCGCCGACCGCGTAGAGCAGGACGTTGCTGCCGCCGGTGTTGGCGTCGACCGAGTTGCTCCGGCTCGCCGCCACGATGCCGCCGACGGCCGCCATCGAGGAGCAGATGACGAAGACCGAGATGCGGATCCGGTCGACGTTGATGCCGGCGCGGCGCGCGGCCTCCTTGTTGCCGCCGACCGCGTAGACGTGCCGGCCGTACGCGGTGCGCTGCAGCACGAACGTCCAGACCACCAGCAGGACCACGATGATCGGTACGACGATCGGCACGCCCTTGAGCGACGAGATCAGCGTGTTGATGCTTCGCTCCACGTTGAGGATGTAGACCGCTACGCCGACGATCACCGCCAGCGCGCCGATCCGGGCGAACACGATTCCGATGGGGTCGGTGATCAGGCCGCGGGCCGACCGCTTGCGGTGGCGCAGCAACTGCACGGCGGCGTAGCCGCCGACCCCGATCGCAGCGAGGAGCCAGCCCAGCGTGGGCGGCAGGTTGCGGTTCGCGATCGCCACCAGCGCGTCGTCGCGGACGGAGATGTTCTTGCCGCCCTCGATCAGCAGCAGCACGACGCCCTGGAAGGCGAGGAACGCGGCGAGCGTCACGACGAAGGAGGGGATGCCGATCTTCGCGACCAGGAAGCCGAGCACGAAGCCGATCACGGTGCCAGTGGCGATCGCCGCGAGCAGCGCGACGTACCAGGGATAACCGTGCAGCGTGACGAGGACCGCGAGCACCGCGGCGCAGACCCCGCTGGCGAAGCCGGCGGAGAGGTCGATCTCGCCGAGGAGAAGGACGAAGACCAGGCCCATCGCGATCAGCGTGACCGCCGCGCCCTGGGTGAAGAGGTTGGCGAAGTTGCCGGCGGAGAAGAAGGCGGGTCGCACGATCGAGAAGACCGTGCAGAGCACCACGAGGCCGAGGACGGCCGGCAGCGCGCCGAGATCGCCGCCGCGGAGGCGGGCGACGTAGTCGCGGACGTGTTCGCCGACGGTGCGGGTGGCCACGGGCACTCGCTCGTTGCCCACCGGGGGAGTGGTGGTGACGCTCATCGGTCGGCTCCAGGAGTGACGGTGATTGACTGCTCGGCGCTGTTCTCCGCGCCGTTCTCGGCCGGCAGGCCGAGGTCGCCGCTGCGGCCGGCCGTGATCAGCTCGACGATCTGCGAGTGGTTGATGTCAGTGGTCTTCACCTGGGCGACCATCCGGCCGAGGTAGAGCGCGGCGATGCGGTCGGAGACGGCGAAGACGTCGTTCATGTTGTGCGAGATGAGCACGACGGCGAGACCCCTGTCGGCCAGCCGTCGGACCAGTTCGAGCACCTGGGCGGTCTGGGCGACGCCGAGCGCGGCGGTCGGCTCGTCGAGGATGACGACCTTGCTGTTCCAGAGCACCGCCTTGGCGATCGCCACGGTCTGCCGCTGGCCGCCGGAGAGGCTGGAGACGTGCTGGCGCAGCGATTTCACGGTGCGGACCGAGAGGCCGTCGAGGGTCTCCCCGGCCATCTGCTCCATGGTCGCCTCATCGAGGACGATGCCGTTGCGCTTCTCCCGACCGAGGAACATGTTCTGCACGATGTCGAGGTTGTCGCAGAGCGCGAGATCCTGGTAGACGACCTCGATGCCGAGCGCGGAGGCGTCGCGCGGGTTGCTGACGCTCACGGGTTGGCCTTCGAAGAAGAACTCGCCGCCGTCGGTGGGGTAGATGCCGCTGATGCACTTGACGAGGGTGGACTTGCCGGCGCCGTTGTCGCCGACGAGGGCCGTGACCTCGCCGGGATGCACGGCGAAGTCGACGTTGCGCAGGACCTGGACGGGACCGAAGCTCTTGTCGATCCCGCGCAACTCCAACAGGGGTGTCGCGGACACGGATGGGTCTCCTTTGCGGGTGTCCGGTCGAGATTGGTCCGTCGGGCGCTGCTCACCGGTGAGCGCTGCCACCGTCTAGCGCTGCCATCGTCGGCCAGTGGCGCCGCCCGGCACGCGATCACGTGCCGGGCGGCGCCGCTGCGGCGGTGTCGCCGGGCCGGCCGTCAGGCCGGCCGCGCGATCAGCTGATGCCGGCCGCGGTGCAGGCCGCCGCGAAGGCGGCGGTGCAGAGCTCGGCCTTGGTGACGAAGCCGTCGGTGACGACGTCCTTCACGTTCTCCTTGGTGATCGACTGCGGGGCGAGCAGGACGGCGGGCACGTCGCGGTTGCCCTCGGGGTCCTTGACCGTCTGGCCGGTCTCCTTCTTGTCGCCCTTGGCCACGGAGATCGCCAGATCGGCGGCCGCCTGGGCCTCCTTCTTGATCGCCTTGTAGACCGTCATGCACTGGTCACCGGCGAGGATGTTCTGCAGGCCCTGCACGGTGGCGTCCTGGCCGGTCACCGGGACCTTGCCGTTGAGCTTGTTCTTCTTCAGCACGGAGATGACCGCGTTGCCGAGGCCGTCGTTGGCGGCGAGCACACCGTCGATCTTGCCGCCGGTCTGGGTCAGCATCTGCTCGAAGATCGTTCCGGCCTCGGTGTTGTCCCACTGCGGCACGGACTGGTCCGGACCCTTGGTGTACTCCTTGGCGTCGTACTTCGCCTTGAGCACCGAGTCGTAGCCGTTCTTGAACAGGGTGGCGTTGTTGTCGGTCGGGGAGCCGTTGAGCTCGGCCACGACCGGGGTCTTCGCGCCCTTGTCGGTGAGGCACTTGACCAGGCCCTCACCCTGCAGCTTGCCGACGGCCTCGTTGTCGAAGCTGACGTAGTACTGCGCGGAACCGCCCAGCGTCAGCCGGTCGTAGTCGATCGTCGCCACGCCCTGCGACTTGGCCTTGTCGAGCACGGCCTTGCCGGTGCCGGAGTCCAGGTTGACGATCATCAGCGCGGTGACGCCGTTGGTGATCATCTGGTCGGCGATGGTCTGGAACTGGGTCTTGTCGCCCTGCGCGTTCTGGATGACGTAGTCGACCTTGGCGGCCTTGAACGCCTCTTCGAGGAACTTGCGGTCGGCGGTCTCCCAGCGGGCGGAGGAGGCGCTGTCGGGGAGGATGACGCCGATCTTCGGCTTCTTGTCGCCGCCACCGCTGGTGCCGGTGCCGGAGTCGGTGCCGCAGGCGGCGACGCCACCGACGGTCAGCAGACCGACAGCGGCGAGGGAGAGGATCCCTTTGCGCATTGCATGGGTCCTTTCAGATTGATCGAGTCTCGCGACTGGGATATCGGGTGGTGTGGCCGCGGGGCTCTGACGCCGCCACGGCGGGAAGAGTGAGACGGTCATCTCACTTTTGTTGTGTCCGGCAACGTATTGGCCGGTGAGCCGATCGCACAAGATGGTCGAGGTCACGACTTTGTTGTGGGCCGTAACAATTCAGCAACGTGCACGACGCGTGCCGGACATGTGCCCGTTCCCGCCTGGTATGGGCGTGGTCAGCGCGCCGCGATCGGGGCGAGCGTGGCCGCGGTGAGCCGGATCAGATCCGCCGGGGCGAGCGCCACCTGGAGCCCGCGCCGCCCGGCGGAGACGTACAGCGTGGGGAGCGCCTCGGCCGACGAGTCGATCACGGTCGGTAGCCGTTTGCGCTGTCCCAGCGGGCTGATTCCGCCGCGGACGTACCCGGTGGTGCGCTCGGCGAGCGCCCGGTCGGCGAGGGCGGCGCGTTTGCCGCCGACGGCGGCGGCCAGGGCCTTCAGATCGAGTTCGCCGGTGACCGGCACGACCGCTACGGTCAGCGCCCCGTCGACCTCGGTCACCAGTGACTTGAACACCTGCGCCGGTGGCACTCCGAGGGCCGCCGCGACCTCGGCGCCGTAGTGGGGGGAGTCGGGCGAGACGTCGTACGGGTGGGTCGTGTACGCGATCCTCTGCTTCGTCAGCAGCGCCGTCGCCGGAGTGCCCTGACCTGCCACGGAAACAGACCCTACCGGCAGAGCAGCACCGTCGGCGCTCCGGCGACGCGGGTCAGCACGACGGTGGCGGAGCCGGTGCCGGCCAGCCGCAGGTCCCGGCGCAACTGTTCCGGATCGAGCGCCGACCCCCGTTTCAGGATCTCGGCCCGGCCGACGCCCCGCTCCCGCAGCAGCGCCCGCAGCCGTTTGAGCGAGAACGGCAGCACGTCGGTGATCTCCAGGCACCGGGCGTACGTCGTCGCCACCGCGGTGTCGGCGTAGACGTACGCGATGGTCGGGTCGGCGAGGGTGCCGTCGACGGTCGCGGCGAATTCGGCGACCAGGTGGGCACGGACCACGGCGCCGTCCGGGTCGTACAGGTAGCGGCGGACCGCGCCGACGGGTGCGGCCGCGTCGCCGGTCCCGGCGAGGTCCGAGGTGGTCCCGGCGGCGGCGAGCAGTGTCGCCCGCCGGGGCGTGCCGGCGAGCGGGCCGCACCAGATGGCGGCCTCGACGACCTCACGGGCGACGCTGACCCATTCGGCTTCGGCGCCGGGCGGGATGAGCGCGTGGTCGATGCCGGGCGCCACCTTCAGCACGGTGCGGGGGACCCGTTCGGCGAGCGCCATCACGAAGTCCCACGGCGGTGAGTAGGCGGCGGGGTCGAAGACCCGCCGGCCGGTGCCGGACTTGCGGCGCGCCGGGTCGCAGAAGACCGCGTCGAAGCCGGTCACGTCGACGGTCGTGGCGTCGGCGCGCTCGACGGTGAACAGGTCGGCGACTCCGGCCGCCTCCGCGTTGGCGGTGGCGATCGCGGCGGTGACGGGATCCGCTTCCACGCCGTGCACCCGGATGCCGGCGCGGGCCGCGGCGATCGCGTCGGCGCCGAGGCCGCAACCGAGGTCGGCGAGGGTGCGTACGCCGGCGGCCCGCAGCCGGGTGGCCCGTCGCTCGGCCACCGCGCTCCGGGTCGCCTGTTCCAGTCCGGCGCGGGTGAAGAACATGTGCGCGGCCAGCGGACCGAACTTGCCCACCGCCCGGCGGCGCAACTCGGCCTGGGTGAGGGCGGCGGCGGCGAGGTCGGCGGGGACGCCGCGCGCCCGCAGCGCGCCGGCCGCGGAGAGCGGGTCACGGCCGGCGAGGTCGGCCGCCGCCGCGAGTGCGCTCACCCCGGCGGGGGTACGCAGTGCGGCGAGCCGGTCGAGATCCATCGCGTCATTGTCGTACGTCGGAACCGGGCGATCGCGATCCGGCGCCACCGAGTTGGCACTCTCCTTGACGGAGTGCTAGCGACAGGCATAATCTTTCGTTAGCACTCTCAACCTGAGGGTGCCAGCTCCCCGACACGCTCGAGGGGCGAAACGCCAGGCGGACCGGCTCCCGCGACGACGGACCCGCCCGGTGGCATGAGGCAGATTGATGCCGGCCGGACCAGTCTGGCCGGCAACGACACCAGATACCCCGGAGGGTATGCCCGTGACTACCGCGACCAAGGTTGCGATCAAGCCGCTCGAGGACCGGATCCTGGTCCAGGCGAACGAGGCTGAGACCACCACGGCGTCGGGCATCGTGATCCCCGACACCGCCAAGGAGAAGCCGCAGGAGGGCACTGTCCTCGCTGTCGGCCCGGGCCGGATCGACGACAAGGGCAACCGGATCCCGGTTGACGTCAATGTCGGCGACTCGGTTCTCTACTCGAAGTACGGCGGCACCGAGGTTAAGTACGCCGGCGAGGAGTACCTGGTGCTCTCCGCCCGCGACGTCCTCGCGGTCATCGAGAAGTGACCTACTGACAAGTGCTGAGCGCCCCGGCACCCCACGCGGGGTTCCGGGGCCTCATCCGTTCTCCGGCCGTCGGCGCAGCCGACGGCCGGGCAATGGCTAGTGCGTTGAAGGGACTTTTATGGCGAAGATCCTGAGCTTCTCGGACGACGCCCGACACCTGCTCGAGCACGGTGTCAACGCTCTCGCTGACACGGTCAAGGTCACCCTCGGCCCGCGCGGGCGCAACGTCGTGCTGGACAAGAAGTTCGGTGTTCCGACGATCACCAACGATGGCGTGACCATCGCCAAGGAGATCGAGCTCACCAACCCGTACGAAAACCTCGGTGCGCAGCTGGTCAAGGAGGTGGCGACGAAGACCAACGACGTCGCCGGCGACGGGACCACGACCGCGACCGTGCTGGCCCAGGCCATGGTGCGCGAGGGTCTGCGCAACGTGACCGCCGGGGCCAACCCGACCAGCCTCAAGCGGGGCATCGAGGCCGCGGTCGAGAAGGTGTCCGCCGCGCTGCTCGACAAGGCTGTCGACGTGGCCAGCAGGGACTCGGTCGCGCACGTCGCGACCATCTCGGCGCAGGACGCCACGATCGGTGACCTCATCGCCGAGGCGATGGAGCGGGTCGGCCGCGACGGTGTCATCACCGTCGAGGAGGGGTCCGCCCTCGCGACCGAGCTGGAGGTGACCGAGGGCCTGCAGTTCGACAAGGGCTTCATCTCGCCGCAGTTCGTGACGGACACCGAGGCCCAGGAAGCGGTCCTCGACGACCCGTACATCCTGATCACCACGCAGAAGATCTCGACGATCGAGGAGCTCCTCCCGCTGCTGGAGAAGGTCCTGCAGACCGGCAAGCCACTGCTCATCGTGGCCGAGGACGTCGAGGGCCAGGCGCTCTCCACGCTCGTGGTCAACTCGATCCGCAAGACCGTCAAGGTCTGCGCGGTCAAGGCGCCCGGGTTCGGCGACCGCCGCAAGGCGATGCTGCAGGACATGGCCGTCCTCACCGGCGGCGAGCTTGTCGCGCCCGAGTTGGGCTACAAGCTCGACGCGGTCGGCCTGGAGGTGCTCGGCAGCGCCCGTCGCGTCGTCGTCGACAAGGAGACGACCACGGTCATCGACGGTCGTGGCCGGGACACCGAGGTCACCGACCGGGTCTCGCAGCTCCGCAAGGAGATCGAGGCCTCGGACTCCGACTGGGACCGGGAGAAGCTGGCCGAGCGGCTGGCGAAGCTCTCGGGCGGCATCGCGGTCATCAAGGCCGGTGCGGCGACCGAGGTCGAGCTGAAGGAGCGCAAGCACCGCATCGAGGACGCGATCGCCGCGACCAAGGCCGCGGTCGAGGAGGGCACTGTGCCCGGCGGCGGCGCCGCCCTGGTGCAGATCGCCTCCGTGCTCGACGGTGACCTCGGGCTGACCGGCGACGAGAAGGTCGGCGTGTCGATCGTCCGCAAGGCGCTCGACGAGCCGCTGCGCTGGATCGCCCAGAACGCGGGCCACGACGGCTACGTGGTCGTGCAGAAGGTGCGCGACAGCAAGTGGGGCTCCGGCCTCAACGCGGCCAGCGGCGAATACGTCGACCTGGTCGGGGCCGGCATCATCGACCCGGTCAAGGTGACCCGCAACGCGGTCATCAACGCCGCGTCGATCGCCGCTCTGCTGCTCACCACCGAGAGCCTGATCGTGGAGAAGCCGGAGAAGGCGGAGCCGGCCGCGGCCGGTGGCCACGGCCACTCGCACGGTCACGGCCACCAGCACGGCCCCGGCTTCTGACCGGGTAGCGCCACGCACGCAAGATCCGCGTGATCAACAACTCCGGCGGAGTTGCCTGATCACGCGGATCTTTCCTATTACGGATCGCTGACGTGACTACCGCCGTGACCGCTGCCGCGCCGAAACTTGTCGCGTGACGAGGACGAGGTTCGGCGCGTTGGCCGGTGTCGCCGCCGCGGCGGTCGCCGTTGGGCTGGCCGAGGTGGTCGCGGTCCTGACCGGGGCGCGCTCCGCGCCGCTCGTCGCGGTCGGTGCGGTGGTGGTCGACACCGTGCCCGGACCGCCCAAACAGTTCGCCATCGACGTCTTCGGCGTATACGACAAGATCGCGCTGCTGATCGGCACCGGGCTGCTGATCGCCATCTTCGCCGCGCTCATCGGCGTGCTGGCGCTCCGCTCGCTCGCCGCCGGGTCGGCCGGGGTGGCGCTCTTCGGTGCGATCGGCGCCGCGGCCGCCCTGACCCGTCCCGGTGCCGGTGTCGGCGCCGCGCTGCCCTCGCTGGTCGGCGCCGCCGCCGCTGCCGGGGTGCTGTGGCTGCTGACGGCCGGCCCCCTGCGCGCCCCGCCGACCCGGGACACCGCCGCACCCGAACCGGCCGCACGCCACTCGGCCGCACCCGACTCCGCGACCCCGGTCGGCGTGCTCACGGAAGAGCGGGCCGGAGAGGCCGACGACACGCGCGACGCAGCCCCTGATCGCGGGGAGCCGGGGCGGCGGCGGTTTCTCCGCGCGGTCGGCGTCGCCCTGGGCGCCGCCGCGCTCACCGGTCTCGGCGGCCGATGGCTCGCCACCCGCCGCTCCGTCGCCGCCGCCCGATCCGCGGTCACCCTGCCCGTCCCCGCCGACCCGGCGCCACCCCTGCCGGCCGGAGCCGACCTCGCCCTGCCGCGGCTCGCCCCGTACACCACGCCGAACGCCGGCTTCTACCGCATCGACACGGCGCTGGTGGTGCCCCAGGTCGATCCGGCCACCTGGCAGTTGCGCATCCATGGGCGGGTCCGTCATCCGCTCACGATCAGCTACGCCGACCTTCTCGCCCGGCCGATGACCGAGCGGCACATCACGCTCGCCTGCGTCTCGAACGAGGTCGGCGGGGACCTGATCGGAAACGCGCGGTGGCTCGGCGTACGCCTCAAGGACCTGCTCGACGAGGCGCAACCGTTCGACGGCGCGGACCAGGTTGTCGGGCGTTCCGCCGACGGTTGGACCTGTGGCACCCCGACCGCCGCGCTGCGCGACGGCCGCGACGCGCTGCTCGTGGTCGGCATGAACGGCGAGCCGCTGCCGATCGAGCACGGCTTCCCGGTCCGGATGGTCGTCCCCGGCCTGTACGGCTACGTCTCGGCCTGCAAATGGCTGGTCGAGCTCGAGCTGAGCAGCTTCGCCGACTTCGACGCCTACTGGGTTCCGCGCGGCTGGTCGGCGCAGGGGCCGATCAGGACGCAGTCCCGGATCGACACGCCCCGCGCCGGCGGCCGGCTCACCGCCGGCCGGGTGACGGTTGCCGGCGTGGCCTGGGCGCAGCGCCGGGGGATCGAGCGGGTGCAGATACGCGTGGACGGCGGGCCGTGGCACGACGCGACGCTCGCCGCGACCGTCTCCGTCGACACCTGGGTGCAGTGGTCCTGGCGGTGGCCGGCGACCCCCGGCGAGCACACGCTGCAGGTGCGCGCCACCGATGGCACGGGGGACGCCCAGCCCGAGGAGCTGCGCGCGGTGACGCCGGACGGCGCGACCGGCTGGCACTCGGTGCGGGTGACGGTGCGGTGAAGGCCGGACGGGCCGCGGGGGACCGCCGAGGCGACACAGCGCCGCGGGGCCTCCTGGCAGAGGCCGCGTCGACGCTGTTGTCCGGTCAGTAGGTGCCGGCGGGGACCGGTCGCTGGGCGGGCACGGTCGACTTGTGGGGGCGCCCCAGGCGGGCCTCGAGCCGGGCGATGTCGACCCGCGTCATGCGACGGTCGGCGAGGTCCTCCCAGCCGACCGCGAGCAGTCGCAGACGCTCGGACTCGCTGAATCCGCCCCATACGCCGTACGGCTCGCGCACCGACAGCGCGTGCGCGGCGCACTCGGCGCGGACCGGGCACGTGCCGCAGACCGCCTTGGCCTGGGTCTCGCGACGGTTGCGGGAGGAACCACGCTCACCGTCGGGGTGGAAGAACTGGGCGCTGTCCCGGCCGCGACAGGAACCGAGCCGCTGCCACTCCCATAAGTCGACGATGGGTCCGGGCAGTCTGCGTACGTTCGACATCAGCACCCTCCTTCCGCGCGGCGCCGCGACGGTCAGTCCTCGGCGGTCGGACCGGAGCGGCGGGCCGCGCGGGCGCACCATGTCCGACCAGACACACCCGTACCCTGCGCATCACCTACTCACACGTTCCTGATCAAACCGTTACTGTCAACGAACCTGACGCGGTGCCGAGGTGTTCGGAACTTTCCTCTTCTTTCGTAGGAAAGCGCGTAATGATCAGACCCTTCCGTGGTCTTCTCCTTGAGGAGAGGGGGATGACTGTGCGTACCGTCCTCGTGTGCGTTCGGACTACATTCGCCGCGCAGAATGTCGCGTCCGCCGCGACGCGGCTCGGGATGGCCGCCGCCATCCGCACCGCCGTTTCCGAGCCGGAGGTCATGCTGCGGCTCTCCGAGCGGCCGGCGGAGATCGTGCTCGCCGACACCGCGCTGACCCGCCCGGACAGTGTCGGGTTTACCCGCCGGGTGCTCGCGAAGGCTCCCGGCGCGACGATCGTGCTGTTCGGTGGGGAGGACCCGCGGGTCGCCGCCGCCGCGATCGCGGCGGGCGCCCGCGGTCTGATCCACGGGGCGGACCAGGACCTCGTCAGTGTGGTGGCGAAGACCCTGCTGCTGCTCTCCACGCCGGGACGGGCCGCGTCCGGGCTCGGCGCGGCCGCCGGTTCGGGGCAGGCGGCCGCGGTCGGGCGCAATCTCTCCGCTGGTACGCCGGGCTCCCGCCCGGGCGGGGCGTCGCGGGTGCCCGGTGCCGCGATACCGGCGGGCAGCATGGCCGGAGCCACCCTGCCCGGTCAGCCGGGTGGCCCCGCCGTCGTTCCGGTGCAGCGCGGCGAGGATTTCGCCGGTTATCCGCCGGGCGTCGCTCGGCCGTCCGGCGAGGGCGATCACCGGTTCCCGAGCGGGCTGGACCGGCGCGCCAACGCGGTGCGGGACGGACGCTTCGGTGGGCCCGGACAGCGGTCGGGTGAGTCGCCGGCGGGTTACCCGGGGAGCCCGGTACGGCGGGTCACGCTCACCGAGCGCGAGCTGCAGGTGCTGCGTGGCATGGCGGAAGGCAAGAGCAACGCCGAGATCGGGCGTGACCTCTTCGTCTCCGAGGACACGGTGAAGACCCACGCCCGGCGGCTGTTCCGCAAGCTGGGCGCGCGGGACCGGGCGCACGCGGTCGCGGCGGGCTTCCGGGCGGGGCTGGTCGCCTGAGCGCGGGGCGCCGGCGGGCCGGAGCTCAGACCTCGGCCTCGTCGGTGCCCTCGGTCAGCGTGTCGTGCACGCCGTCGGCGTAGCCGCGGGCGTATTCCCACGTGACGTAGTGCTCCGGGTCCGGATCGAAGGCGGGCTCGTGCACCCGGGGCCGCCCGGAGTTGAGCAGGTGGCGCAGATTGCCGCGGAGCAGGTCCCAGTCGAAGTAGTGGGGCTCGTGGCAGTCTTCGCACTCGATGACCAGACCGCGGACGCCGATGGGGGTGAGCAGGGCCTGGTAGATCTCGAGGTCGGCCAGGTCCTCGAGCACGTCCTGCCGCTCGACCTCGGTCAGCGGGTCGAGCTGAGCGTCCCCGGCGAGGTCGTCCAGACCCGCGGACGGGTCGGCGGGGTCGCCGTTGAAGGGGTCGATCGGCTCGTCGTGCACCCCTCCACCGTAGTCGCACCACCGGCTGTCGCGCGCACCCGCCATCGCGCCGCGGCGCAGGCCCGGACGGGTGACCGCGCCGGCGCGCCCCGTCGGGGGCGCGGGTCGGAGCCCGTGCGCCGGTGCGGGCGGCTCGTCCGACCCGGTTGTGACGCCCGTCGACGCGCGTGGGCGGCGGCCCCTGGTCCCTGGGTACGATGGGTCATCGCGCCGCACGCTGGGCGAGCCGGTCACGCGCCGGGCGTGCCAGGCGAATCCCGTCCGACCAGTTCAGGGGAACAAGTCGTGGATAACTCGCCCGCCAACGATCTTCCGATGGGTTCGGTCGACACCGACCCGCGCCCCGATCGACCGGCCCCGGAGCACGTGCCCGGGTCAGCGCGGTTGGTCCCCCTCGGGCTGACCTTCGACGACGTGCTGCTGCAGCCGGCCGAGTCCGACATCGTGCCGAGCCGGGTCAACACGATCACCCGGATGACCCGCAACGTGAACGTGTCCATCCCACTGCTGTCCAGCGCGATGGACACGGTGACCGAGGCCCGGATGGCGATCGCGATGGCGCGCCAGGGCGGCATCGGCGTGCTGCACCGCAACCTGTCGATGGAGGACCAGGCGCTCCAGGCCGACCTGGTCAAGCGCTCGGAAGCGGGCATGATCACCAACCCGGTGACGGCGAGCCCGGACGACCGGCTGCGCGACGTGGACGAACTGTGCGCGCGCTACCGCATCTCCGGCGTGCCCGTCGTCGACCGGGACGGCGCCCTGGTCGGCATCGTCACCAACCGCGACATGCGCTTCGAGTCGGACAAGAACCGCAGGGTCCGCGAGGTCATGACCCAGATGCCGCTCGTGACCGCTCCGGTCGGGGTCTCCAAGGATCATGCGCTGGCGCTGTTGCGCGAGCACAAGGTGGAGAAGCTCCCGCTGGTCGATGAGACGGGGCGGCTGCGTGGGCTGATCACGGTCAAGGACTTCACCAAGAGCGAGCAGTTCCCCGACGCCACCAAGGACGACGCCGGCCGGCTCCGGGTGGCCGCCGCGGTCGGCGTGGGGGAGGAGTCGTACAAGCGGGCCCGGCTGCTGGTGGACGCCGGGGTGGACGTGCTGGTCGTGGACAGCGCGCACGGCCACAGCCGTAACGTGCTGGAGATGGTGCGCCGGCTCAAGAAGGACACCGCGATCGACATCGTCGGCGGCAACGTCGCCACGTACGCCGGGGCGAAGGCGCTCGTCGACGCCGGCGCCGACGCGGTCAAGGTGGGGGTCGGTCCGGGCGCGATCTGCACCACCCGCGTGGTCGCCGGGGTCGGCGTCCCGCAGGTCACCGCGATCATGGAGGCCGCCCGCGCCTGCACGCCGGCGGGGGTGCCGGTGATCGGTGACGGCGGAATCCAGTATTCGGGCGACATCGCGAAGGCGCTGGTGGCCGGCGCCAGTACGGTCATGCTCGGCAGCCTGCTCGCCGGCTGCGCCGAGAGCCCGGGCGAGCTGCTCTTCATCAACGGCAAGCAGTTCAAGTCGTACCGGGGGATGGGTTCGCTGGGCGCGATGCAGTCGCGCGGCGAGGCCCGCTCCTACTCCAAGGACCGCTACTTCCAGGACGACGTGCTGAGCGAGGACAAGCTCGTGCCGGAGGGTGTCGAGGGCCAGGTGCCCTACCGGGGGCCGCTCTCCGTCGTCGCCCACCAACTGGTCGGCGGGTTGCGCGCGGCGATGGGGTACGTCGGCGCGGAGAGCATCCCGGAGCTGCACCGACGCGGCCAGCTCATTCGGATCACGGCGGCGGGGCTCAAGGAGAGCCACCCGCACGACATCCAGATGACGGTGGAAGCGCCCAACTACCACAGCCGCTGACCGTTCACCGGCGCGGTCGACCCACCGTTCCCGCCCACGGGGCGGGCCTGTCTACTTTGGAGTGACCCATGCGTGACGTGGTGGAGATCGGGCTGGGTAAGACCGCGCAACGCGGCTACCACCTCGATGACATCGCCATCGTGCCGAGCCGCCGCACCCGCGACGTCGACGACGTGTCGACCGCGTGGCAGCTCGACGCCTACCCGTTCAAGATTCCCTGCGTGGCGCACCCCTCCGACGCGACGATGAGCCCCGCCTCCGCGGTGGCGCTGGGACAGCACGGCGGGCTCGGGGTGCTCAACGTCGAAGGGCTCTGGACGCGCTACGAGGACCCGGCCAAGGTGCTGGAGGAGCTCGCGAGCCTCGGCGAGGACCCGCGCGCCACGCAGCGGCTCCAGGAGGCCTACTCCGAGCCGATCCGCCCCGAGCTGATCGCTGAACGGGTCCGCCACATGCGTGACGGCGGGGTGACCGTCGCGGTGCGGGTCTCGCCGCAGCACACGCTCGCGCTCGCCCCGGTGATCCTCGACGCCGGCGTCGACATCCTGGTCATCCAGGGCACGCTCGTCTCCGCCGAGCACGTCTCGACCACCGACGAGCCGCTCAACCTCAAGGAGTTCATCGCCGACCTCGACCTTCCGGTCGTGGTCGGTGGGTGCACGGACTACAAGACGGCGCTGCACCTGATGCGTACGGGCGCGGCCGGCGTGATCGTCGGCATCGGCGCGGACGAGTGGTCCACGACGGACACCGTCCTCGGCATCCGGGTGCCGATGGCGACCGCGATCGCCGACGCGGCGGCGGCCCGTCGCGACTACCTCGACGAGACCGGCGGGCGTTACGTGCACCTGATCGCCGACGGGGATCTGCAGACGTCGGGCGACATCGCCAAGGCGCTCGGATGCGGCGCCGACGCGGTGATGCTCGGCGAGCCGCTGTCGTTCTGCGACGAAGCGCCGGCCTCCGGGGCGTGGTGGCACTCCGCCGCCAGCCACCCCAACCTCCCGCGCGGCGCGTACGGCGTCGCGGGCGACTCGCTCGGTTCGATGGAGAAGCTGCTGTACGGCCCGGCGGACGACCCGGATGGGCAGCTCAACCTCTTCGGCGGCCTGCGCCGGGCGATGGCCAAGTGCGGCTACCGCGACCTGAAGGAGTTCCAGAAGGTGGGGCTCGTCCTGGACCGCTAGGTCCGGGAGTGGTTGGCGCGGTGACCGTGGGCCCGATGGTTGTGGGGAGAGGTGGGGATGGTGCGCTCGACGCGGGTGGCCGTGGCGTGCGCGCTGGTCGTGGTCCTCGCGGCGTCCGGTTGCACCGGTGACCGGTCGGAGCCGAGGCGGGATTTCCGTCCCGGCTCCAACGGTGTCGGTGACCCGTACTTCCCGACCTACGGCAACGGCGGCTACGACGTGGCCAGCTACGCCCTGAAGCTCACGTACGACCCGGCCGACGACCGCGTGACCGGCAACGCGACGATCACCGCGACGGCGACCAGTGACCTGTCCCGGTTCAACCTGGACCTGGTCGGGCTGACCGTCTCCACCGTCACCGTCGACGGGAAGCGCGCGGGCAACTCCCGCGACGGCGCCGAGTTGGTGATCACCCCGGACGCCGGGTTGCCGAAGGGGCGGCGCTTCACCGTCGAGATCGGTTACGCGGGTGTCCCGGAGCAGATCACCAGTTCCGATCTGGGCAAGAACGGCTTCTTCGACACCCGTGACGGCGCGATCGCCCTCGGCCAGCCGGAATCCGCGAGCACGTGGTTCCCGGTCAACGACCATCCGCTCGACAAGGCCAGCTACGAGATCGAGGTCACCGTGCCCGACGGGCTCAGCGCGCTGAGCAACGGCGTGCCCGGCGGGACCACGAAGGCCGGTGGCTGGACGACGTGGAAGTGGTCGACGCGAACGCCGATGGCGAGTTACCTGGCGACCGTGGTGATCGGCAATTACCGGGTGAAGAGCGGGACGCACGACGGGAAGCCGCTGGTCACGGCCGTCGCCGCCACGTTGCCAGTCGGCGCCGCCGACGCGGCGATGGCCCGCACGGGCGAGATCGCGGATTTTCTCGCCACCCAGTTCGGGCCCTACCCCTTCGAGGCGTACGGCGGCATCGTGGTCGACAACGACCGGATCCGCTACGCGCTGGAGACCCAGACACGTCCCGTCTACGGCAACGTCTTCTTCGGCTCCGGCCCGAGCACCTGGGTGGTGGCCCACGAGTTGGCGCACCAGTGGTTCGGCGACAGCGTGTCGATCCATCACTGGAGCGACATCTGGCTCAACGAGGGCTTCGCGACGTACGCGGAGTGGTTGTGGGAGGAGCACGACGGCGGTAAGCCGGTGCGGGCCAACGTCGAGTCCGAGTACGCCAGGACCGACTGGTCGAAGCCGACGGCCGATCCCGGCAGGTCGGCCATTTTCAGTCCGGCGGTCTACAAGCGTGGCGGACTGACGGTCCACGCGCTGCGCCGCACCGTCGGCGACGATGCCTTCTTCCGGATCCTGCGGACCTGGACCGCCGAGAAGCGCGACGGCAACGCCACGACGGCCGAGTTCATCACCGTCGCCGAGCGCGTCTCCGGCAGGTCCCTGCGGTCGTTCTTCGACGAGTGGCTCTCCGGGAACACCGCGCCACCCCTCCCGTGACCGGACCGTGAATGCTCCTTTGTAGAGTCTCCCTCCTGGGTCGGCATGACCATGTCGCGCTCGTGTTTCGCGGGGGGATTCGAATGGGCACTGGACGAGGTATGCCCCGGGCCGCGGTCGGCCTCGTGGCGGTCGCCGTGATGGGGTTGGCGGGCTGTGGGTCCGGTGAGCGCGCCGGCTCGGCGTCCCCGTCGGCGGCGGGCGTCTCACCGACGCCGAGCTACAACTTCGAGCCGGGCGCGGACGGTGTCGGGGATCCGTACTTCCCCACGTACGGCAACAGCGGGTACGACGTCGAGCAGTACACCGTGAAGGTCAGGTACGACCCGAAGAGCGACCAACTCGCCGGGACGGCGACCGTGCAGGCGACCGCCACGTCGGACCTCTCCCGGTTCAACCTTGACCTGGCCGGCCTCACCGTGCGCTCCGTGACGATCGAGGGGGCGGCCGCCAGGCACGCCCGTGAGCGCAACGAACTCGTCGTCACGCCCGCGAAGGGGCTGCCGAAGGGCGCCCGGTTCACGGCGGAGATCGCCTACGACGGCAAGCCGTCGCCGCTGACCAACAAGGACCTCGGCGACGGGGGCTTCCTGCACACCCCGGACGGCGCGATCGCGCTCGGCCAGCCGGAGTCGGCGAGCACCTGGTTCCCGGTGAATGACCACCCGTCGGACAAGGCGACGTACAGCTTCGAGATCACCGTTCCGGACGGGTTGGCCGCGATCAGCAACGGCGTCCCGGAGGGGAGCACGAAGGCCGGCGGCTGGACCACCTGGAAGTGGGCCGAGCGGACGCCGATGGCGAGCTACCTCAGCACCGTGGTGATCGGCAAGTACCGGGTGAAGACCGGCCAGCACAAGGGGCGGCCGGTGCTCACCGCGGTGGCCGACAGCCTGCCGAAGGGCGCCGTCGACGCGGCCATGGCGAGCACCGTGACGGTCGCCGACTACCTCGAGACGGTCTTCGGGCCTTACCCCGTCGAGGCGTACGGCGGTGTGGTGATCAACGATGACCGGATCCGCTACGCCCTGGAGACGCAGGGACGTCCGGTCTACTCCGGCGGTTTCTTCGCGGGTGGCCGGCAGAACAACGTGGTGGCGCACGAGATCGCGCACCAGTGGTTCGGCAACAGCGTGGCGCTGGAGCGGTGGCAGGACATCTGGCTCAACGAGGGTTTCGCCACGTACGCGGAGTGGCTGTGGGCGGAACATGCCGGCGGCCCGAAGGTCCAGGCGGCGTTCACCACGGAGTACGGCCGGAGCGCGGCCACGGTGTGGAAGATCCCGCCCGGCAAGCCGGGGCCGGCCGAGTTGTTCAGCGCGTCGGTCTACAAGCGGGGCGGGATGACGGTGCACGCGCTGCGCGTGGCGGTGGGCGACGAGGCGTTCTTCCGGATCCTGAAGACGTGGGTGGCGGAGCAGCGGAACGGCAATGCCACGACCGCCGAGTTCGTGACGCTGGCGGAGCGGATCTCGGGCAAGCAACTCGACGCGTTGTTCGACGCGTGGCTCTACGGCACGAAGAAGCCGCCGCTGCCCAAGCGGAGCTGAGAGTCACGTCGAGGCGGTCACTCTCAGCGCCGCGCGGCCGGGTCAGCCCTTGACGACCAGCTTCGGGTTGGCTTTCAGGAACGCTTCCGCCCGGCCCGCCCGCAGTTCGGCGATGAACTTCCGTCCGACCTGCTCAAGCTGCTCGCCGGCGTAGCCGCCGCCGCTCTCGACGCCGAGCCCGGGGAGGCCGACCAGGGTCAGGGCCTCGGGGCGGAGGTTGCTCAGGGCGAAGGCGAAGTCGATCGGCCGGCGTCCCTGCCCGTCGAAGACCAGCGTCTTGCTGACCGCCCGCAGCACCCGGTCGATGCCGGCCGGATCGCTGGCGAGCTTCCGGTCGAGCACCTTGCGCAGCATCGCCTTGAGTAGTTGCTGCTGGTGCCGTTGCCGCGTGTAGTCGCCGCCGGAGATGTAGCGCTGCCGGGCGTAGTCCAGCGCCTGCCACCCGTTGAAGTGCCGCTGGCCCTTCTCGTAGACCATCTGTGGACCCGAGTAGCCGTTCGTGCCGCCGGGCGTGCGCATCCGTCCGTCGGGTCGCAGGTGGATGGAGGCGACCCGCTGGTCGACGTAGAGGTCGACGCCGCCGATCGCGTTGATGAGGTCCCGGTACCCGCGGAAGTTGAGCACCGCGCCGGCGTCGAAGCGGGCGATCCCGGTGTACTTGCTGACGGTCTTCGCGAGCAGCTGGAAGCCCTGGGCGACGTCGGGCCTGGCACCGCCCGTGCGGCGGCTGCCGTAGCTCATGGCGTGGGTGAGTTTGGTGCGTCCGCCGCCGTACCCGGCCTTGGGGAATGACGGGATGTCGACGACGAGGTCGCGGGGGAGCGAGAAGAGATAGCCGCGGTCGAGCCCCTTCGTGACGTGCAGGATCAGCACGGCGTCGGCGTTCGGTTGCCACGTCGGCACGCTTTCCCGCGGATCGATTCCGACGAGCAGGATGTTGAGTGGCCCGGTGATGTCGGCGCCCGGCGGCGTGGTGGGACTGGGCGTGGGCGACGGAGTGGACGTGGGCGGGGACATCCCGCCGAGCAGATCGGCGCGGGGCACGTCGTACCGGGAGCGGAGTAGCTGGATGCCGAACACGGCCGCGCCCGCCAGCAGGACCGCGACCAGCGCGATCGCCGCGCCCCGCATCATGCGGCCGCGCCTGCTCGCCGGGTCCGCCCCCGTGTCGCCCATTCGTGTGCTCCTTCACGGGTTGCCGCTTGTCTCGCTGCTATGGAAACGCCCCGGTGACGGTACGGGTTGCGTGCCGATCAGGTGTGTTGACTCGGCGGAACGTGTGACTTGCCCGTAGCGCAAAAGCTACTCGTCGGTAATGATGACCCCATGCGGTACGACGTGGTCGTGGTTGGCTCGGGATTCGGCGGCAGCGTATCCGCCCTGCGTCTCGCGGAGAAGGGTTATTCCGTCGCGGTGCTCGAGGCGGGCCGGCGTTTCGCCGACGACGAGTTCCCGCAGACGTCCTGGCGCACCCGGCGCTTCCTGTGGGCGCCGAAGCTCGGCTGCTACGGGATCCAGCGGATCACCCTGCTCCGCTCGGCCGGCCGGAAGGCGGGCGGGGCCGGGGCGGGGGTGCTCGTGCTCTCCGGCGCCGGCGTCGGCGGCGGCTCCCTCGTCTACGCCAACACGCTCTACGAGCCGCTCTCCGCGTTCTACGACGATCCGCAGTGGCGCGACATCACCGACTGGCGGTCGGAGTTGGCGCCCTACTACGACCAGGCCAAGCGGATGCTCGGGGTGACCACCTATCCGGTGCACACCGCGGCCGACCGGGCGATGCGCGCGGTGGCCCAGCGGATGGGCGTGGCGGAGACCTTCCACCCCACGCCGGTCGGCGTCCACATCGGACGTCCCGGTGAGGTCACCGCGGACCCCTACTTCGGCGGCGTCGGCCCCGACCGGACCGGCTGCCTGCACTGCGGCGCCTGCATGACCGGTTGCCGGCACGGAGCCAAGAACACGCTGGTGAAGAACTACCTCTGGCTCGCCGAGCGGCTCGGCGCGGCGGTGCACCCGATGACCACGGTGACGGCCGTCCGTCCGGCCGCGTCCGGCGCGGGCTACGAGATCGAGACCGTACGCACCGGCGCGTGGCTGGCGAAGCGACGGCAGGTGATCGAGGCCGACCAGGTCATCTTCGCGGCCGGGGCGCTCGGCACCCAGCGGCTGCTGCACGAGATGAAGACGTCCGGCCGGTTGCCGGAGCTCTCGCCCCGGGTCGGGGCGTTGACCCGCACCAACTCCGAGGCGATCCTCGGCGCCGCGGTGCTGCGGCCCGAGGCGCGACGGCGTGGCGTGGACTTCACCGAGGGGGTGGCGATCACCAGTTCGTTCCACCCCGACGCGCAGACCCATGTCGAGCCGGTGCGTTACGGCCGCGGCTCCAACGTGATGGGTCTGCTCCAGTCGGCGCTGGTCGACGGCGGTCCACGTCGGGTGCGGCGCTGGCTCGGCATCATGGGTCGGGCGCCCCTGACCTACCTGCGACTGCTGTCGGTGCGCGACTGGTCGCAGCGGACCGTCATCGCCCTGGTCATGCAGTCGGCGGACAACTCGCTGACCACCCACTTCCGGCGCAGTTGGCTCGGACGGCGTCGCCTCGCCACCACGCAGGGACACGGCGCGCCCAACCCGACGTGGGTCCCGGCGGGCAACGAGGCCGTACGGCTCCTCGCCGAGGAGATCGGTGGCATCCCGGGCGGGGCCATGACGGAGCCGTTCAACATCCCGATGACCGCGCACATCCTCGGCGGGGCCGCGATCGGGGCGTCCCCCGACACCGGGGTCGTCGACGGCTACCACCGCGTCTTCGGTCACCCCGGGCTGCACGTGGTTGACGGGGCCGCCGTCTCGGCGAATCTCGGGGTCAACCCGTCGTTGACGATCACGGCCCAGGCGGAGCGGGCGATGTCGTTCTGGCCGAACCGCGGCGAGCAGGATCCGCGGCCCGCGCTGGGCGATCCGTACGTGCGGGTCGAGCCGGTGCCGCCGCGCCGGCCCGCGGTTCCCACCCATGCCCCGGCGGCGCTGCGCGTGTGAGGAGAAGCGGTTCCTTACGCCGCCGTCTCGGCGGGCGGTGACGGTCGGTAGGCTTGCTCGGCATGAGCACGCCGCGACCCGTCCTCGTCGTTGACTTCGGGGCCCAGTACGCCCAACTGATCGCCCGTCGTGTCCGTGAGGCGAAGGTCTACTCGGAGATCGTGCCGCACTCGATGTCGGCGGCCGAGATGCTGGCGAAGAATCCCGCCGCGATCATCCTCTCCGGCGGTCCGTCCAGCGTCTACGAGTCCGGCGCCCCGCAGCTCGACGCCAAGCTCTTCGATGACGACGTGCCGGTTTTCGGCATCTGCTACGGCTTCCAGGCGATGGCGCAGGCGCTCGGCGGCACGGTGGCCCGGACCGGTCGGCGGGAGTTCGGCGGCACGCCGCTCACCGCCCGCCCCGAGGCCGGCGTGCTGCTGCGCGAGCTCCCCGCCGAGCTGCCGGTCTGGATGAGCCACGGTGACTCCGTCACCGAGGCTCCGGCCGGCTTCACGGTGACGGCGGAGTCCGCCGGCGCGCCGGTGGCGGCGTTCGAGGATCTCGTCTCCCGTCGCGCCGGGGTGCAGTTCCACCCGGAGGTGGCGCACACCGCGCACGGTCAGGAGGTGCTGAAGCGCTTCCTCTACGACATCGCGGGGATCGAACCGACCTGGACCCCGGCCAACATCATCGACGAGCAGGTCGCGCGGATCCGTGAGCAGGTCGGGGACAAGGAGGTGATCTGCGGGCTCTCCGGTGGGGTCGACTCCGCGGTCGCCGCCGCCCTGGTCCACAAGGCCGTCGGTGATCAGCTCACCTGTGTCTTCGTCGATCACGGTCTGCTCCGCGCGGGCGAGCCGGAGCAGGTGGAGGAGGACTACGTCGCGGCGACCGGCATCAAGCTGAAGGTGGTCGACGCGCAGGAGCGCTTCCTGGGGGCGCTAAACGGCGTCATCGACCCGGAGCAGAAGCGCAAGATCATCGGGCGGGAGTTCATCCGGGTCTTCGAGGCCGCCGCCCGTGAGGTCGCGGCGACGGGTGACGTCGAGTTCCTGGTGCAGGGCACCCTCTATCCGGATGTGGTCGAGTCCGGTGGCGGCACCGGCACCGCCAACATCAAGTCGCACCACAACGTCGGCGGGCTTCCGGACGATCTCCAGTTCTCGCTGATCGAGCCGCTGCGCACGCTCTTCAAGGACGAGGTGCGCGCGCTCGGCCTCGCCCTGGGGCTCCCCGAGGCGATGATCTGGCGGCACCCGTTCCCCGGCCCCGGGCTCGCGATCCGGATCATCGGGGCGGTCGACCGGCCGCGCCTGGAGGTGCTGCGCGCCGCCGATCTGATCGCCCGCGAGGAGTTGACCGCCGCCGGGCTCGACCGCGACGTGTGGCAGTTCCCGGTGGTGCTCCTCGCCGACGTCCGCAGCGTCGGAGTCCAGGGCGACGGGCGCACCTACGGGCACCCCGTCGTGCTGCGCCCCGTCTCCAGCGAGGACGCCATGACGGCGGACTGGTCGCGCCTGCCGTACGACGTCATCGCGCGGATCTCCACGCGCATCACCAACGAGGTGCCCGAGGTCAACCGGGTCGTGCTCGACGTGACCAGCAAGCCCCCGGGCACCATCGAGTGGGAGTGACCCCCACCGGTCACGCGAGCGGCGGCTGGGGCGGGGTGTGGCCCTGCTCCGGCCCGGTGGGGACCCACCCGGGCGCACCGGGAGCCGCCGGCCACGCGGGCGCGGTGGGCGGCTCCTCGGGCATGAGGAACCACATGACCGGGTACGCCAGCAGCGCCAGACCGCCGGTCAGCACCGCGGCCACGGCGAAGATCACCCGGACCAGCGTGGGGTCGACGGCGAAGTAACGGCCGAGCCCACTGGCCACACCGGCGATCATCCGGTCGGTCGTGGGGCGGCGGAGCTGCTTGTACGGAGGCTGGTTGACGGCCGGCTGGCTGTGCGGGGAGAGCAGGTTTTCTGTCATGCCTCCACGGTCCGCGCCGCCGTGCCCGCCGACCTCGGGAACCGCCCGGATCCTTACCCTGAGTGCCCCCGGATCGGCAACACTCCGGCCCCGCCTTCCGCCGACGAGTGTCGCCAATCTGACAGTCTTCCGTGTGTTGTCTCCTCATACGGGCAGAATTCCGCCCTGTGACCCCCGCGCTGGAGCCGCTTCGCAGGATCGCGGCATACGCAGTTTGCGCCGATTCCGACGATCGGGTGCTCCTGGTCCGCGCGTCGCCACGCTCGGGCACCCCCGGCGTGTGGTCGCTGCCCGGCGGCGCCGTCGACCACGGTGAGGACCCCAACCACACCGTCGTACGGGAGACCGCCGCGGAGACCGGCCTGTCGGTGGCGGTGACCGGGCTGCGGGACGTGCTCGCCGACATGCGCGCTCTGCCGCACCGGGGGATCACGATCCACACCGACCGCCTCGTCTACGACGTCTCGGTCCGCGGTGGAACTCTCTGCGACCGCATCGGCCACCCCACCGACCTCGCCCGCTGGCACACCCTCGAGGAGGCCAAGGGCCTGCCGCTGCGCCCCTTCACCGCCGGCGCGCTGGGGCTGCCTCCCGGCCCGGTCGACCTGCGCCCCGACGAGCCCCCCGAGTTCCCGTCGTTCTACGCGGTGCCCGGACCGGACGGCCTGCACCGGGCGCAGCGGTTCGCCGCGTACGCGGTGGCGACCGATCCGGCCCGCCGCGTGCTGCTCACCCGGATCGCTCCCGGATATCCCGGGGCGGGCCGCTGGCATCTGCCCGGCGGCGGCACCGACTACGGCGAGCAGCCGGGTGCGGCGCTGATCCGGGAGCTGCTCGAGGAAACCGGCCAGCGCGGGCGGCTCACCGAGCTGCTCGGCGTCGCCAGCCACCGTGACGCGGCCTCCCTCGGCCCGGAGGGCTATCCGATCGACTGGCACGGGGTGCGGGCCTTCTATCGCGTCGTCGTGGAGACCCCCGCCCCGCCGACCGTCGGCGACGTGGGCGGTTCCACCTCGGAGGCACGCTGGTTCGCCCCGGACGAGCTGACCGCCCTCTCGCCGACCGATCTGACCGAGGTGACCGCCGAAGCCGTACGCGCTGCCCGTCTCGCGTGATCGGCGCTGCCGCCGTCGGTCATGCTGGGGGAGCGGCGTGCGGGACGTCGCGCGCGGACCGAGGAGGTGCCGGCTTGGAACGGCGGCGACGCATCGCGGCGTACGGGCTGTGCCGTGACGATGCCGGCCGGGTCCTGCTGGCCCGCGCGTCCGCGCAGGCCGACCTGCCCGGGCTGTGGCAGATCCCCGGCGGGGGCATCGAGCACGGCGAGCATCCCGCCCGCGCGGTGGTGCGGGAGTTCGCCGAGGAGACCGGGCTCGCGGTCGAGGTGGTCAGGGTGAGGGCCGTGCTCGCCGATGTCCTGGCGTTGCCGCGGCGGGCGATCCTGCAGCACACCGACCGGGTCATCTACGACGTGCGGGTCGTGCGCGAGGGGGTCGTCCGGCACGAAGCCGACGGAACGACCGACCTGGCCGAATGGATCGCGCCGGACCGGTTGGCGGAGCTGCCCATGATGGCCTTCACCGCCGAGTTGCTGGGGTTGCCGCCGAGGCCGGAGCCGGCCCGCGAGACGATCCCGGTCCTCCCGGGCGAGCACTCTGGGCAGGATCGGCCGGCGCGGGGGCAGCGCTTCGCGGCGTACGGGCTGACGACCGATCCGGACGGCCGGGTGCTGCTGACCCTGATCGCCGAGGGGTATCCGGGTGCGGGGCGCTGGCATCTGCCGGGCGGCGGAACTGATCACGGCGAGCAGCCGGCGACCGCGCTCCTGCGCGAGTTGGCGGAGGAGTCGGACCAGGTGGGCCGGATCACCGGGCTCCTGGACGTCTCCCACCACCGGAACCCGTCGGCGATGGGCCCAGAGGGCTATCCGATCGACTGGCACGCGGTCCGGGCCGTTTTCCGGGTCGTCGTGGAGGCGCCGACCGAGCCGCGGGTGACCGAGGTGGGGGGCGGCTCCACGGCCGACGCGCGCTGGTTCAGCGCGATCGAGCTTGCCGGGCTCCGGCTGACGGATGTCGCCGTGACGGCCCTTGCGCACCTGGGCCGGTGATCGCACGAAAGGCCGTTCTGGATGAGATCCGGTAAGATCGAGGGCTGGGCCAGTCGACCGGTCGGTTCCGCGCCCGAGATGGGAATACCTGCGCGGTTCGTGCTGTTTTACGGAGAAAGGTCCGCACGCAGCTATCGCCAACTCGTTCCATCTGTGCGATGGTGTAGGCCGCAAAATCGGGCGGTCGCCACGGCGGCGGATAAACCGATCCGGTGTTGGAGGGATACGTGCCGAGAGCCCCATGGCGTCGGCGTCGTACGACGGACAGCCCGCGCCCCGCAGGGCGCCGGTGGGCAGGACGGTTGCGCCGCAGTGGCACGTTCGCACGGCAGGTGCTGCTCGTCCGGGTCGCGCGTCGCCACGACGGACAGGCCCTCCCGGCCATGGTGGTCCGTCAGGGCCGCCGTGACGTCAACGGGATGGACCCGATGGTTCGATTCAGGGTCGACCCCATGACCGCCCGGGAGATCGAGTCCATCGCGCCGATGAGCCCCGCCTTCGGGCCGTCCGGCGCCGCTGCCGAGCCCGACTCCACGATCGTGGTCCCGCTGCTCCCCGGTGAGCGCACGATCGCCCGGCGTGCCAAGTTCGCGCTGGTCAACGCGTGCACCCTGGCCAGCCTCGGGCTCGGCCTCCTCGCCATCTTCCTGGCGATGCAGGGCGACGTCCGGGTCGCGGCCGGCTGCCTGATCGCCTGTGTCGTCTTCGACGGTCTCGACGGCGCGCTCGCGCGCAAGTTGGGCGTCTCCAGCCCGTTCGGCGCCCAGATGGACTCGTTGGCCGACATGTGCTCGTTCGGTCTCGCCGCGCCGGTCGTGGTCTACGCGTCGTTGGCCGGCACGGTTCCGGCCGCCGGTGCCGCGGTCGCCTGTGCCCTCGTGGCCGGGTGCGCGGCGATCCGGCTGGCCCGGTTCAACGTGTCGCCGAAGGACGGTCGCTTCTTCTGCGGCGTCCCGACCACCATGGCGGCCGCGGTGCTCGCCCTCGCGGTGCTCATCGGTCTGCCGGTGCCCGGGCCGGCGAAGCTCGCCGTGGTGGCGTTGCTCGCCTTCGCGATGGTCTCCAGCTTCCCGTACGCCAAGCTCGCCCGGCTGCTCAAGCTTCCGCCGTGGCTGTGGCTGCTGCCGCTGGTGGGTGCGCTGGTCGACATCCGGGTGACCTTCGCCCTGGTGGTGGTGGGCTATCTGGTCAGCGGTCCGCTGCTCTGGCTGCGCCAGCGCAGCACCGTCTAACCACAGACGATCGAAGGGGCGGCCTCCGTGCGGAGGCCGCCCCTTCGTGTATCTGCCTGGACCATCGCCGACCGACCAGGGCTTCCCCGTCGATCAAGGAGTAATAAACACGAGTTGATCGTCAACCGTGTGAATCACCCCTTGATCGACCGGAAAGTCCTTGAAGTCAGAGCCAGCGCGCGATCACCGACGCTCCGCCGAGCACCCGGTCGCCGGGGCCGACCAGCGCCTCGGCCGCGTCCGCCGGCAGGTAGACGTCCGTACGCGAGCCGAAGCGGATCAGTCCGAGGCGCTCGCCCTTGGCCAGCAGCGCCCCGACGGGCGCGCGCTGCACGATCCGACGCGCGATCAGACCCGTACGCTGGGCCACCACCACCGTGCCGCGAGCGGTGTCGAGCACCGTGTACGCGGCCACGTTGTGCTCGGCGGCCGGCTTCATCGCCGCGGCGAACCCACCGTCGACGACGAAGTAGTCCACCACCTTGCCGGCCACCGGGGTCCGGTTGACGTGCACGTCGAGCACCGACAGGAAGACCGCGATCCGGAGAAACTCCTGCTCGCCGAAGCGCTCGTCACGCAGCCGCTCCACCGACAGCACCCGGCCGTCACTGGCCGCCACCACCGCCGACTCGTCGTCGGGCACGTCGCGCTGCGGGTCGCGGAAGAAGGCCGCCACGGGGGCGGCGGCGAGCGCGGGAAGCAGCCACAGCTTCGACTTCGGTCGTGCCGCGCGGGTGAGCGCGGCCAGCCCCAGCGCGATGCCGGCCGCGGCCACCCCGTTGGAGTCGATGTGCATGTTCTGGGTCAGCGGCACGCTCGACGGGCGGTAGGCCGGGCCCAGCCGGCCCGCCACGGTGGCGTCGGCGGGCGTGAAGCGCAGCCGGTGGACGCGGACCGGCGGGGTGTTGCGCAGCACCAGGTCGGCGCCGACGCCGAAGAGCGCGCCCTGCCGCTCCAGCTCCGCGGTGGCACCCGACGTCATGCCCGGCAGCGCCGGCACGGCGGCGGCGAGCACACCGCCGTCGGTGAGGTACTTGTTGAGCCCGTCGAGGGTCGAGCGCGCCTCGTCGGCGGTGCCGGTCAGCGGTTGGCCGAGCACCAGCACGTCGGCCGGGTCGGCCTCGCCGACGGAGTCGACGACGCGGAGCCGGTCGGCCACCCAGCTGCCCTGCGCCGTGATGTGGTCGCGGAGCTGGGCGGCGCCGGTGCCGTCGGCCGGGACGACGGTGAGCGTGTCACCCGGCAGCAGCGCCTCGATCGCGGCGGCCAGCACCGCCGACTCGGCGTCGACCCCGACCAGCAGCGCGGACTTGGCGCCGTGGTGACGGGCCAGCTCGGTGGTCAGGGTGCGGGCGGCGCGGTCGCCGAGACGGACCGGGCCGCGGGGGCCGACCGTGCGCACGGCGGGGGACTGGGTCATGTCGTACGGGCTCCTCGCGGTGAAGACAGGACGGGCCGGGACGAGTGCCCGTGCCCGGCGGTGCCGGGGCGGGCGGGATGCAAACCGGCCGGCGGAGCCGAAACTCCACCGGCCAGCATATGCGCCTTTCCGGACCGGCCGCAGTGGCCGGCGTCAGGCCGGCCCCTCTCCGGCCCTTCCGTGCGGCGGCGCGGTGACCGGTTCCACTGGCGATCCGACCGGGAAACCCTCCGCCGGTGTGACCGGGGTCCCGCTGACGGGTCCCGGACCGCTCATCGGATCGGCCGGTGTGCCGGTGGTGGGCGTGACGTCGGACGACGTCGTCGCGTCGGCGGTGCGGGCGGCCGAGCGACCCGAGCGGAGGGCGCCCAGCAGACCGAACATGCCGAACAGGATGAGCGCGCTCGCGACGATCCATCCCACGGCGGGCAGTTCGAGATGGATCACCTGGGCGGCGAGCCACCAGGCCGCGATCCCAAGGAAGATCACGGAGAAGGTGAGCGAGACGCCGTCGGTGCGGTGCCCTTTCATCGGTATACCTCCACGTTGCCGGCGTTCACGTGCACGACGAGCCGCAGCTTCCCGCCGCCCGGCCCGTCCGGGCCGGCATCGGTGACGGTGCGGGCGGGCTGTTCGAAACCGCTCCAGGTGGTGTTGAAGACCCTGGCGTCGCCGGCCCTGACTTCGACCTGTGCGTCCACGTCGACGTTCGGTGGCAGGATCACCCGGAGTTGACCGAAGTCGACGGCCGTCGTCACCTGCGTGTCCCGTCCGCTGAAGTCGACCGACCGCAGATCGAGCACGGCGTCGCCGAACCGGTTGGCGTAGCGGTCGGCCAGATCCTCGTACGCCGCCGGCTGCCAGTTCACGTCGGCGCTCTCACCGCGTACCTGGGTGTAGGACTCCGACACGCTGGCGACGCCGAGCGCCGCCGAGACGACCAGCCCCAGCGCGATGAGCCAACGGGCCCGACCGAACCAGGCGCCGATCAGCAGCCCCAACGCGATCGTGACCAGCGCGCCGACGAAGTACGCCGAGACCGGCACCGCGGCGACATGCGTCAGATCGACCATCGCCACCAGGCCGAGCGCCACGAAGATCATCGAGAAGGTGGCCGCGCCGAGCGGGGAGCGCTCCTTCGGTTGCTTGGGTGGCTTGACCGGCTTGACGGGCGCCGCCTGGAAGCCGGGCGGGTAGGGACCGCGGCCGGCGTACGGACCGTGGGGGGCGAACGGTGCCCGGTAACCGCTCGGCGGCGGCGCGGCCGGCGGGTACGCCGCGGGGTCGGGCTGCGGTGCACCGAAGGGCGTCGCGAACGGCGGTGGCGCCGGGAACTGAGCCGCTGCCCCGAACTGCGGCGGGACGGCGTACGGAGCAGGGGCGGACGCGGTGCCGGGGAGATACGGCGATGGCGCGTGCGGCGACGCGGCGGTGCCGGAGTCCCCGGCCGACGGCGGGTAGGGCGTGACCGGCGTGCCCGGCATGGCCGGAGTCCCGGAGGGCCCGGTGGGCGGCATCCAGCCCGGCGTTGGCACCGCCCCGGGCGGGGGCGGGCCGACCGGATCGGGGGACGGGGTGAAGCGTCCCGGGCGCCCTCCGCTGTCGCGGTTGAGCAGCAGCGCACCCCCGATGAGGATCGCCGCGCCGAGCACGATGGCCCGGAACCCGTCGGTGACGATGAGCCCGAACATCACCGCCACGAGCACGCTCAGGATGAGCACCGTGATCGGCGACATGCTGGAACGGCCCCGGCCGAGCATCGACTCGACGGGGGACGCCGTGTCCCCCTCGTTCGGGATGACCAACCACGCGGCGAGATAGATGAGGATGCCGATGCCGCCGGCGAAGCCCAGCACGGCGAGCAGCACCCGCCACAGGATCGGATCCGTGTTGGTCGCCCGGCCGATCGCGGCGCAGACGCCGGCGAGGTACCGGCCATTGCGCGGGCGGACGAGGCCGTACCGGGAGGTGAAGGCCGACCCGGCGAACGGCGGCGGGTACCCGCCGCCCTGGCCCCATGGCGGCGGGCCGCCCGGGCCGGGCGGCGGCCCACCCGGCCCACCGGGCCCAGCGGTCCCACCCGATCCGCCCGGTGGCCCGCTCGGCGGTCCCGGGTTGGTCGGGTCGCCGTCGGCGGCCGGCGGGAACGGCCTGGTCGGGTCGCTGCCGGCCGGCGGGAACGCGGTGGTCGGCTCGTCGTCCGGGCCGTGGGAGAAGGCCGTCGGCGCGGCGCCGAGGTCGGTGGCGGTGGGCTCGTCGTGCGGGCGGGGCGCGTCGTTCGGATCGGAAGGCGCCGGGCCGGGCAGCGGGGGCCGCGCCCGAGCGGCGTCCTCCGTGTTCGCCGGTCTGCGGGACTCGGCAGCTTCGTCGGTCATGGTGACGATCCTGCTCCGCCGGGCACCCGAGCAACCTCCGGCGCCGACCCTGAGCGCACCCTGAGATCGCGGACGCGGCAATGTCCGGGGCGCGCCCCATGGCGACGGCGGGCCGCGGCATGTGACGATCGAAAGGGCCGGTACGCAGCGGGTATCGGCGCCGCCGGCCCGATCGGACGGGCGTGCCCGCCGCCCCTCCGCCGCCACGACAGGAGCCAGTCATCAGCACCCCGATGCAGCCGCCCCGCCTGTACCGCGCACGTGATCAGCGGGTGGTCGCCGGCGTCGCCGCCGGGATCGCGCACCACCTCGGCATCTCGGCCGTGCGGATCCGGATCGGGTTCGTCGTGTTGCTCAGCCTCAGCGGCCTGGGTGTGCTCCTCTACGCGGCGTTCTGGGCCGTGCTGCCGCCCCAGCCGGCGACCGCCGACCCGCCGCCCCGGCGCGACCTCAGCCAGTTGCTGCCGTTCGTGGCGATCGGGCTGGGCGTGATGCTGCTGCAGATCCTGCTCTTCGGCTCGGCGGGAGTGAGCGCCACCGCGGGCTGGCTGGTCGCGATCATCGCGGTCGGCGCCGGCATCATCTGGCACCAGTCCGCGCCGGAGCGACGGCAGATGTGGAGCGACACGCTCCCGCAGGTGCCCTGGCTCGCCGCCGTGGTCGACGAGACCGGCCGCCGCTCGTTCCTGCTGCGGTTCATCGGCGGCGGCGTGCTGGTGGCCGTCGGGGTCATCGGTGTGGTCGCGGTCTACTCGCCGCAGGGAAACTTCGACGCCGTCGTCAACGGCGTGATCTTCGCGCTGGTCGGGCTCGCCGGGGTCGGCGTGGTGGCCGCGCCGGTGCTCTGGCGTACGTACAACCAGCTGCGGGCCGAGCGGGAGGGGCGGATCCGCGAGCAGGAGCGGGCCGAGCTCGCCGCGATGGTGCATGACCAGGTGCTGCACACCCTCGCCCTGATCCAGCGCAACGCGGCCGACGTCAAGGCGGTGCAGCGGCTCGCCCGTGGGCAGGAGCGCTCGTTGCGCAATTGGCTCTACAAGCCGACCGCTTCGCCCACGGAGCGCTTCGCCGCCGCGCTGGAGCAGGCGGCGGCCGAGGTCGAGGACACGTACGCGATCACGGTGGAGGCGGTGGTGGTCGGTGACCGGGAGAACGACGAGCGGGTCGCGGCACTGGTCGCCGCCGCCCGCGAGGCCCTGGTGAACGCGGCGCGCCACGCCAAGGTGCAGACGGTGTCGCTCTACGCCGAGGTGGAGCCGGAGCAGCTCAGCGTGTTCGTACGGGACCGTGGCGCCGGCTTCGATCTGAGCACGGTGGAGGATCATCGCCACGGCGTACGCGGCTCGATCATCGGGCGTATGAAACGGCACGGCGGGCGGGCCGAGATCCGCAGTGAGCCGGGGGACGGCACCGAGGTGCGGCTGATCCTGCCGATGGCACGGGCCACCTCCAGCGCAGGGAAGGACAGACAGTGATGAACGACCAGCCGATCGAGGCCGGTACGGATCCGGGTACCGCGGAGGAGCGGCGTCTGCGCGTCTTCCTCGTCGACGACCATGCGATGTTCCGGGCGGGGGTCCGCGCCGAACTGGGTGCGCACGTGGATGTGATCGGCGAGGCGAGCACGGTGGCCGAGGCGGTCGCCCGGATCGCGACGATGGAGCCGGACGTCGTGCTGCTCGACGTACACATGCCGGATGGCGGCGGCCGGGCGGTGCTCGACGCGGTGCTGCGGGGCGCGCGCGACCGCGGCGCCCCTGCCCCCGCCGCGGCGTCGTCCGTCCGTTTCCTGGCCCTGTCGGTCTCCGACGCGGCCGAGGACGTGATCGGTCTGATCCGGGCCGGCGCGCGCGGGTACGTCACGAAGACGATCTCGCCCGACGACCTGGCGACCGCGATCCGGCGGGTCGCCGACGGCGACGCCGTGTTCAGCCCCCGGCTGGCCGGCTTCGTGCTGGACGCCTTCGCCGCCCGTCCCGACGCGCCGGTGGCCGACCCGGAGCTCGACCAGCTCACCAACCGGGAGCGCGAGGTGCTGCGTCTGTTGGCGCGGGGGTACGCCTACAAGGAGATCGCCAAAGAGCTCTTCATCTCGATCAAGACGGTGGAGACCCACGTCTCGAACGTCCTGCGCAAGCTGCAGATGTCCAACCGGTACGAGTTGTCCCGGTGGGCGGCGGACCGCCGACTCGTCTGAGCGTCGCGCACGCCCACGGCTCCGGTCCCGGCGACCTCGATCCCGCTTGTCGATCCATCCGTCGGTGGTCGTGGCGAGCCGAAGTGACATCGCCCGGATGGGCGAATACGGCGAGTGCCCGGCGAGCGTCGGAGAGTGGCGAAGTCGACGGAGGTGAGGTCGCCGGGACCGATCGTACTCTGGGGTATTGTTGCGAACCGGCGATCCGAAATCCCTGGTCAAAGGCCTTTCCTCACAAGGGAAATTGATCTTGATTCCGTATCGGCATCGTCCCGGCAGCGTATCGGCTTGATAACGGCACCTTCACGCAATGGGCATGTCGGTGTCACAGTGTCACTCACCTCACCCGACTGTGTGAGCGCTCAGGAGGCGCCTCATGCGCACGGACACCGCAATAACGGTTGTGTGTGCGAATGACTCTTCCTGGCGCGCCATGCCGCGGTGGTGGCGCGTCTGAGCGGATCATCAAGCGTCACGGGCTTCACCGATCTTCGGTGAAGCTCGCCGGCGGCGCGCCGGGCGGCGTCGGGCAGTTGGCCGGCGCTGACCGGGGGCTGCCGGATACAGCAGGAACACCAGCAATAACTAAAGGGAGGCCCCCGAAATGAGAGTTTCGAAGCGGGCGGGTGCGGTCGCTTTGACCGCTGCCGCTGCGCTCGTCGCGGCCGGCTGCAGCAGCGGCGACAGCGGCGGGAAGTCCGGTGGCGACACCGCCAACGGCGCCATCACGATCGACGGCACCCAGCCCGAGGTGGGGCTCATCCCCTCGAACACCACCGAGACCGGTGGCGGCAAGGTCGTCGACTTCATGTGGACCGGCCTGGTCACCTACCCCAACGACGGTGGTGCGCCGAAGAACGCGGTTGCCGAGTCGATCGAGACGACCGATTCCAAGGTCTACACGATCAAGCTCAAGAAGGGCACCAAGTTCCACGACGGCACCGAGGTGAAGGCGAAGAACTTCGTCGACGCCTGGAACTGGGGCGCCTACTCGCCCAACGGGGCCCAGAACGGCAGCTTCTTCAGCCAGATCGAGGGCTTCTCCGACGTCCACACCGAGGACCCGGACGGCCCGGACGGCGCGAAGAAGGCGCCGGAGCCCAAGGCCAAGGTGATGTCGGGCCTCAAGGTCGTCGACGAGCACACCTTCACGGTCACTCTCGGCGCGCCGTTCTCGATCTTCCCGACGATGCTCGGCTACAGCACCTTCATGCCGCTGCCGGACGCGTTCTTCACGAGCAAGCCCGAAGAGTTCGGCAAGAAGCCGGTCGGCAACGGCCCGGTGAAGTTCGTGTCGTGGCAGGACAACGTCGAGCTGAAGCTGACGCGCTTCGACGACTACAGCCTGGACGACAAGGTCAAGATCAAGGACGTCACCGTCAAGCTGTACCAGGACGACACGGCGGCCTACAACGACCTGCTGTCGAACAGCCTGGACTTCCAGCAGCAGATCCCCGTCTCGGCGCTCGCCGGTGACAAGTGGAAGAGCGACCTGGGCGACCGGGCGATCGACGCGCCGATCCCGTCGACCGGCATCATCGCCTTCCCGATCTACGACAAGCGCTTCCAGAACGCCGACCTGCGCAAGGCGATCTCGCTCGCGGTCAACCGTCAGGAGATCAGCGAGAAGATCTTCTTCGGTGCGCGCAAGCCCGCCAACAGCTGGGCGAACCCGCTCACCCCGGGTAACAAGGAAGGCAACTGCACCGCCTGCACGTACGACGCGACGCAGGCCAAGGCGCTGCTCGCCAAGGCCGGCGGCTTCCAGGGCGAGATGGTCTTCTACTACAACGCGGACGCCAGCCACAAGGAGTGGATGGAGGCCGTGGCGCAGAGCGTGAAGAACACGCTGGGCATCAACGCGCGCGCCGAGGGCATCCCGACCTTCGCCGTGTTCCGTCAGATGATCAACGCCCACCAGATGAAGGGCCCGTACCGCGCCGGTTGGCAGCAGGACTACCCGGACGTGGAGAACTGGGTCGGCCCGCTGTTCACCACGGGCGGTTCGTCGAACGACGGCCTGTACAGCAACAAGCAGGTTGACGAGCTGTACAAGCAGGGCACCGCTGCTGCTGACGTGGACGCGGCGCACGCCAAGTTCACCGAGGCGGTCGCGCAGGTCGACAAGGACGTCCCGACCATGCCGATCTACTTCTCGAACCAGCAGTCCGGCACCTCCAACAAGGTCAAGAACGTTCAGACGACCAACGTTGGCGAGATCGACCTCTCCTCGGTCGAGCTCAAGTAACTGACTGAAAGCCTCAGGTCCGGCCCACCTACCGGTGGGCCGGACCTGAGGCGGTCCGGTGGGGGTGCGAGCATCTGCCCCCGCTGCTCCACCAACCCGTGTCGGCGCCCTACCGGGCGCCTGTGTCTGGAGGACCCATGGGCCGTTACGTGCTGAGACGGCTGCTCCAACTAGTCCCCGTCTTCTTCGGGACCACCTTCCTCATCTACTTTCTCGTCTGGAGCGTCCCCGGCGATCCCTTCGCCGGCAAGTGCGGCGACAAGCGCTGCCCGGACTCCTACATCCAGTTCATGACGGAGAAGTACCACCTCAACGATCCGATCTGGACGCAGTACGGCAACTACATGAAGAACCTGCTCCAGGGTGATTTCGGAGTGAACTTCAGCGGTCGGGAAATCAGCGACATCATCCTCACCGCGTACCCGAACACGCTGAAGCTGGCCATCGTGGCCCTCGCCGTCGAGGCGCTCATCGGCCTCACCGCCGGTGTCCTCACCGGCCTGCGGCGCAACGGCTTCCTGGACAACCTGGTCCTGGTCTCGACGCTGTTCCTGATCGCCCTGCCGACGTTCGTCACCGGCTTCGTGCTGCAGTACCTCTTCGGCGTGCAGTGGCACATCGTCAACCCGACCGTCACGAACCCGCCCGGCTTCGCCGAGCTCATCCTCCCCGGGTTCGTCCTCGGCAGCGTCTCGATGGCCTACATCGCCCGGCTCGCCCGCACGAGCATCGCCGAGAACCGGCGCGCGGACTACGTCCGGACCGCCATCGCCAAGGGGCTGCCGATGCGTCGGGTGGTCGGCATCCACCTGCTGCGCAACTCGCTGATCCCGGTGGTCACCTACCTCGGCACCGACCTGGGCGCGCTGATGGGTGGCGCGATCATCACCGAGGGCATCTTCGGCATCAACGGGATCGGTCGAGAGGTCTACCGTTCGATCGTCACGAAGGAGAGCGCGGTCGTCGTCTCCATCGTGGTCGTCCTGGTGCTCATCTACCTGTTCATGAACCTGCTGGTCGACCTGCTCTACGCCGCACTTGACCCGAGGATCCGCTATGAGTGACCCGACTTTGGGATCGATGGCGACGACTCCGCCGGCGGAGCAGCCCACCGTTCCCGCGACCACGGCCGCCCCGAACGCCGGCCTGTCCGCTCCGGATCGCAAGGAGAAGCCGCGCGGACTGCTCGGTGACGCCTGGCACGACCTGAGCCGCAAGCCGCTCTTCTGGATCTCGTCGGGGTTCATCCTGCTGTTCCTGGTGATGGCCGCCTTCCCGACGCTGTTCACCTCGGTGGACCCGACGCACGGGCTGCTCGCCCGCAGCCGGGTCGAGCCGAGCGGCGACGCGTGGTTCGGCTACGACGTGCAGGGGCAGGACGTCTTCGCCCGGGTCATTCACGGCGCCCGAGCCTCGATCGTCGTCGCGGTCCTCTCCACGATCGGCACCGTGCTCATCGGTGGGACGCTCGGCATCATCGCCGGTTTCAAGGGCGGCTGGTTCGACACGATCCTGTCGCGGATCGCCGACATCTTCTTCGGCCTTCCGTTCGTGCTCGGCGCGATCGTCATCCTCTTCTCGTTCAACCCGCCGGGCTCCAACCGCGGCAAGTACGCGATCATGGGGATGGTCATCGCGTCGCTGGTCATTCTGAGCTGGCCGGTGTCGATGCGGATCATGCGCTCCGCGGTGCTGGCGAACAAGGAAGCGGACTACATCATGGCCGCGCGGGCCATGGGCGCAGGTCCGGGACGGATCATCCTCAAGCATCTGCTCCCGAACTGTCTCGCCCCGGTCCTCGTCTACTCGACGATCCTGATCGGATCCTTCATCGGCGCCGAGGCCACGCTGTCCTTCCTCGGCGTGGGCCTGAAGTCGCCGGTGGTCTCCTGGGGGATCATGATCAACGAGGCGCAGAACTACATCCGGGTGTCGCCGTTCCTGCTGCTGTTCCCCGCCGGGTTCCTTGTCGTCGCCGTGCTCAGCTTCGTCATGCTCGGCGAGGCGGTCCGCGAAGCCCTCGACCCGAAACTGCGGTAGGAGATCCAGGTGTCTGACGTAATCGTGTCCGAACCTCAGCTCGACACCTCGGGGCGTCCGACCGGCCGCCTGCTCGAGGTCGAGGACCTCCGCGTCGAGTTCCGCACCCGGGACGGCGTCGCGAAGGTCATCAACGGTGTGACGTACCACGTCGATGCCGGGGAAACACTCGCCGTGCTCGGCGAGTCCGGCTCCGGCAAGAGCGTGACCGCCCAGACGATCATGGGCATCCTTGACACTCCGCCCGGCTTCGTCACCGGTGGCCAGATCCGCTACCAGGGTCAGGACATGCTGAAGATGTCGGCGGAGCAGCGCCGGCGGATCCGTGGCGAGGGCATCGCCATGGTCTTCCAGGACGCGCTCTCCGCGCTGAACCCCGTCTTCAACGTCGGGTTCCAGATCGCCGAGCAGTTCCGGATCCGGCGGGGGATGAGCCGCGGTGACGCCAAGAAGCGCGCCATCGAGATGCTCGACCAGGTCAAGATCCCCAACGCGAAGCAGCGGGTGACCGAATACCCGCACCAGTTCTCCGGTGGTATGCGGCAGCGCGTCATGATCGCCATGTCGCTGGCGCTCGACCCGCAGGTGCTGATCGCGGACGAGCCGACCACCGCGCTCGACGTCACGGTGCAGGCGCAGATCATGGACCTGCTCGCGGAACTCCAGCGCGAGCGGCAGATGGGTCTCATCCTGATCACCCACGACCTGGGCGTGGTCGCCGACGTCGCGGACCGGATCGCGGTCATGTACGCGGGGCGGATCGTCGAAGAGGCGAACGTCCACGAGCTGTACGGGAAGCCGGCCCACCCCTACACCCTGGGGCTGCTCGAGTCGATCCCGCGGATCGACGAGAAGGGTCAGCAGCTGCGGACGATCAAGGGGCTCCCGCCGAGCCTGCTGAAGATCCCGTCCGGGTGCCCGTTCCACCCGCGTTGCCCCATGGCGCAGCCGGTGTGTCAGGAGAAGGTGCCCCCGCTGCTGCAGCTCGGGCCGACCCGGGCCAGCGCCTGCCACTTCGCCGAGGAGCTTGTGAGCCGTGACTGAGAAAATCCTCGAGGTCCGTGACCTGGTCAAGCACTACCCCGTGACCCGTGGCGTGGTCTTCAAGAAGACCATCGGCCACGTCCAGGCCGTCGACGGGGTCTCGCTCGACCTGCACTCGGGCGAGACGCTCGGTGTGGTCGGCGAGTCGGGGTGCGGCAAGTCGACCCTCGCCCGGGTGCTGATGAACCTGGAGAAGCCGACGGGCGGCACCGTCCGTTACCGCGGCCAGGACATCTACTCCCAGCGCGGGGCGGATCTGCGCCGGCTGCGGCGTCAGATCCAGCTCGTCATGCAGGACCCGTACACCTCGCTCAACCCCCGGATGACCGTCGGTGACCTCATCGGCGAGCCGTTCGAGATCCACCCGGACGTCGCCCCCAAGGCGAGCCGGCGACAGAAGGTGCAGGAGCTGCTGGAGGTGGTCGGGCTCAACCCCGAGCACATCAACCGCTACCCGCACCAGTTCTCCGGCGGCCAGCGTCAGCGCATCGGCATCGCCCGCGCACTGGCTCTGCGTCCGGAGATCATCGTCTGCGACGAGCCCGTCTCGGCGCTGGACGTGTCGATCCAGGCCCAGGTGATGAACCTCCTGGAGAAGCTGCAGAACGAGTTCGGTCTCGCCTACATCTTCATCGCCCACGATCTCTCCGTGGTCCGGCATCTCTCCGACCGCGTCGCGGTGATGTACCTCGGCAAGATCGTGGAGACCGGCACGGAAGACGAGATCTACGAGCGGCCGACCCACCCGTACACCCAGGCGCTGCTCTCGGCCGTCCCGGTGCCCGACCCGAACAGCCGGCAGAACAAGGCGATCATCCGGCTCACCGGCGACGTGCCGAGCCCGGCCGACCCGCCGTCGGGATGCCGCTTCCGCACCCGGTGCTGGAAGGCGCAGGACATCTGCGCCACGGAGCCGCCGGCGCTGGAGACGCGTCCCGGCTCGGACCACCCCAGCGCCTGTCACTTCGCGGAGAAGCGGGAGATCGTCCCGACCCACGAGGCGGCGTAACCCTCGCGCTTGCCGGAGTCGGCGACGACTCCGGCAAGCCGTGGCGTCGCACCCGCCCCGCACGCCTCCCGCGGCGCCCGGGCGGTCGCGCACGGGCGTCGCGGGCTGGTCGCGTTGACGCGGACGCGGTCCCGGTCACGGGAAAATGCCTCCGGTGACGGCTGCGGATCGCGCTTCACAGTGGTCCGCGGCCGGCCCGGAGCAGCAGCAGGGCGAGCTGGGTGCCGTCGGCGCCGAGAGCGGCGCGGAAGCGCTCCAGAATCTCGCGCTCACGGGAGAGGACCAGTCGCGTCCCGCCCGAGGCCAACCGTGTCTTACCGACCTGTTGCGACAGCGCTGCCCGTTCCTGCCAGAGCGCGATCAGCGCGTTGTCGATCTCATCGATGCGTTCGCGCAGGTCGGTGATGCGCTCTGCCGCCTCCGGCGCGTTGGTGCCGGTCTGCGCGGCCGGGCCGTCGGTCTGCTGTTCCACCACGTTCGCCTTCATTCGGTGCTCCTGGGGTCCAGGCCCCCGGCTCTCCGAACCCGGAAGCGAAAAGCCCCGGGCTCAGGAGCCCGGGGCTTTTCGTAGGTCTGTGTGCTCAGGCGCGACCTACGGCTGCCGGACTCCCGCAGCCGTAGTAAAAGTAAAAGCGCGCCTCGTGGATCACGTGGTCGAGTATGCCCACGTTGACGCTGGGTTCGCAAGCATTCGCCAGTTAATGGGACGGACCCGGATTCGAGCGGCTGGGATGCCGTCCGGATCCGGGCCCGTACCCGGGTCATCCCAGCCGCGTGATGCGGTTCGCCGGCCCCGGCGCGACCGGTGCGCCGGCCCCGAGGTAGCCCACGAGCGCGTCCACGTCGAAGCCGTTCGCCGTGGTCCGGCCGGTCCCCGCCGAGAGCGTCGTGAACCCGTCGCCGCCGTTGGCCAGGAAGTCGTTGGTGGTCACCCGGTAGCTCGCGGCCGGGTCGATTGGGACGCCGTTGAGCGAGAGCCCGCTGACCCGCTGCCCGGCCGAGAGCCTCGTGTCGTACGAGTAGGTGAGGCCCGCCGACACCTGCAGCACCCGCTGGCTGGTCTGTCCGGCGAAGCCCACGAACTGCTGCTCCAGCACGTCCTTGAGCTGGGCCCCGGTGAGGGTCTGCGTCACCACCAGATTGTTGAACGGCTGCACGGTGAACGCCTCGCCGTAGGTGATCTGTCCGGGGGCCTCGCCGCCGCTGGAGGCGGCGTAGGAGAGCGAGGCCCGGACGCCACCCGGGTTCATCAGGGCGATCTGCGCGCCGTTGTCGCGGGTCCAGGCGAGCTGGGCGTCGGCGATGACGTCACCGAGCGGGCTCTCCTGGTTGGGCTGGTTGTCCCGGACGATGTCCGCGGTGATCGCGCCCACGACCCGGTTGGCGATCGGAGCGACCGCGGTCCGGTACGTGTCGGCGAGCGCCTTGGCCTGCGGATCCACCAGCGCCGCGTTGCGCACGTAGCTGCCCGGCGTGGTCTGGCGCCAGGTGCCGTCCGCGTCGCGGACGCCGTTCTCGACGATCACGTTGCGCGCGGAGATCTCCGCGAAACGTCCGCTGCGCCGGTCGATCGAGTAGTCGATGTCGGTGATCAGCTGGCCGTTGCTGCCGGCGCTGGTCACCACGGTCTGCGCGCCCGACGAGTTCGGCAGCGAGCACGAGTAGAACCGGTGCGTGTGCCCGGAGACGACCAGCCCGAATTCGGGTCGGAGCCCGGCGACGATCGGCACGACCGGGCCGGAGAAGTTGGCGCAGTCGGAGATGCCGGGAGTGGTCGGCGGCGCGGACTGCTGGCCCCCTTCGTGCAGGAGCAGGACGAGGGACTTCACGCCGAAGCTGCGCAGCAGGCCGCCCCACTTGTTGGCGGTCTCGACCTCGTCGGAGAACTCCACCGAGGTGATCCCGGCCGGGTTGACGATGCGCGGGGTGCCCTTGAGGGTGAGTCCGACGAAGCCGACCGGGACGCCGTCGACCAACCGCAGGTCGACCGGGGGGAGGACCGGCAGGCCCGTGCGCTTGCTGACGGTGTTCGCGGCGAGGTAGTTGAACTTCGCCCCGGCGAACTCGTGGCCGGCCTTGCAGCCGTCCACCGGGTGGCAGCCGCCCTTGGTCATGCGGATCAGCTCGTCGACGCCTTCGTCGAACTCGTGGTTACCGACGGAGCTGATGTCGAGCCCGACGAGGTCCATCAGCTCGATCGTCGGCTCGTCGTGGAACGCGGCGCTGACCAGCGGGCTCGCGCCGATCAGGTCACCGGCTCCGACCGTGGTGGTCTTGCGGCCCTCGGCCGCGGCTTCGGCGCGGAGCTTCTTGAGCCAGGTCGCGAGGTATTCGACGCCGCCGGCGGGAGTGCCGTTGACGACCGCGCCGCTGCCCGTGGGCGGGTCGATGGCGCCGTGGAAGTCGTTGTAGCTCAGGAAGTTGCCCTTGACGGTCGCGGCGGCGGGTGTGCCGTAGGAGACCGTGACCGGGGCGAGCGCCGCCGCGGAGCGGTCGGCGGTCGTGGTCGTGGAGGTTGTCGTCGCCATCGGTATCGTGGCGATGACGGCCAGTGCGAGGGCGGGCGTGGCGAGGTGACGCAGGGCCGCCCAGCCGCGCGAGCGCGGTCGGCTCATCGGTTTCTCCCAGTCGATGGGGCGGACGGTCGTCCCGCGGCGGATGCCGGCCGGGACCGTCCTGGGGGATCACCCGTCATAGTTCTCGACCGGGGATGAACACGCCAGAGCTGACGGATGACAGCTTGGTGTCCATCGGGGCCGCGGACACCCGACGCGCGTGTCCTGCGGGTCGGGGATGTCGGACCGGCGGCATAGAATCGCCGTGCGATGCATGCTCTCTTCGAAACCCCGCCGGTCCAGTCCACGCCACCACGCCGCTCCCACGGCGCGGGCCTCGACGCCCAGGCTCTCCTCGTCGGTCTGAACGGGCCGCAGCGCGACGCGGTGACCCATGCCGGCGCGCCGCTGTTGATCGTGGCGGGTGCGGGGTCGGGGAAGACCCGGGTCCTGACCCACCGGATCGCCTACCTGCTCGCCGCCCGTGACGTCCATCCGGGCGAGATCATCGCGATCACCTTCACCAACAAGGCCGCCGGCGAGATGAAGGAGCGGGTCGCCGCGTTGGTCGGGCCGCGCGCCCGGCTGATGTGGGTGTCGACCTTCCATTCGGCGTGCGTGCGGATCCTGCGGGCCGAGCACGAGCACGCCGGGCTGAAGTCGACCTTCTCGATCTACGATGCCGACGACTCGCGGCGGTTGATGCAGATGGTCGTCCGTGAGCTCGACCTGGACCCGAAGCGTTATCCGGCGCGGGGCCTGGCGGCGCAGGTCTCCAACCTGAAAAACGAGCTGGTCGACCCGGAGGAGTTCGCGGGTCGGGCCAACGGGCCCAACGAGCGGGCGCTGGCCGAGGCCTACACGCTCTACCAGCGGCGACTCAAAGAGGCGCACGCGCTCGACTTCGACGACCTGATCATGACAACGGTGCACCTCCTCCAGGCGCATCCGCATGTGGCGGAGAGCTACCGCCGCCGGTTCCGGCACGTGCTCGTCGACGAGTACCAGGACACCAACCACGCGCAGTACACCCTGATCAAGGAGCTGGTGGGGGCGGCCGACGATGGCCTGCCGATCGAGCCGGCCGAACTCTGCGTCGTCGGCGACGCCGACCAGTCGATCTACGCGTTCCGCGGCGCGACGATCCGCAACATCCTCGAGTTCGAGCGGGACTTCACCAGCGCCCGCACCATCCTCCTGGAGCAGAACTACCGCTCCACACAGACCATCCTCAACGCCGCCAACGCCGTGATCAACAACAACACGTCGCGTAAGCCGAAGCGGCTCTGGAGCGACGAGGGGGCCGGCGAGCAGATCGTCGGCTACGTGGCCGACACCGAGCACGCCGAGGCCGACTGGGTGGCACGGGAGATCGACCGGCTCTGCGACGACGGGTCGGCCCGTCCGGCCGACGTCGCGGTCTTCTACCGCACCAACGCGCAGTCCCGCGTGTTCGAAGAGGTGTTCATCCGGGTCGGGTTGCCCTACAAGGTGGTCGGCGGGGTGCGCTTCTACGAGCGCAAGGAGGTCCGCGACGCGTTGGCCTACCTGCGTGCCGTCGTCAACGACGACGACACGGTGAGCCTCCGCCGGGTCCTCAACACCCCCCGCCGGGGGATCGGCGAGCGGGCCGAGGCGTGCGTCGAGGCGTTGGCCGCGCGGGATCGGATCTCGTTCGGCGCGGCGCTGCGCCGCGCCGTCGAGGCGCCCGGCATCTCCACGCGGGCCGCCAACTCGATCGCCGACTTCGTCGCGCTCCTTGACGGCGCCCGCGAGCTGGCCGCGAACGGTTCCCCGGAAGATGTGCTGGAGGCGGTCCTGCTCCGGTCGGGCTACCTCGCCGAGCTGGAGGAGAGCCTCGACCCGCAGGACGCCGGGCGGGTCGAGAACCTCCAGGAGCTGGTCAGCGTCGCCCGGGAGTACACCGAGCGGGTTGAGGGGCAGGCCGAGGAGGGGGAAACCGGCGCGACGCTCGCCGGTTTCCTCGAGCAGGTCGCGCTCGTCGCCGACGCCGACCAGATTCCGAGTGACGACCCCGAGCACCAGGGCGTGGTCACGCTGATGACCCTGCACACCGCCAAGGGGCTGGAGTTCCCGGTGGTGTTCCTGACCGGCCTCGAAGACGGGGTCTTCCCGCACCTGCGCTCGCTCGGCGACACCCGCGAGCTGGAGGAGGAGCGCCGGCTCGCCTACGTCGGCATCACCCGAGCCCGCCAGCGCCTCTACCTGTCCCGTGCGGTGACCCGGTCGGCGTGGGGACAGCCCGCCTACAACCCGCCGTCCCGCTTCGTCGCGGAGCTGCCGGTGGAGCTCGTGCGCTGGGAGCGCACCGAAGGCTCCTACACGTCCTGGTCCGGCACGGGCGGCGGCGTCGGTGGGCGGGCGGGCGGCGCCGAGCGTTCGGCCGCCGCGCGTGGCGGTGGCTTCGCCGGCGGTACGCCGAAGGCGGCCCGCCTCGCCGAACGGCTCGGCATCGACGGCAGTCGGTTGGCCACGGCGAGCGAGCTGCCCCAGGCTCCGAAGGTCGCGGTAGGGGACCGGGTCAACCACCAACGCTACGGCCTGGGTCGGGTGCTCGCCGTCGAAGGACACGGACCGGGTGCGCGGGCGCAGATCGACTTCGGTGAGCAGACCATGTGGCTCGTGCTGCGGCACGCGCCGCTCGACAAGCTCTGAACCCTCCGTTCGTCCACGTGTAGTCGGAAGCCCGGTTCGCTGACCGAACCGGGCTTCCGGGCAACACAGAGTGATCAAAAATCGCCCGCGCCGGACCGGCGCGGGCGATTGTGAGGCGTGGCGGAGGTCACTGACTCCCGGTGCCGCCGTAGATTGCCTCGATCTGCAGCTTGATGTCGACGCCCTTGGCCCGCAGATACGGGATCGGGTCCTTGGCCTGCCCGTTGGCGTGCACCTCAAGGTGCAGGTGGGCACCGTAGGAGTGGCCGGTGTTGCCCACCTCGCCGAGCACATCGCCGGCCTTGACCTGCTGGCCGACCTTCACGTTGATCTTCGACGAGTGGCCGTAGACGGACTCGGTCCCGTCGTCGTGCCGGACGATCACGCAGTAGCCGTAGCCGCCGTTCCAGCCCGCCAACGTCACGGTGCCGGAGTGGATCGCGCCGTAGGGGGTGCCCTCGGGGGCGGCGAGATCGATGCCGCCGTGCAGCTTGCCCCAGCGCATCCCGTAGGGAGAGGTGAAGGTGTAGCCGTGCAGGGGGAGCAGCCAGACATCCGGCGCGGCCTGCGTCATCGAGGTGGCGAGCCCGGCGCGTTCGGTGTCACGCGAGGCGCGAGCGGCATCCTGGGCGCGGGTCGACGCGTCCGTGGTCGTCGCGCTCGCGGTCTCCAGGTCGGCCAGGGTCGAGGGGCTCACCGTCTTGGCGTCGGGAAGGGCCGCGCCGGCGCCGAGGGCGACGATGCCGGCACCGACGAACGCGGTGGTGACGACGGCGGCGTAGCGGCTCCGCGGGGGGGTGGGCACGCGGCGGCGGCCGCGATATCGGTCGGGCTCAGACGACAGGCGCTGGCGCACGCACACCCTCCGTTGTCGGGTCAGTCAGGCGGTATCGCGAGCGTCGGTGAACCGGGGATGAACGCTCGCTGACCGCGTCGTCAGCCGGTGGTGTACCAGATGACAACCGTGGACACGTTAGCCAACCCCTAGGCGCGTTACAAGCTGGACCGCCGAATTAGTGATTCGGAGTGCGACTGTCCGTTGGGGAATGCCGGTATTCGTAACCTTTTGTATACAGCCTCGTTGGTAACGGAAAGTTACATTGAGGCTGACGGATCGTCAGTGTGTTCGCCCCGGATGGGAGACGACCCGGGAGTCCCCCTACGGGGCCACCTCCCCGGTTCGACGCGCCCTGGGTTACCGTTCGTTCAGGTGGAAGGCAACGGATGCCCTCGGAAGGTGTTGCGCTGATGAGTTCTCGAATTCGGGTCGTCGTCGCCAAGCCGGGCCTCGACGGGCATGACCGCGGCGCCAAGGTCGTCGCGCGGGCGCTCCGCGACGCCGGTATGGAGGTCATCTACACCGGGCTGCACCAGACTCCCGAGCAGATCGTCGAGACGGCGATCCAGGAGGACGCCGACGCGGTGGGGCTCTCCGTGCTCTCCGGTGCCCACATGACGCTTTTCCGTCGGCTCCTCGAACTGCTCGCGGAGCGTGGGGCGGAGGACATCGTCGTCTTCGGTGGCGGCATCATCCCCGAGGCCGACATGCCGGAGCTGGCCCGGCTCGGGGTAGCCAGGATCTTCACGCCCGGCGCGACCACCCAGTCAATCGTGGAGTGGGTCCGCGAGAACGTGGCGGCCCCCGTCGCCTGAAAGCCGCACGGACCGTCGCCTGAAACGGGACTTATCAGCGCCTGAAACGGCGAACGGACCGGCGCGAGATCGCGGCGGTCCGGATGGGGCGGCAATGATTGGCGCGGAATTAGGTGAGAGGCCGGACGCACCCCTCACACGTCCGGCCTCTCGATGCACGATGCCCCGCCGCCACCCCTCGACCGACAGGGCATCGGCCGTTTTTGTCGTCCCGCCGTAGCGCTTCGACATCTGAATCAACGATGTCCGAGGGCGGTGGTTACGCGGACGGCGGGAACTCTTTCCCGGCATTCCGGCCGCCTCCCGGGAGGCCTGCTGGCGATGATCGCGGTCGGTCGTACGCTGTTGGCGCGTCCGTCCTGATCCGCGCGCCTGGAGTCGTCGATGAGCATCCCGCCGCAGCCGCAGCCGCAGCCGCAGCCGCAGCCGCACGGCTGGCCGCAGCAGCCGCAGGTCCCCGGCTGGCCGCAGCAGCCGCCGCCGGCGGGTTGGCCGCAGCAGCCGATGCCGCAGGGCGGCTGGCACCAGCCACCGGTGATCGCGAAGCGCATCCCGGAGGACCAGCCCTTCATCGTCCGGCACAGCGCGCCCAAGCGGGTTCTGCAGTTCGGCCTGCTCCTGCTCTTCGTCGCAGTGGCCGTCGCCTGCCCGTTGGGGCTGGCCGCGGCGGGGAGCGGGGAGGGTGCTCTCCCGCTCGTCGTGATGACCGGCGGCCTCCTCGGGTTCTTCGCGCTGATCTTCGGACTGCAGATCTATCTGCTCACCTCAGGTGGCCCGGTCCTCGCGATGGGTCCCGCCGGACTTTGGATCAAGACCAGGCCGACGCGCGGGCAGTCCGTCTGGCTCCCGTGGGAGGCGGTCGAGCAGGTGTACCGGCGCCGGTGGGGCCTGGACAAGATGGTCTGCGTGAAGCCGCGTGACCCCCGGATCTCCGGCAATCTCGGTGGGTTCACCGCGTTCGACGCGGGGATGCAGCGGCTCTTCTTCGGCACCGGGTTCACCGCGCCGCTCACCTTCGCCGATCGCCCGGAGCAGGAGATCATGGGGGCCATCGCGCACTTCTCCGCCGGTCGCTGCCCCCTGGTCTGACCCGTCCCGTGCGCGCGTGACCAGGTACGTTTCGCGTGGCGCGCCGCCGACACGCCGGAATGGGCGCCGGTTTGCGGGGAATGGGGGCTGTGCATTACCGCACATGCCGCGCCCGCCTGGTTGCGACCGGTGCCGGTGTCGCTAGGCTGCGCCAGATGACGCCGCCCCCATTCCGGGACGGATGTCATCCACTTTTCACGCTGGCGGCGGCGCGACGTCGCGCCGCGGAGACGGAACGGGACGCGCAAACGTGGACCTGTACGAGTACCAGGGGCGCGACATGTTCGAGCGACACGGCTTGCCCGTGCTCGCCGGCGGCGTCGCCACGACCCCGGAGGAGGCCCGCGCGATCGCCGAACGCCTCGGCGGCCGCGTGGTTGTCAAGGCTCAAGTCAAGGTCGGTGGCCGGGGCAAGGCGGGCGGCGTCAAGCTCGCCGACGGCGCCGAGGAGACGGTGGCCCGCGCCAGCGACATCCTCGGCATGGACATCAAGGACCACACCGTCCACAAGGTCATGATCACGGTGACCGCGGACATCGCCGAGGAGTACTACCTCTCCTACCTGCTGGACCGCGCGAACCGCACCTTCCTGTGCATCGCCAGCGTGGCCGGCGGCATGGACATCGAGCAGGTCGCCGTCGAGTCGCCGGAGAAGGTGGCCAAGATCGCCATCGATGCCAACACCGGCGTCGACGAGGCCAAGGCGCGCGAGATCGTGAGCGCCGCCCGCTTCCCGGCGGAGGTCGCCGACCAGATCACCGACATCGCGGTCAAACTGTGGCAGGCGTTCGTCGCCGAGGACGCGACCCTGGTCGAGGTCAACCCGCTCGCCAAGACCGCCAGCGGCCAGGTGCTCTGCCTGGACGCCAAGGTCACGTTGGACGAGAACGCGGGCTTCCGCCACCCCGACCACGAGGCCCTCGTCGACCAGTCGGCGGTGGACCCGCTGGAGCAGCGCGCCAAGGAGAAGGACCTCAACTACGTCAAGCTCGACGGCGAGGTCGGCATCATCGGCAACGGTGCGGGTCTCGTCATGTCGACCCTCGACGTGGTGGCCTACGCCGGCGAGGCGCACGGCGGCGTGAAGCCCGCCAACTTCCTCGACATCGGTGGCGGCGCGAGCGCGGCGGTCATGGCCAACGGACTGGAGATCGTCCTCTCCGACCCGGCCGTGAAGAGCATCTTCGTCAACGTCTTCGGCGGCATCACCGCCTGCGACGAGGTCGCCAACGGCATCATCCAGGCCCTCGCCCTGCTCGAGCAGCGCGGCGAGACGGTCACCAAGCCGCTGGTCGTACGGCTGGACGGCAACAACGCCGAGGCCGGGCGCGCCATTCTCAACGATGCCGCCAACCCGCTCGTCGAGCGCGTTGACACCATGGACGGGGCGGCCGAGCGTGCCGCCGAGCTCGCTGCGGCGGGGAAGTGATCTGACATGGCTATCTGGCTGACCAAGGACTCCAAGGTCATCGTGCAGGGGATGACCGGCTCCGAGGGCTCGAAGCACACCCGACGGATGCTGGCCGCCGGCACCGCCGTCGTCGGTGGGACCAACCCGCGCAAGGCGGGTCAGACGGTCGACTTCGACGGCACGGCGCTGCCGGTCTTCGCCGGCGTGAGCGAGGCGATGAAGGAAACCGGTGCGGACGTCACCGTCATCTTCGTCCCGCCGCAGTTCACCAAGGCGGCCGTGATCGAGGCGATCGACGCCGAGATCCCGCTCGCCGTGGTCATCACCGAGGGCATTCCGGTGCACGACAGCGCGGCGTTCTGGGCCTACAACGTGGCGAAGGGGAGCAAGACCCGGATCATCGGGCCGAACTGCCCCGGCATCGCCTCGCCCGGCGCGTCGAACGCCGGCATCATCCCGGCCGACATCACGCCGGCCGGCCGGATCGGCCTGGTGAGCAAGAGCGGCACGCTGACCTACCAGCTCATGTACGAGCTGCGGGACTTCGGCTTCTCCACCTGCGTCGGCATCGGTGGCGACCCTGTCATCGGGACGACCCACATCGACGCGCTCGCGGCGTTCCAGGACGACCCGGAGACCGACGCGATCGTGATGATCGGCGAGATCGGCGGCGACGCCGAGGAGCGGGCGGCCGAGTTCATCAAGGCCAACGTGACGAAGCCGGTGGTCGGCTACATCGCCGGCTTCACCGCGCCGCCCGGCAAGACGATGGGGCACGCGGGCGCCATCATCTCCGGCTCGGCCGGTACCGCGGACGCCAAGAAGGCGGCGCTCGAGGCCGCCGGGGTCAAGGTCGGCAAGACGCCGAGCGAGACCGCCCGGCTCATGCGCGAGGTCATGTCCGCCATCTGACGGAGTACGACGCACAGGGCCGGTCGCGATTGCGGCCGGCCCTTCTGCGCGTCCGGCTTCACATGCCCGGATAGCGTCCGGTCGCGCGCAGCACGGCGCTAGCGACGACGTTGACCACGCTCACTGCGATCGCCACCCAGCCGAGCACGGGGGACCGGCCGCACCGCCGGGCGTCGCGGATCGAGAGATAACCGAAGACGATACCGAGGATCCCGCAGAGCAGGCCGACGACGATTCCGAGGACGCCCCACAAGGTGGTGCGGTCGTTGCCGGGCGCCGCCGCCGGCGGCGGGTACGGTGCGCTCACGGGGCCTCCACGGGTCTGCGTCTACCCGGAGCATGGGACCGACGGTCCGCAACCAGACGCTAGCCCGGCCTCACGTCCAATATCCGAATATCAACGAACTGTGTGATCGTCACCGGTGGTGTTGCCCGCCGCCCGACCGGTCGACGTGCCAAAGTAGGGGCCTGATGTCATCCACCACCCCTGACCTGCCACCGCGCTCCGCAGACGCCGAATCCGCAGGCGGCCGCCCCGAAGACGTCCCGGGCGCCGGCGACCAGCGCGCCCGCGCGCGGTCCGCCGGGGTGCCGCGGGTCTCCGCCGAGGCCGCGGATGCGGCCCCGACCACCCGCGACGCCCTCCGGGGCGCCGCCGTCGTCGCGCGTGCGCCCGCGCCGCGCCGCGGCGGCACCCGCCGCCCCGGCCGCCCGCCGCTGGCCGTCGCGGCGGGCGTCGCGGCCTGTTGGGCGGCGCTCGTCTCCTACCTGCCCGTCACGCTGGTGCTCTGGCTCGCGCAGATGGCCGAGGAAGGCGGCAGCCTGGGCGGAGCGGCCCGGATCGGGCTCGCCGGGTGGCTGCTGGGGCACGGCGTGCCGCTCGGCACCTCCGCCGGGCCGCTCGGCCTGCCCCCGCTGGCGCTGGGCGCGTTCGCCGCGTGGCGGGTCGCCCGCGCCGGGGTGCACGTCACCCGCGCCGTCGGGGCGCGGGAGACGGGATCGGCACCCCGGGCGCTCGCGGTCGCGGGCGCGGTGGGCGTCGGGTACGCGATCGTCGGCGCGCTCGCCGCCATGTTCGCCGCCACCCCCACGACGACCGTTTCGCCGCTGCGCGCCGGGCTCACCCTCGCCGTCTTCGGCGCGCTCGCCGCGCTCGTCGGCGCGCTGCGTACCACCGGCGCGCTGTGGGTGCTGGCGCGCCGGATCGCGCCATCGCTGCGCCACGGGCTGCGCACCGGAGTGGTGGCCGCGCTGCTCGTGCTCGGCGCGGGAGCCGGCGTCGCCGGACTCGCGGTGGCGATGGGCGGTGGCGACGCCAGCGACATGATGGGGGCCTACCGGGCCGGGGCGTCCGGGCAGGCCGGCATCACCCTGATCAGCATCGCCTACGCGCCCAACGCCGCGATCTGGGCCGCGGCATACCTGCTCGGCCCCGGATTCGCGGTCGGCGCGGACACCACCGTCAAGACCACCGAGGTGACCCTCGGCGCGCTGCCCGCCGTACCCGTGCTCGCGGGTCTTCCGCACGGACCGGTCGGTGGGTTCGGCGCGGCGCTGCTCGCCGTGCCGGTCATCGCCGGGATGGCGGCCGGGTGGTTGCTCGGGCGGCGCCGGCTGCACGCGGCGCAGCGCGACGGGGTGCCGATGCAGTGGGGTGGTCTGCTCTCGGCCGCCTCGATCAGCGGCCCCGTGGCGGGGGTCGTGCTCGGTCTCGCGGCGATTGTCTCCGGTGGACCGCTCGGGGGTGGCCGGCTGGCCGAGATCGGTCCCGTCGCGTGGCAGGTGGCGGCCGCCGCGACGCTGCTCGTCGCGCTCGGTGCCCTCATCGGCGCTGCGGCGACCCGGGCGTTCGCCGGCTCGTGAGTGCCGCGCGGGGCGCCCCGGAAGCTCGGAGCGCCCCGTACCGGTCGCGCATCGCGTCCAGTCGCCGTCGAGCGGCGTTGGCCGCGTTGAAGCTGACCGTCAGCAGGATTGCGGGGTCGGTCAGACCGAGGAGTTCCCCGCGAGCGAGCTGAGGCCGCCGAGCAGGCAGCAGAGGATGACCACGCCGTACCAGGCCAGACCGATGATGAGCGCCAGCTTCGACCACTTCTTGGACTCGGCCGCCGCCGCCTGGGCTCCGGCGTAGTCGCCCTGCTGGATCAGCGGGTTGACCTTCGAGGCGTTGATGATGGCGGGGATCGCGAGCGGCCAGAACAGGAAGATCGCGACGATCGACATCGTCATGTTGTTGTCGATCTGCTGGGGCGGCTGCGAGGGGTACCCGGGCTGCATGGTTGCTCCTGTGGAGGTATTTGTCAGAGTTGGATGATCGTCGGGCAGCAATGCCCGAGCGACCGGCAGCGTACCTGGCCAGACCGCCTGTCGGCACCATCAAATAGCCGACATGCCGCAGCGGCGGAGTCGGCGGAAGCTTACGGACAATCGATGGGTGATCGGGGCGTCGCGCGCCGTGGCGGAACCGGCGTGGGGAGCCCGCCGACCACGCTGACCTGCCGGGTAGGGTGCTCGCGTGACTGTGCCCCCGCCGGCCGCCCGCATCGTCGTCCTCATTTCCGGCTCCGGGTCCAACCTGCAGGCGCTGCTCGACGCGTGTGCCGATCCGGCGTACGGCGCCCGGGTGGTCGCGGTCGGCGCGGACCGGGACGGGGTCGCGGGGCTCGAGCGGGCCGCCGCCGCCGGCGTGCCGACCTTCGTCGACGCGGTGCGCTCCTACCCGGGGCGGGACGACTGGGACCGGGCCCTCGCCGCCCACGTCGCCGAACACGAGCCCGATCTGGTGATCTCCGCCGGCTTCCTCAAGCTGGTCGGGACGGAGTTCCTCGCGGCCTTCGGCGACCGTTACGTCAACACCCACAACGCGCTGCTGCCCGCGTTCCCGGGCATCCACGGCCCGCGCGACGCCCTCGCATACGGCGTGAAGCTCGCCGGCGCCACCCTCTTCTTCGTCGATGCGGGCGTCGACACCGGCCCGATCATCGCTCAGGTCGCGGTGCCGGTGCTGCCGGACGACACCGAGGAGACGCTCACCGAGCGGATCAAGGAAGCCGAGCGGCAGCAGCTCGTCGAGTACGTGGGCCGCCTCGTGCGCGAGGGCTGGACCATCACGGGAAGAAAGGTCTCCATTCCATGAGTTCCCCGTTGGACGACCGGCGGCCGGTGCGGCGCGCGTTGGTCAGCGTCTACGACAAGACCGGCCTCACCGAGTTGGCCCAGGCGCTGCACGCGGCCGACGTGGAGATCGTCTCCACCGGGTCGACGGCCGCCACGATCGAGGCGGCCGGCGTCCCGGTCACCCGTGTCGAGGACGTGACCGGCTTCCCGGAGTGCCTGGACGGCCGGGTGAAGACGCTGCACCCGAAGGTGCACGCCGGACTGCTGGCCGATCTGCGGCAGGCGTCCCACGCCGAGCAGCTCACCGAGCTCGGCATCGCCCCGTTCGACCTGCTCGTGTCCAATCTCTACCCCTTCCAGCAGACGGTCGCCTCCGGGGCCGACGTGGATGAGTGTGTGGAGCAGATCGACATCGGCGGACCGGCGATGGTGCGGGCAGCGGCGAAGAACCACGCCTCCGTCGCGGTGGTCACGTCGGTCTCCGCGTACCCGCTCATCTCCGAGGCCCTCGGCGGCGGCGGCTTCACCCTCGCGCAGCGGCGCACGCTCGCGGCGCGCGCCTTCGCCGACATCGCCGAGTACGACGTGGCGGTGGCGCAGTGGTGCGCGGCGGTGCTGGACCCGGCCGCCCCGGAGTGGCCGGAGTTCACCGGGATGGCGCTGCGCCGCGCGGCGGTGCTGCGCTACGGCGAGAACCCGCACCAGCAGGCGGCGCTCTACGTCGACCCGGCGGCCCCGCCCGGGCTGGCCCAGGCCGAGCAGTTGCACGGCAAGGAGATGTCCTACAACAACTACGTGGACGCGGACGCGGCCTGGCGGGCGGCGAACGACTTCACCGAACCGGCCGTCGCGATCATCAAGCACGCCAACCCGTGTGGCCTCGCGGTCGGAGCGGACGTGGCGGAGGCGCACCGCAAGGCGCACGCCTGCGACCCGGTCTCCGCATTCGGTGGGGTCATCGCCGTCAACGGCGAGGTTTCGGTCGAGCTGGCGAAGCAGGTGGCCGAGATCTTCACCGAGGTGGTGGTCGCCCCCTCCTATGCGGACGGTGCGGTCGAGGTGCTCGCGGCGAAGAAGAACATCCGGCTGCTCCTCGCCCCGGCCTGGGGGCCGTGGCCGGCGGAGTGGAAGCAGGTCAGCGGCGGGGTGCTGGTCCAGATGGCCGACCGGGTGGACGCCCCGGGCGACGACGTCGCGGGCTGGCGGCTCGTCTCCGGTGAGCCCGCCTCCCCGGAGACCCTGCGCGACCTGGCGTTCGCCTGGCGGGCGATCCGGTCGGTGAAGAGCAACGCGATCCTGCTCGCGGCCGACGAGGCCACCGTGGGCGTGGGAATGGGCCAGGTCAACCGGGTCGACGCCGCGCACCTGGCGGTGTCCCGGGCCGGCGGCGACCGCGCGCGCGGTGCGGTGGCCGCCTCGGACGCGTTCTTCCCGTTCCCGGATGGGCTGCAGGTGCTCATCGACGCCGGGGTCCGGGCGGTGGTGCAGCCGGGCGGTTCCGTGCGGGACGAGGAAGTCGTCGCCGCGGCCGCGGCGGCCGGCATCACGATGTACCTCACCGGCACCCGGCACTTCTTCCACTGACGCCACGTTCCACTGACGCCACGCCGCAGGTCGCGGTCCTTGTCGGTGTCCGGCCCCATAATCCCGGCATGGACATGACGAAGCTGCGGGCGTGGTGGTGGCACCGGCAGGGGCTGGACGGCGCGCTCGGTGGCGCCACGCCGGCTGAGGTGCTCTCGCGCACGGGCTGGGCGCGGTCGGTCGGCGGAGTCAACCCCTACCTGACCCTGTTCGCGCGGGCCGGCGTCCACCGCGGCACGGTGGACGCGGCGGTCGAGGCGCTCGAGATCTACGAGCTGCCCTCCGCCCGTGGCTGCACGTACGTGCTTCCGGCCGAGCACTTCGCGCTCGGCCTGCAGCTGGGCAGGGGCGCTGCGGAGGTCCCGCTGCGGACCCTGGCCCGGCTCGGGGTGGAGCGTGCCGAGATCGAACGGCTCTGCGCCGACGTGGTGACGTTGCTCGACGGCCGGACGCTGGACCCGGCGAAACTGAAAGCCGAGCTGGGGGAGGCGGTGCGCACCCTCGGTGAGGAGGGGCGTAAGCGCGGGCAGGCCACGACGCTCCCCGCCGCGCTGGGGCTGCTGCAGGCCGCCGGCGAGATCCGGCGGGTGCCCAGCGGGGGCAGGCTCGACAACCAGCGGTACGCGTACACCCGGTGGAGCGTGCCCCCGACGGGGCTGGACGATGCGGCGGCCCGCGCCGAGTTGGCCCGCCTCTACTTCCACTGGACGGGGGCGGCGACGCTCGCGCACTTCCGATGGTTCAGCGCGTTCACGGTCGCGGCCGCGAAGGCCGCCGTGGCCGGGCTCGATCTGGTCGACCTCGGCGACGGGCTGCTCGCCCCCGCCGATCTCGCCGCGGAGTACGCCGCGTTCGCGCCGCCGCCCACGCCGCGTTACGCGTTGCTGGCCGGGATCGACGCGTTGCTGCTGCTGCGTCGGGATGTGCCGTCGCTGCTCGACGCGCCCGACGCGGAGTGCCCGATCCCGGGCGCCCCCGACCGGCGGATGGGCATGGTGCCCGACCTGCCGGACCATCCGATCGTCGACCGCGGCCGGGTGATCGGGCTCTGGCAGTACGACGTCGCCGCCGAAGAGGTGGTCTGGTGGCTCTTCGGGGGCGCTACGCCGGAGCGCGACCTTGCCGCGACCATCGCCCGCACCGGCGTCTACATCCGCGATGAGCTCGGTGACGCCCGTTCCTTCAGCCTCGACTCGCCGCAGTCCCGCGCGCCGCGCATCGCCGCGCTGCGGGCCGGCTGAGTTTCCCGGAGCGCGGACCGCCCGCACCGCCGACCCGCGCGCATGAGACGATCGGGGCCGTGACGGCGACTCTCCTGGATGGCAAGGCCGCCGCGGCGGCGATCAAGGACGACCTGCGTGCGCGGGTGAAGGCTCTCGCCGAGCGGGGCATTGTGCCGGGGCTCGGCACGGTGCTCGTCGGCGAGGATCCCGGCTCCCAGGCGTACGTGAACGGCAAGCACCGCGACTGCGCCGAGGTGGGGATCGCCTCGATGCGGCGGGAGTTGCCCGCCGACGCGACGCAGGAGCAGGTCGACGCGGTGGTCGCCGAGCTCAACGCGGACCCCGCCTGCCACGGCTACATCGTGCAGTTGCCGCTGCCGCGGCAGATCGACACCCAGCGGGTGCTGGAGCTCATCGACCCCGACAAGGACGCCGACGGCCTGCACCCGATCAACCTCGGTCGGCTGGTCCTCGGCTACGACGGGCCGCTGCCCTGCACGCCGCGCGGCATCGTCGAGCTGCTCCGCCGCCACGAGGTGCCGCTGCGCGGGGCCGAGGTCGCGGTGGTCGGTCGCGGCAACACCGTTGGGCGTCCCCTCGGCCTCCTGCTGACCCGCCGCAGCGAGAACGCCACGGTCACGCTCTGCCACACGGGCACGCTCGACCTGGGCACGCACACCCGTGCCGCGGACGTCGTCATCGTCGCGGCCGGGGTGCCGGGGCTGCTCACCGCCGATATGGTCAAGCCCGGCGCGGCAGTGGTCGATGTCGGCATCACGCGGATCGTCGGCGAGGACGGCAAGGGGCGCTACACCGGGGACGTCGCAGCCGAGGTCGCCGAGGTGGCCGGCGCGATCGCGCCGATGCCGGGCGGGGTCGGCCCGATGACCCGGGCGATGTTGTTGAGCAATGTGGTGGAACGCGCCGAACGCGGTTAGACATGTCGGACGGTGAGCCGTCCGACGCGCGCAGGCCCTGACCGGGCCTGCCGTTATCCGGCTGATACGGTCCGGGACGGAACCCGCCCCGGTATCAGGGAGTGAGACGACAATGGGTAAGAAGGTCACCGTCGTAGGAGCCGGCTTCTACGGCTCGACGACCGCGCAGCGCCTGGCCGAGTACGACGTCTTCGACACGGTCGTGCTCACTGACATCGTGGAGGGCAAGCCCGAGGGTCTGGCGCTGGATCTCAACCAGTCGCGGCCGGTCGAGGGCTTCGAGACCAAGGTCGTGGGCGCCACCACCGGCCCGAACGGCGAGGGGTACGAGGCCATCGAGGGCTCGGACGTCGTCATCATCACCGCGGGTCTGCCGCGGAAGCCGGGCATGAGCCGGATGGACCTGCTGGAGGTCAACGCCAAGATCGTGCGTGGCGTGGCGGAGAACGTCGCCAAGTACGCGCCGAACGCCGTCGTGATCGTGGTGTCCAACCCGCTCGACGAGATGACCGCGCTGGCCCAGCTCGCCACGCAGTTCCCGAAGAACCGGGTGCTCGGCCAGGCCGGCATGCTCGACACCGCCCGCTTCACCAACTTCGTCGCCGAGACGCTCGCCGTTCCGGTCTCGTCGGTGAAGACGCTCACGCTGGGCTCGCACGGCGACACGATGGTGCCGGTCCCGTCGCGCTCCACGGTCAACGGCAAGCCGCTCGCCGAGCTGCTGCCGGCCGACAAGATCGAGGAGTTGGTGGTCCGCACCCGCAACGGCGGCGCCGAGGTGGTCGCGCTGCTCAAGACGGGTTCGGCCTACTACGCCCCGTCCGCTGCCGCGGCGCGGATGGCGAAGGCGGTCGCCGAGGACAGCGGCGCGGTCATGCCGGTCTGCGCCTGGGTCGACGGCGAGTACGGCATCTCCGGCGTCTACCTCGGCGTCGAGGCCGAGCTCGGCGCGGAGGGCGTCCGGCGGATCGTCGAGACCGACCTGACCGGGTCCGAGGTGGCCGCGCTCAAGGAGGCCGCCGAGGCGGTCCGCGCCAAGCAGGCGGACGTCGCGCACCTCTGACGGCCCGCACCACGACCGTGAACCGCATGATCGCCGCTCGCCCCGCGAGCGGCGATCATGCTTTTTCCCGGGCCAGGTACGCGATCTTGCATGCGGCGTGCACGCCCGCCAACCGCCTGCCGTACGCTCGTACTGCTTACGTACTTGTTTCCGAGAGGAGCGCCGGTCGATGGCGAAGATCAAGGTAAATAACCCTGTCGTCGAGCTCGACGGCGACGAGATGACGCGGATCATCTGGAAGCAGATCCGCGAGCAGCTGGTCCTGCCCTACCTCGACGTCGACCTGGAGTACTACGACCTGTCGATCCAATACCGCGACCAGACCGACGACCAGGTCACGGTGGACGCGGCGAACGCCATCAAGCGTCACGGCGTGGGCGTCAAGTGCGCGACCATCACCCCGGACGAGGCCCGCGTCGAGGAGTTCGGCCTCAAGAAGATGTGGCGGTCGCCGAACGGCACCATCCGCAACATCCTCGGCGGCGTGGTCTTCCGCGAGCCGATCATCATGTCCAACGTGCCGCGCCTGGTGCCGGGCTGGACCAAGCCGATCATCATCGGCCGGCACGCGCACGGTGACCAGTACAAGGCCACTGACTTCGTGGTCCCGGGCCCGGGCACCGTGACCATCACGTACACCCCGGCCGACGGGGGCGCCCCGATGGAGATGGAGGTCGCCAACTTCCCCGGCGGCGGCGTCACCATGGGCATGTACAACTACGACGAGTCGATCCGGGACTTCGCCCGCGCCTCGTTCCGGTACGGCCTGGACCGCAACTACCCGGTCTACCTGTCGACCAAGAACACCATCCTCAAGGCGTACGACGGTCGGTTCAAGGACATCTTCGCCGAGGTGTTCGAGGCCGAGTTCGCCGAGGAGTTCAAGGCCGCCGGCATCACCTACGAGCACCGGCTGATCGACGACATGGTCGCCGCCGCGCTCAAGTGGGAGGGTGGCTACGTCTGGGCCTGCAAGAACTACGACGGTGACGTGCAGTCCGACACCGTCGCGCAGGGCTTCGGCTCGCTCGGCCTGATGACCTCGGTGCTGCTCTCGCCGGACGGCCGCACCGTCGAGGCGGAGGCCGCCCACGGCACTGTCACCCGGCACTACCGGCAGTGGCAGAAGGGCGAGAAGACCTCGACCAACCCGATCGCGTCGATCTTCGCCTGGACCCGCGGCCTGGCCCACCGGGGCAAGCTGGACGGCACCCCGGCGGTCACCGAGTTCGCCGAGACCCTGGAGCGGGTCTGCGTCGAGACCGTCGAGGGTGGTCAGATGACCAAGGACCTCGCGCTGCTGATCTCGCGGGACGCCCCGTGGCTGACCACGGACGAGTTCATGGCCGCGCTGGACGAGAACCTCGCCAAGAAGCTCTCGGCCTGACCAACGCTGTTCGACGAAGCCCGCCGGTCCCGTGCCGGCGGGCTTCGCCGTTTCCGCGACCGCAACGGTTCTTCGCGCGTACCGGCAAGGTCGACAAATTCTGACCGTCACCCCCCATCGGGGGGCATCGTTGACCAGGGTGAACGTGGTGCCAGCCACGTTCACAGGAGACCATCCCGGTCGCGGTCGCCCGGAGCCCAAGGCGCCGACCGGACGGTCTTCGGCTGCGGCAGCAGCCTGCCGTCCCTTCCCTGCGGGGGGCCCTGTCCCGGGCCCCCCGCGCCCCCCGCCGCCGGGACGACATCTCCAGCCGCGTGCCGCCGGGAGCGAGTAGCCGCAGCGCACCGCTGCCGTCCACCCGCGTCCCGGTTACGGGTAGGTGCGCGGTTGTCGCCGCTACCGCGGTGGCGACCGCGCACGACCCGCGGGAACGACCTCAGATGCCGCGGCCGTGCCGGTGCAGTGTCGTCAGGACACTCTCGACGGTGACCGCCCCGGTCAGGGCGGCCAGCGCGATAGCCGCGCGCGGCTCACGCCAGTTGGCGCGGATCGCCGCCTTCGCCCACCGCCAGGCGTCGCCCCGGTTGCCGGTCGCCGCCGACCAGCAGGCGAGCTGGCCGTAGACGCGGGCGGCGCCGGGCGGGCAGCCCCGGATCTCCGGGTGGCGCGCGATCATCCAGCGCAACGAGGAGATCTTCGTGGCGTACCCGTACGCGTAGTGGGACGTGCGTCTCCACAGCACCCGTACCAGCGCCTCGTCCACATGCACGATCGGCGCGCCCGGCGGGCGGCCCGGAGCAGCAGGTCCCAGTCCTCGTTCTGGCTGCCCGGGCATCCTCCGCGACCAGGCCGATCCGACCGGCGTCGGTGAGCGCCGCACGCTGGGCGAGAAACCCCGACGAGTGCAGCATCGCCATCCGGGAACGCGCCAGGTCCTCGACGACGACGCGGCGTCGCCCGGCGAGGCGCGGGGTGCGGCGACCGGCGTACTCGACCTCGATCGCGCACGTCGCGAACTCGGCCCCCGGGTGCTCGGCGAGCGCGCCGACCTGCCGGTGCAGCTTCTCCGGCGTCCACCGGTCGTCGTCGTCGCAGAACGCCACTAGGTCCGTGTCGAGCGCCAGGATGCCGCTGTTGCGGGCGCCGGCCAGGCCGGGGGTGCGGCTATTTTCGACCACCATGACGGGTACGCCCCCGGTGGCGGCGAGCAGTGGGTCCGGCGGGGTGCGGTCGAACACGATGATCACCCACCCGGCCGGAACAACCACCCTGACGGGTTCACCTAAGCGTCGAACTGTCATTCACCACGCCCCCACAGCCACCAGGACTAGACGCTCAAGGGCGCCTCGAACCGGGCCACCGCGGAATCAGAATTGCGAGCACTACGGCGAGAACCACGAAACAGCAACCGGCGCGGGTCCATGCCGGAGCTTCCAGCTCGCGAAGCACGAAGATAGCTGCGCCTGCCAGAAGAGTGCCGAAGATGACGACGTAAAGGGCCGTGGATGGACTTAGCGGCTTCTTTGACATTTCGTATCGGCTGCCCTCTATTTTTAAGATCATGGCGGCTGCCGTACTAGGCGGGCTGCAGGCGGGGCTCGACCCAACCCGTCTCGATGAGGTGCTGCAGAACGAGCTGCACGCCCTCCTCGACGCTGATGTCGGTCGTGTCGAGGACGAGGTCGGCGTCGGTCGGCTCCTCGTAGGGGTCGTCGATGCCGGTCATGCCGCGCAGCTGGCCAGCCCGCGCCTTGGCGTAGAGGCCCTTGCGGTCGCGCAGCTCGCAGATCTCCAGCGGGGTGGCGACATGGATCAGGAGGAAGCCGGCGCCGGCGGCCCGCGCCATCGCCCGCGCGCCGGCGCGGGCCTTCGCGTAGGGCGCGATGGGACAGCAGATGGCCAGGCCACGGTGCCGGGCGACCTCGGCGGCCACCCAGCCGATCCGCCGCACGTTGAGATCACGGTCGGTCCGGCTGAAGCCGAGGCCCGCGGAGAGCTCGCGCCGCACGACGTCGCCGTCGAGCAGGGTCACGGTCCGGTCCCCGCTCTCCCGCAGCGCGTCGGCGACCCCACGCGCGATCGTCGACTTGCCGGAGCCGGAGAGCCCGGTGAAGAAGACGACCATGCCACGGTGCCGGCGGGGCGGACGGGCCCGGGAGAGCTCCTTGGCCACGGCGGGCGGGGTGTGCCACTCCGGCAGTGGGAAGCCGCGGTCGAGAAGATCCTCGATCTCCTCCGACCTCAGCGCGAGGCGGCGGTTGCGGGGCGGGATGTCGTCGCGCCAGCGCCACTGGCCGTCGCGGTTGTCGTAGGCGAGTTCCCGCGGCACCAGCACCCGTGGCCCGCCGCCGGAGAGCATCTCACCGGTGGAGAGCAGGTGGGTCACGCCGTACGCGGCGGCCACCCGCGCGCGCAGCAGCGCGTCGCGGATCTCGTCACCCCGCCGGACGAGCGGCACGGCGACCAGGGTGGCCGGCGGCATCCGGTCGCGTGCGGCGAACACCGCCCGCACCAGCACCTCGGGAGGCAGTCCGTCCGGCCCGATGTCGCTGACCGGGATCAGGATGAGCAGGTGCGCGGCGAGGGTGCGGGCCGCGTGGGCGATCTGTGCCAGCTGCGGACGGTGCAGCGGCCGGTCGGCGACCACGCCGAGTACCCGCCCGGGCGGCAGCAGCGCCCGGACCTCGTCGGGCGTGCGCCGCAACCGTCGGAACGGGCCGTGCCCGCCGTCGCCGAGCCGACGGACGCTGCCCCCGACCCCGGAGAACCGCTCGCGGGTCGGCCACAGGTCGGCGACGTCCAGCGCGGCGACCGGGGCGCCCTCCGGGTCGGTGAGGACGAGCGTCCGCTGCAGCGGGTCGGCGAGGTCGAAGCGTTCGACGAGTTCGGTCGGCACCTCGAGGGTCACCGGCACCGGCCAGGGCGTGCCGTCGGCGAGTCGACCCCGCCGGTTGAGCGCGGCCAGGTCGGCACGGGTCAGAAAGCCGGTCAGCGGCGTATAGGCGCCGGACAGGAGCAGCTCAAGGTCGGCCAGCTCGTACGGTCGCGGCGTGTACGCCGGCGCGTCACGCAGCACTTCGTCGGGCAGTACCCACCCGTTGCTCATCGCACCCCCAACAGCGGATCGGCACATAGTTTCTCAGCCGACCGTCCATCGGTCGAGAGCGCCACGGCTATCTCGTGTCCCGGACCAGAGTCGCACGCCGATGAGCCATCCGTCAGGGGGGCACCGACACCGGAATCGGGGGAGCGTCAGGGTCGCACCTGATCCCGCGACGAGCCCCGGGTACCTACGCTGAGCGCGTGACACTCATCGCGACCCAATCGCTGACGAAAACGTACGGCGGCCGGGTGACGGCGCTCTCCGACCTCACGCTCAGCGTCGAACCGGGCATCGTCGGCCTGGTCGGCGCCAACGGCGCCGGAAAGTCGACCTTCATCAAGATTCTGTTGGGGCTGCTCGCCCCGACCAGCGGCCAGGCCCGCGTGCTGGACCTCGACCCCGTGACCGACGCCGAGGCGGTGCGGGCGCGGGTCGGCTACATGCCGGAGCACGACTGCCTCCCGCCCGACCTCTCCGCCGCCGAGTTCGTCACCCATCTGGGGCGGATGAGCGGCCTGCCGAAGACGGTGGCCCGGGAACGCGCCTCCGAGGCGCTGCGTCACGTCGGGCTCTACGAGGAGCGCTACCGGCAGATCGGCGGCTACTCCACCGGCATGAAGCAGCGGGTGAAGCTCGCCCAGGCGCTGGTGCACGACCCCGACCTGCTGCTGCTCGACGAGCCCACCAACGGGCTCGACCCGGCCGGACGGGACGCGATGCTCGCGCTGATCCAGCGGATCGGCGCCGAGTTCGGCATCTCCGTGGTGGTCTGCTCGCACCTGCTCGGCGAGGTGGAGCGGATCTGCGACGCGCTGGTCGCCATCGACGGCGGCCGACTGCTCCGCTCGGACCACATCTCGGCGATGACGACCGCGACCGACGTGCTCGCCGTCGAGGTGAGCGAGGGGACCGAGGAGTTGGCGGCGCGGCTGGCCGAGCTCGGGCTGCCCGTACGACGCGACGGCCGGATGCTGCTCGTGCCGCTCGCCGACGAGCAGACGTACGACCGGATCCTGCGCGCGGTGGCCGAACTGGACCTGCCGCTGCACCGGCTCGACCAGCGGCGGCACCGCGTGGCCGAGCTCTTCGCCCCGAGGGAGACCGTCAGTGTCAACTGAGACGACGACCCCGGCGCCCGCCGGGGTCATCCACGACATCGGGTACCAGCGGTACGCCGGCGCCCGGCTCGGCCGGCGCTACGTCGCCGGCTCCCTCTACGTGCACGGGCTGCGGACCGCGTTCGGGTTCGGGCGCAGCGCCAAGGCCAAGATCTTCCCGTGGCTGATCGTCGCGATCGTCGCCGTGGTCGCCGCCGGGCTCGCCGCGGTCCGGTCCCAGATCGGGGAGGTGGTGCTCACCTACGCGCAGTTCGCCGACGCGATGAGCTGGCTGGTGATCTTCTTTGTTGCCGTGGTCGCCCCCGAGCTGGTCTCGCGCGACCTGCGCAGCGGGGTGCTCCCGCTCTACTTCTCCCGGCCGTTGCACCGCGCCGACTACGTGCTGGCCAAGCTGGCCGCGTTGATCACCGCGGTCTGGCTGCTGCTCGGCGGCCCGCAACTGTTGATGTTCGCGGGCGCGGCCTTCACCACGGACAAGGGGATGGGCGGGGTCTGGGACGAGGTCCTGGACCTGCTGCCCGGCCTGGCGTACGCCGCGATCTGGGCGGTCGTCTTCGCGTCGATCGGGCTGCTGGTGGCGTCGCTGACCGGCAAGCGGGCGTTCGCGGCCGGCGGGGTGGTCGCGGTCTTCCTGATGACCACGCCGATCGTCGGGGTGCTGATGGTGATGCCGTCCACGACCGTCAACCGGCTCGCCGGCCTGGCCTCCCCGTCCAGCCTCGTGCAGGGCGTCGGCGTGTGGCTCTTCGAGGAATGGCTCGTCACCGACACCCCCACCGGGATCGGCGTCGGCCGGTTCGGCCCCGTGTACGGCGCCGCCGCGCTGCTGTTGATCGTCGCCTGCGTCGGGCTGCTGCTGGCCCGCTACCGGAAGGTCGCCTCCGCATGACGACTGTGGACCTGAGCGGGGTCTCCCGCTGGTACGGCAACGTGGTCGCCGTCAACGACATCAGCATGGCGCTCGGCCCCGGCGTCACCGGGCTGCTCGGCCCCAACGGCGCCGGCAAGACCACGCTGCTGCACATGATGGCCGGCTTCCTCGCCCCATCCCGGGGCACGGTCACCCTGGACGGCGCGCCCACCTGGCGCAACCCGGACGTCTACCGCCGGCTCGGGCTGGTCAGCGAGCGCGAGGCGGTGCACACCTTCCTCACCGCGTACGAGTTCGTGCTGGCCAGCGCCCGGCTGCACCGGCTGCCCGACGCGGAGGCCGCGGCGCGGCGCGCGATCGAGCTGGTCGAGATGACGTCGGCGCAGGACCGCCGGATCGGCACCTACTCCAAGGGGATGCGGCAGCGCACCCGCGTCGCCGCCGCGCTGGTGCACGACCCGCAGGTGCTGCTGCTCGACGAGCCGTTCAACGGCATGGACCCGCGGCAGCGGCTGCACATGATGGAGCTGCTGCACCGGCTCGGCGACGCCGGCCGCACCATCCTGTTCAGCTCGCACATCCTCGAAGAGGTGGAGCAGGTCTCCGGCACCGTCCAGGTGATCGTCGCCGGCCGGCTCGCCGCCTCCGGCGACTTCCGGACCATCCGGCGGCTGATGACCAACCGCCCGCACGTCTTCGCCGTGCACTCAAGCGACGACCGGCGGCTCGCCGTGGCGCTGATGGCGGAGGCGTCCGTGACCGGTGTGGAGATCGACCGGACCGGGCTGACCGTGCGCGCCGGCGACTACGGCAGCTTCACCCGGGCACTGCCCAAGGTCGCTCTCGCCTCCGGCATCCGCGTCCGCCGGCTGCTGCCCTCGGACGAGTCCCTGGAGAGTGTGTTCTCCTACCTGGTGGAGGCGTGATGTCGACGATTTCCTGGCTGACCGCCCGCGGGCTCTTCGGCCGCCGCCGGTTCCTGTTGCTGCTCCCGCTGCCGCTGCTCGTCGTCGGGCTGGCCGTGCTCGCCCGCTGGGCCGGCGTGTCGCCGACGCACTGGGGCGGACCGGTGCTCGTCGGCCTCGGCCTCGCCGTCGTGCTGCCCGTCGTCGCCCTGATCGTCGGGACCGGCGTGCTCGGCTCCGAGATCGACGACGGCACGATCGTGCACATCCTCACGAAGCCGTTGCCCCGCTGGCAGATCGTGCTGCCGAAGCTCGCGGTCGCGATCGGGGTCACCGCGGTCACCGTCGCGATCCCGCTCTACGTCGCCGGGGTGCTCGCGCACTCCGTACGGCTGGGGCTGGCGCTCGCCGCGGCGAGCGCGGTCGGTGCGATCGCGTACTCCGCGTTCTTCCTGGCGCTCAGTCTGGTGACCCGGCGGCCGGTGCTGCTCGGCCTGGTCTACGTGCTGATCTGGGAGGGGCTGCTCGGCAACTACGTGTCGGGGACGAAGGTGCTCTCCATCCAGCAGTACGTGGTGACGCTCGCCGACCGGCTCGCCCCCACGTCGCTGCTGAACGGCTCGGTCTCGGTGCCGGTGTCGATCGCGATGACCGTGATCATCGCGGTGGGCTTCACCGTGCTGGCGATCGACCGGCTGCGCTCGTTCAGCATGGCCGGCGAAACCAGCTGACCGTCGCAAGATCTCGTCATCAGCAACCAGGTCAGCGTCATGACCTGGGTGCGGCCTCGGGGCATCTCCGCTCCGGGGCCGCTTTGCTGAATGCGCAGCGGGTGCCGCAGTGCACGGCGATCGACTGACCGGTGTTACGCCTCGTCGGACGGTTCGAAGCCGGCGGCGCGGCAGATTTGGCGCGCCGACCAAGGTGGACCCGTCCGTGGGGCCGCTGATGACGCCCGGCCAGGAGCATCGCGGGCGCGGTGCCGGGTCGTGACCGCGATGGACGGTGAGCCGATCAGCGATGCCTGGGTGTACTGGGCGGCCACCCGGACGGTCGACCTGCATCGCGCGCGTCCCGGCGAGCAGTGGGCGCCGGGCGCGTGCGCAGTGCGCACCCCACGGGTGCGACCAGCTCGACTGGGCACGGCGGTACCTGAGGTAGAAGCGGAGGGGCGCGCAAAGATCCCGCTACTCCGCGGATGTCGTTGACCCGAACAGCACCGCCAGGTGTGCGTCGAGGGCAGCGACGGCCTCGTCGGGGGAGTAGTGCCGCCCCAGCAGATGCATGCCGAGTCCGTCGGCGAGCGCCAGCAGTGCCGTGGCCGCGTCGGCGGGATCGATCCGCAGGGGTGTGCCCCTTGTCGCCTGCGCCGCCCTGATCTGATCGGCGAGGAACGCCCGCATCTGGCTGGCGCTCTCCCGCAGCCCCTCGGCGATGGCCGGCTTGACGGCGGCGTAGGCGAGGAACGCGAGGAGCACGTGGCCTTCGAGTCGCCGGGTCTCGTCCAGCGGCAGGGTCTGCATCAGCAGCGTGCGGACGAGGTGTCCGGGCGAGGCCCCTGGCCCGCACGCCGTGACCGCGGCGGTCGCCCGCGCCTCGACGTTGTTCATGACCATCTCCAGGGCGAAGGTCATCATCTCGTCCTTGGTGCGGAAGTAGTGCTGCACCATGCCGGTCGACACCCCGGCCTCGGCCGCCACGTGCCGGAGGCTGACGGCCTCCAGGCCCTCGGTCGCGGCAAGCCGCATCAGGGCGTCCGCGAGTTGCTTCCGCCGCGCCTGGTGGTCCACCTTCCTGGGCATCCCGTCACTTTACATTGCAGTCGTATTGACATAGCGGATCCGTGGCAATACATTTCGGTCGTATTGCAACGAGGGGAGTCCGGGATGCACGTCATCGCGTTGCGCGACACAGCCGCCGGCATGGTGGATCTGGTGGGCGGCAAGGCCGCCGGGCTCGGCGAGATGATCAAGCTCGGCGAGCGGGTGCCGGAGGGGTTCTGCCTGACCACCACCGCCAACCAGCTCGGGGCGATACCGGAGACGGAGGTCGTCGCGGCGTACGAGCGACTCGGCGGTGGCCTGGTGGCCGTGCGCTCCAGCGCGACCGCCGAGGACCTGCCGCACGCCAGTTTCGCCGGACAGCAGGACACCTTCCTCAACGTCACCGGCACGGAGCAACTCCTCGACGCCATCCGTAGGTGTTGGGACTCCCTGCACACCGAGCGGGCCATCGCCTATCGCGAGGCGAACAACATCGCGCACGAGACCGTGCGGATGGCGGTCGTCGTGCAGCGCATGATCGACCCCACGGTCGCCGGGGTGATGTTCACCGCGAACGCGGTCACCGGCTGCCGTACCGAGATGGTGGTCGACGCCGCCCCGGGTCTCGGCACCGCCGTGGTCGACGGCACCGTCGTGGCCGACCACTACGTCCTCACCGGAACGCAGCACGACGACAAGGGCTGCCTGACGCGGGCACAGTTGGACGAGCTGCAGCGGGTCGGGGAACGGCTCCAGGACCACTTCGGTCGCCCGCAGGACATCGAATGGGCGATCGACCACGACGGCGCACTGTGGCTGCTGCAGTCCCGGCCGATCACCACACTGTTCCCCCTCCCGCCGGACACCGGCCGGCCGCTTCCCCGCATCTACCTGGAGTTCGGCCACGTACAGGGGATGCTTCAGCCGGTCACCCCGATGGGGATGTCCACGCTGAAGACGATGCTCGCGGGCATGTTCGCTTCCTTCGGCATCAAGGTGGAGATCGTCGACATCGGTGGACGCCTCTACGGCGATCTGACCGATCTGGTGCGCAGCAGGTCGACCCGCAAGAGGGTGGTCAGGCTCATGGCTGTGGACTTCGGCCCACGGGCTCAGGCGGTGGTCGAACACGTCCTGGCCGACCCGCGGTTCGCACCGCAGCCCGGCAACCCGGCCCGCACGAGCGCCGCGCTCACCTCGACGCTGCGCACCGTTCCCCGGGCGGCGGCCGGGATTCTGGGTGCGCTGGCGCGGCCCGACAGGGCGCGCGTCCGGATGTTCCGGGAGATCGAACAGCTCAAGCGTCGGGCTGTCGCCCCCGCCGGGCTGAACACGGCCGCGGAGCGGCTGAGCTTCGTGGAGACGCAGGACCCGTCCACGCGGTACGACAGGATCATCTGGCCGGTCGTCACCGGCATTCTCGTGGCCGCGCTGCCGCCGCAACTGCTCAAGGGCATCGCCAGCGACGCCGAGATCCACACCGTCCTGAGTGGCATGCCGCACAACGTCACCATCGAGATGGACCTGGCGCTCTGGCGGGTGGCCGAACGCGCCACCGAACACCGTGAACTGCTGTTGAACACCCCGCCGGACGAACTCGCCACGAAATACCTCGCGGGGGCGCTCCCCGACATCGGCCTGTCGGCGTTCCTCGACAGCTACGGCCACCGCGCCGTCGCCGAGGTCGACATCGGAGTGCCGCGCTGGGACGAGGACCCGGCACCGGTCTTCGCCATGATCGCGAACTATCTGCGGGTCACCGATCCGGAGCAGGCGCCCGATCGACGGTTCGAGCGGGCCGCGGCCACGGCCGAAGCGAAACTGGAGGAGCTGGTGCGGCGGGCGCGCCGCAGCAGGCCGATCCGCGGCCGGCTCGCCGGGTTCTTCCTGCGCCGGTCCCGGGCCCTGACCGGCCTGCGCGAGGCGGGCAAGTTCGCCGGGCTCTACCCGCTCCGCGAAACGCGCCGGCAGTTGCTGCTGATCGGGGCCGACCTGGTCGAGAGCGGGCTGCTGAAGCACGCCGACGACATCATGTTCCTGACCGCCGGCGAGGTGCGCACCGCCGTACACGACGGTGCCGATCACCGGGACACCGTCACCTCCCGCAAGGCCGTGCACCACCGGGAGCTGCGCCGCCCGACCGTGCCGGTCTCCCTCCTCTCCGACGGCACCGACGTCGAGCTCCTCATACCGCCGGCACCGTCGCAGGACGGGGCGCTGCGGGGCGTGGGAGCGGCCGCGGGTCGGGTCACGGGACCGGCCAGGGTGGTCCGCGATCCGGCAGCGGCCCACATCGAGCCCGGCGAGATCCTCGTCGCCCCCACCACCGATCCCGGCTGGACGCCGCTGTTCCTGACGGCCGGCGGGCTGGTGACCGAAACCGGCGCGACAATGGCGCACGGCCCGACGGTGGCCCGCGAGTACGGCATCCCCGCCGTCATCTGCGTGCCAGGTGCCACCGCCAAGATCAAGACCGGACAGCTCATCACGGTCGACGGCGCCGCCGGAACCGTCACCATCGACGAGTGAGTCGCTCAAACGCACCACGATCGCGCAACTTCCCGGAAATTGTGGTCTCGTCGTCCCGCGAGACCACAATTTCCGGGAAACAGAGCGATGGAATTGAACGGCGCGGCGGGTCGCGCCCGGCAGAGCGTCAGCCCGTGTTGCGCATGCCCGCCGCGATGCCGTTGACGGTGGTCAGCAGCGCCCGCTCCAGCGCGGTGCCGTCGCCGGGTGCCCGGCGCCCGCCCGGCGCGGTCGCGATCGCCCGGCCGGCGAGCCCCGACTCGCGGTACTGCCGCAGCAGCGCCACCTGGAGGTGGTGCAACGGCTCCAGGTAGGTGTCCCGGACGGCGAGGGTCCGCTGCAGCACCGCGTTGTTCTCCAGCAGCCCCAGCTCACCCGTGATCGCGAGCATCTCGCGCACGGTCCGCTCGTACTCCTCTTCGATCTTCGTGAAGATCGGCTGCAGCGGACCCGGCACCAGCGTCTCGACATAGCGCCGCGCGATGCTCAGATCCGTCTTGGTCAGCATCATCTCCACGTTCGACAGGAACGTCCGGAAGAAGTGCCAACTGCCGTGCATCTCGGCCAGCACCTCCGACAGCCCTGCCTCGCGGGCGGCGGCGAGCCCCGAGCCCACCCCGAACCAGCCCGGCACGATCTGCCGCGACTGCGTCCAGCCGAAGACCCACGGGATCGCCCGCAGGCCGCCCAGACCGGCGCCCGTGTTGGGCCGCTTCGCCGGCCGGGAGCCGATGTTGAGCGCGCCGAGCAACTCCGTCGGGGTGGAGGCCCAGAAGTATTCGGGCAGGTCCGGGTCTTCGACCAGCGACCGGTAGGAGCGGAACGCGGCGTCGGAGACGGTGTTCATCGCCGAGTTCCAGCGCTCCAGCATCTCCTCCGGCTGGCGCGGGGCGGTGTGCAGGAGCGTCGCCTGGAGCACCGCGGCCACGGTCAGCTCCAGGTTTTCCCGGGCGAGCGCCGGCAGGGTGTACTTGTCGGAGATGACCTCGCCCTGCTCGGTCACCTTGATCGCGCCGTCGAGCGTCCCGTACGGCTGGGCCAGGATCGCCTCGTGCGTCGGCCCGCCACCCCGGCCGACCGTGCCACCGCGACCGTGGAAGAGGCGCAGCCGGACGCCGTGCCGGGCCGCCACGTCACGCAGCGAACGCTGTGCCCGGTGGATCGCCCACTGGGACGTGGTGATGCCCGCCTCCTTGTTGGAGTCGGAGTAGCCCAGCATCACCTCCTGCACGTCGCCGCGGGCCGCGACGATCGCCCGGTACGCGGGGAGCGAGAGCAGTTCGTCGAGGAGTTCGCCGCCGGCGTCGAGCTCGGCCGGGGTCTCCAGCAGCGGCACGAGGCCGATCCGGGCCCGCGAGCTGTGCACGTCGATCAGCCCGGCCTCGCGGGCCAGCACCGCGGCGGCCAGCACGTCGTCGACGCCCATGGTCATCGAGATGATGTACGACTCGATCACCTCGTTGCCGAACCGCTCCTGCGCGTCGCGGATCGTGCCGAACACGTCGAACGTCTTGCGCGCCGCGTCGGTCAGCGGGGTGTCGAGCCGGGCCAGCGGTCGCCGCCCGGTCAGCTCCTCGGCGAGGAGCTTCGTGCGGTCGGTCCGGGTCAGCGTCTTGTAGTCGCCGACCTCACCGACCCGCTCGTAGAGCTGCGCCAGCACCGCGTGGTGCGCCTCGGCGTGCTCCCGCACGTCCATCGTCGCCAGGTGCAGCCCGAACGCGGAGACGGTGCGGATCGCCGACGCGAGCTTGCCGACGGCGGTGAGTTGTCCTGCGTTGCGGGCCAGCGAGGCGCGCATCAGCTCCAGGTCGGCGAGGAGTTCGCCGGAGCCGCGGTAGTCGCGTCCCGGCACGTGCGCGGTGCCGTCGGCCAGCCGCTTGCGGGTGTTGGCGAGCTTCGCCTTCACGCAACGCGCCTTCAGCCGGTAGGGCTCCTCGGCGTTGACCCGCCGGAACCTGGGCGCCACCTCGGGCAGCGCGTCGAGATCGGTGGCGAGACTGGCCGACAGGTCGAGCGAGACCCCACGCAGCCGCCGGGACACCGAGACCTCGCTGATCAGCGCGTCCATCGCCGCCTCGGTGGCCTGGATGCCGTGCTCGTGCTGGATCAGCATGACGTCGCGGGTCACGGCCGGGGTGACGAACGGGTTCCCGTCGCGGTCGCCGCCGATCCACGTGCCGAAGGTGAGCGGGCGGGACGTCGGTGAGGTCTCCACTCCGAGCGACCGCAGCGTGTCGGCGAGGTCGTCGAGGACCTGCGGCGCGGCGTCCGCGTACAGGTCCCGCAGGTAGTAGACGGCGTTGCGGGCCTCGTCGGTCGGGTCCGGCCGGTCCAGCCGCAGCTCGTCGGTCTGCCAGAGCAGGTCGAGCAGCTCGGCCAGACGGCGGTCGGTCGGGCCGGTGTCGGTCGCGCCGTACAGCACCGAGCCGGCCATCTCCAGGTCGAGCTCGTCGGCGACGGCGCGCAGCTTCGACAGGATCGACCGCCGCGCGGCCTCCGTCGGGTGGGCGGTGAAAACGGGGCGTACGGCGAGCCGCCGGGCCGCTGTCGCGATCTCCTCGGCCGGCACCCCGCGCTCGGCGATCAGCTTCGCCGCCTGGTCCAGCCAGCCGCCCTGGGTGGCGCGCTGCCGGCGCAGGTCCCGGGCGCGGTGCACCTGCTCAGTGATGTTGGCCAGGTGGAAGTAGGTGGAGAAGGCCCGGGCCAGCTTGGTGCCGGTCGTGACGTCCAACGCGGCGAGCCGGCCGGCGGCGGCCTCGGCGTCGGAGCGGACCAGCGCGCGTACCTCCTCGACCAGATCGAGCAGGGGACGCCCCTCCTGCCGGGCGAGGGTCTGACCGAGCAGCGTGCCCAGTCGCCGGATGTCGGCGCGTACCGCGGCGTCGGGGCCGTCGTTTTCGGTGCCGTTGTCGGACAGATCGCTCACCTGGCGCTCCTTACAAGGGTACGGAGGACAGCGCTGTCCGACGTCTCCGATCGTATCGGTGGCCCGTCCGGGGCTGGTCAGACTGGTGACCCACGTCTCAGCTGCTGGTTTTTCCGGCCGGAAATGCGAGTGCGGACGGCTCGCGGGCGGCGGTAGCGTGCCGCGCATGTCCGAGCGGAGCTATCCGGCCAAGCCGAAACCGGGGGACCGGGTCGCCGTCCTCTCACCCTCCGCCGGGCTGCCGGCGATCTTTCCCCACGTGCACGAGCTGGGCCTGCGCCGCCTGCGCGAGGAATTCGGCCTGGAGCCGGTCGAATACCCGACCACCCGGATCATGGGCGCCGACCCGCGTGACCGGGCCCGCGACATCAACGCCGCGTTCGCCGACCCGTCGATCACCGCCGTGCTCGCCACCGTCGGCGGCAACGACGAGGTCACCGTCATTCCGCACCTGGACGACGCGGTGCTACGGACCAACCCGAAGCCGTTCTTCGGCTACTCGGACAACACCAATCTGCTGTCCCACCTCTTCGACCTGGGCATCGTGGCCTACCACGGCGGCTCGGTGCTGGTGCACCTCGGCCGCCCCGGCTCGCCCCACCCGCTCTCGATGGACTCGCTGCGCGCGGCGCTCTTCACGGACGACTGGTACGAGCTGACGCCCGCCACGGAATACGGCGACGAGCCGAACGACTGGCACGACCCTTCCTCGCTCGACCGGCCACCCGCCATGTTCCCCGCGAGCGGCTGGAGTTGGCACGGTCCCCGCGCCGTTGTCGAGGGACCGGTCTGGGGCGGAAACCTCGAGGTGCTCTCCTGGCTGCTGCAGGCGGGCCGGATCGCGCCGAGCGCGACGTACGCCGGCTGCGTGTTCATCATGGAGACCTCCCAGGAGCTGCCCTCGGCGGTCGAGGTCTACCGGATCCTGCGCAACATGGGGGAGCGCGGTCTTCTCGCGGGCTTTCCCGCCGTGCTGGTCGGGCGGCCGAAGGCGTGGGAGTTCGACAAGCGCCTGTCGCCGGAGCAGAAACGGGAGTACGTCGCCGCGCAGCGCGCCGCCGTCACCCGCGCTCTCTCCGAGTACGCCCCGAACGCCGTGGTCGTCTTCGACCTCGACATCGGGCACACCGACCCGCAGCTGATCGTCCCGATCGGCGGGACCGCCCGCGTCGACGCGGTGGCTCGGCGGATCACGGTCCTCTACTGACTTATCCGCCGGATTGACCGGGACACCCCGTCGTGATCGAGACGAGTCACGCTCATCCCGGCCATGACCCGCCTGGATCGCGTGTCTACGAACTGTGCTGGTCCCGCACGAACACGCCCGCGCCGGGCGCTCCGTCCACGAAGGCCCTTCGCTTTGAGCCAGTCGATGGCGGCGCGCACGACCGGGCGGGAGACGTCGAACTCCCCGCACAGCTGGCGTACCGGAGGCAGCTTCGAGCCGGGGCGGGTACTCGCCGGAGGCAACCTGACATGCCAGGTCAACCCGGGATTGACCCCCGGGTTGACCTGGCAGGTTTCCCAGAAGTGGTGTCACGGTCTGTCATGCAGTGGCTGATCCGTGGTACCCGGTCACGCCTGCCGGGCGCGGCCTGAACACCGCCCTTCGCCGCAGATCTTGTCGAACGCCCCGCCCGCGCCCGTCTCGACCCTTCTGAATCAGACGTGGGTTGCCCGCAGCCCGCGTCTCCAGTGATCCCGAATGATCCGTGGGGTTATGACCCCACTGATCATTCATGATCACACCGCTTGGGCGCGGTGCCCCCACTGATCAAGGAGTTGTGCGTCGATCAAGGACGTATTCACACGATTTGATCTCCAATCGTGCTCGATCATGCGCGCGCCGATCTCCTGCAGTTGCTTGCGGCCGAGCCCCTCGCGGACCTTCGGGAACCAGTCCTGCTCCTCCTCGTCCATG
>NZ_JBFANZ010000021.1:0-107207 GCF_040659735.1 Micromonospora sp. NPDC049679
AGTGGGCGGCCGGCTCGGGCACTCCCTCGCTCGTCGTCAGCGGCGAGGAATCGGTGAGCCAGGTGCGGCTCCGGGCGGAACCCGCGCTAGGAAAGCGGTACGGCGTAGCCGGGAATCGACGGCCAGCGCACGGTCAGCACGATCGACTCCTGCTCCGCCCACCAGGAATGATCGACTCCCGGCCCCCAGACGACGTAGTCACCCTGCCTGTCGAGCAGGACGGTCCGATCGGGCAGTTCGACCCGGAAGCGGCCGCTGATCAGCACCAGCAGCGCGGTACGCCGCTCGCCGGTCGCCCATTGCTCGCGCCGGTCCCCCGGCGGGTGCGCACCCCACTTGATCTCGACGTCGGCGCTGTGCCGGACCCCGGCTTCCGGCGGCATGAAGTGGCCGAGAAGCCATCCCCGTTCGAGCGGAGCGTCCACACCCGCATTGCCCACGTACACCTCGTCCGCCACAGCCCCTCCCGATCACAAGATCGCCGAAAGGATACGCGCGGACGATGGGCAGGGCCGCTTCCTCCGCGGAAAGCGACCGGAAGAGGCCCTGCCATCAGATCAGGCGGTGCAGGTACCGCCGTTGAGCTTCACGCCGCTCGCCGACGGGCTCGGCGGGCCGCTGCTGATGAAGCCGATCGAGGCCGACGCCCCGACGGCGAGGGTCTGCCCCCAACTCGGCGCGGTCGCGGTGACCGTGGTGCCGCTCTGCGACACCGTGGCGTTCCAGCCCTGGGAGACGGTGTTGCCGCTGGGCATCGTCCAGGTCGCCGTCCAGGGGCTCACCGGGGCGTTGCCCGTGTTGCGCACGGTCACGGTGGCCTGGTAGCCGCCCGACCAGGAACTGTCGATCCGTACCGTCGCCGCGCAGGCGCCGCTGCCGGCCGGCGGTGGGGTCGTCGTCGGCGGGGTGGTTGGTGGGGTGGTTGGTGGGGTGGTTGGTGGGGTGGTCGGCGGCGTCGTCGGACCACCGCCCCCGCCAAAGGTGACGTCCGAGCAGTTGTAGAACGCCTCGGGGCTGTCGGAGCGCTGCCAGATGGAGTAGATGATGTGGCGTCCGCTCTTGTTGGGCAGCCGCGCGTTCCACACGTACTCGGCGCCCGAGGCGCCGCTGCCCAGCGGCGGGTTCGTCACCTGGTCGAACGGGGTGGCCTCGAGGTCCGACCAGGTCAACGGGGTGTTCGGATTCCACCCGTCCTTCGTCACGTACTGGTACCAGGTGCCCGGGTGCGGCGCCCACGCGTTGTAGCGGAACGTGATGCCGGCGCCGGACTGGAGGGCGGTCGTCGGCCAGTCGGTCCGGGCCGCGTTGTACGCGGCGTACTTCACGGTCCCGGCGCCACAGAGCTGGCCGTCCGGGATGATCTCGCGGTGCCGACCGCCCGCGTTGCCGATCAGCACACCGTAGAAGTCCCACAGCGGCTGCTTGCCGCCCTGGGCCACGGCCGCCGCGCAGGCCGGGTTGGTGGGGTTCAGGTCACCGCCACCGCCCGCCTTGCCGTCGACGTAGCAGGCGTAGGTGCGGGTGGCCGGATAGGTCATCGCGCCGTGCGCGAGCGCCACCTCGGGCTTGAGGAGCAGCGGGAGCCCCGTGCCCAGCACCGCGGCGGCGGCGAGCACGGCAAACCTGGGTCTGATTCTCAACGTACTTCCCCTTCGGATGCGGCTGCGCCCGGCCGCGCAAGGCCCGTGCACGGGCCGGCGACGGAGGAAGGCGCAGGCGGGGTCCGCCGCGGGAGGCCCGCGGGACCCGGTTGCGAAACTGTCATGGCGGCGCTGCGGGATACGGTCCACATCGGAAAGCGCTGCCCTGACGCTTCCGAGCCCGGCACACCGTCGCAGCACACGGCCACTCGCTACCGCCACGTACCGACATTTCACCACGGCCCGGACGCGGACAGCAACGCACGTCGATACGTATGCCAGCCGCCTGCCGCCCATGACAGCGGCCGGCCCGGCCTCCCAGGTGCGGGAGGCCGGGCCGGCCGGTGCTGCGGGAGGGGTTACCGGCTGCCCCAGTAGCCCTGCTGGGTCTGCACGTTGAGTTGGTCGACCCGAACCGCGTGGGCCGTGACCGTACGCCAGTCCCTGATCTCCAGCACGTCCAGACCCTTCTGGATATCGCTGGAGTAGATGTGGCCGTTGTACCAGTAGGTCGACCAGGCGCCGCCGAGGATCGCGCGGTCGTTCGAGAGCGGTCCGCGCTCCCAGTAGCCGATTTCCACGGGGTGGGCGGAGTCGGTGAAGTCCCACACCGACACGCCACCCTGATACCACGCCTGGACCATGATGTCCCGCCCCAGCACCGGGATCAACGAGCCGTTGTGGGCCACGCAGTTCTCGTTGTTGGTGTTGGTCCGCGGGATCTTGTAGTAGCTCTTGAACACCATCTGCCGGTTGTCACCCTTACCGGTGATGTCGTAGATGGCGTTCGCGCCGCGGGTCGGACCCTCGGTCGGGTTACAGGTGGGCGCGCCACCGCCGCCGAGCTCGTCGGTGAAGACGACCTTCGTGCCCGTGTTGTTGAAGGTGGCCGAGTGCCAGAACGAGAAGTTGACCGTGTCCCGCACCCGGTTGATGACGCGTGGCGCCTCCCGGTTGGAGATGTCCATCAGGATGCCGTCACCCATGCACGCACCCGCCGCCAGGTCCTTCGACGGGTAGGCGGTGATGTCGTGGCAGCCACTCGTGTCCCAGGCACCCTCGCGACCGGGGTAGCCGCCGTCCGGGAAGAGGTTGGGCGTCGCGACCACGGCCGCGTCCGTCGGCTTCTTCACCGGCACCTTGATGATGGAGATGGAGTCGTGCGGAGGCTGGCAGTCCGGGAGGGTCGCGTCCGGGAAGTACGACGATACGTACAGGTAAACGGACTTGCTGTCCTTGCCCGGGACCAGCGTGTGGGTGTGCGAGCCACAGTTGGTCTCGACCGACTTGACGTAGCGCGGGTTGGCCTTGTCGCTCACGTCAAAGATCTTGATGCCCTCCCACGATTCCTTCTGCGTGGCGGAGAGGCGGACGCTGTCGCACGAGTCGTTACTGCGCCCCTGGTCCGTCGAGAGGAACAGCAGGTTGCCGTGGATCGAGATGTCGTTCTGGCTGCCCGGACAGAGCACCTGGGACACGATGGACGGCTTGCGCGGGTTCTTGACGTCGTAGATGACGAACCCGTCGTAGTTGCCGACAAAGGCGTAGCGCCCCTGGAACGCCATGTCCGTACCGAAGCTGGACTCCGTGTTGAACGGGGCCTGCTTCGGGATGTTCGCGATCTGGCGCATGTTGGGGCTGCTGGCGATCTCATCGACGCCGAGTTCGGCACCGGAGTCGTCCATTGCGGTCAGTTGTTGCTCGGTGAGGCACAGCTCGGCGAAGTTGTCGCCCGCACCGCGCAGCGCGGCACATTCATCGGACGTCGCTTGCGCACTGCTCGGCGTGGCGGCGGCGGCGCTCATCAGCATGAGCGTGGTCGCGGCCAGTCCGACGGTCCTGAGCTGCCGCGCCCCTCGGGGGGAGAGATTGAGCATTGGCGGCACCCTTCGAAGGAAAGGTATTGACGATGGCCCAGACCTTACATGTCGATGGTTGCCCTTGTTGTGACCTGGGTCACACCCGGGAACTATCGATGGGCGGTTACCATCGCCGCATCCTGGACCAGGAGGCGTGCCCATGACCCCCACCCACCGGCGGATCCTCGTGATCGGTGCCATCGCCGCGGCCGTACTTGCCGGCGGGGCCGGCGCGTACGCACTCGCGACGAAGTCCGCGACGCCGTCGGCGGCCCCCACAGTGGAGCCGAGTACACCCGGCCCGGCGGGGAGCGCGCCGGTCATCATGCCCGGCCGTCCCGGCGAATCCGCGCAGGTCACCCGGGCGGACCAGGTCAGCCCCCTGGCGGCCCCGGGCTACTCCACGTTGGACACCTGGTACATCCGCATGATGATCCCGCACCACACCCAGGCCCTGCAGATGGCGGCCCTCGCGCCCAACCGAGCCGAAGACCCGCGGATCCGTGCGCTGGCCGACCGGATCAAGGCGAGCCAGGGGCCGGAGATCCACCAGCTTCGCGCCTGGCTGGACGCCCGGGGCCTGGGCCCGGAGGACGCCAGCGGCCAGCACGAGCACGGCACGATGCGGGGTATGCAGACGCCCGAGGCGATGAAGGCCCTCGCCGCGGCGAAGGGGGACGCCTTCGACCGGATGTTCGTCCAGATGATGACCGACCACCACCAGGGCGCGATCGAGATGTCCAGAAACATGCTGAGGGTCGGCGTCGACCTCACGATCCAGGAGATCGCGACCTCCACCGCGACCGAGCAGCAGATCGAGATCACCCGGATGAGGGAGCTGCTCAAGAGCTGACAGCCGGTGCTCTAGGCTGGGCCGGTGGCAGAGGAACTGGACGAGGAGACGCTGGCCTTCGCGCACCGCATGTTCGATCTGGCCCGCGCGGGAGCGACCGAGGAACTGGTCGCGAACGTCGACGCCGGCCTGCCGGTGAACATGACCAACGACAAGGGCGACACGCTGCTCATCCTCGCCGCCTACCACTCACATCCGGACACGGTTTCCGCCCTGCTCACCCGGGGCGCCGACCCCGACCGGGTCAACGACCGCGGGCAGACCGCGCTGGCAGCGGCGACCTTCCGGCGCTCCGCCGAAACCGTGACCGCGCTGCTCGCGGCGGGCGCCGACCCCGCCGACGGCACCCCGTCAGCGATCGAGACGGCGCGCTTCTTCGACCTACCCGACATGGCCGAACTGCTCGGCGACGGCCCCACCTCCAGCGCGTCCTGAACAGCGCGATGGGGGAGGGCCGATGCCCTCCCCCATCGTCGTCTCACGTCAGGACGCGGCCACCGTGTCGACCTTGATGCGCTTGTGCGCCCTGGCCGCCATCGGTTGTTTGACCTCGATCATGATGTCGTATTCACCCGTCATCGGCAGCGTGGTGACCGCCTGGTACAGGCCCCTGCGCCCGCCCGACTCCGCCATCATGATCGGCCCCTGCCGGTGAGACATCGGCATCGCCACCATGTCGGTGTACGCCGCCACCTGCCCCATCGTGATCGGGTCGTAGGAGCCCGGCGAACTCACCTGTGCCTCGATCTGCACCTGCAGGTTGCCCAGATGCCGCGCGGTCACGTCGATCGCGGCCTGTGGCTGCCGATTCTGCTCCGTGGGCCGACCCGTCGCGGACGCGGCCGCCGGCGCGGGCACCGACGCCACCCCGGACCGCGTGACGATGAACGCCACCACGCCCAAGACCAGCGCGAGGCTCATCCCGACGGACATGCCGAGCAGGAACCCCTGCCGATACGACCGCCCCTCGTGGGGATGGCGCGTCCGGACCGACCGGGGAGCCCGGACGGGCCGCTTGGTCGGCCCGGACTTGCCCCGCATCTCGTCGGGCAGCACCAGTTTCGACCGGAGACTCACCGCCGCCTCCCCCGTCGTCCGGCGCGAGCCGGCAGGCTGCCGAACCACGCCACGGGACCGAAGCCGCTGGACTTCCGCGCGGCGCCCGACCCGCTCGCCGGCGCGACCGGATGGTCCGGCAGCGCGATCAGGTTGGGCGCAGCGGTGCTGTGGACCCGGAAGAGCCCCCACTGCCCACCGCTCAGGTGCCGGGCCAGGGTGCCGGAGCGGTAGAGATAGTCGCCCGCCACCCCGCGTCGACCGCCCGCACCGCCGGTGACCGCCGGATCGAGGTGGATGTTGTAGACCACGCCCGGATTGAACTGGCCCTGGTTGCCGGTAATCTGCGACTCGGGATCGATCGGGCCGCGCCGCCAGGTGTGCCCGTGCAGGGCGAAGGTCGTCGATCGCGGGTCACCGACCACCTGCGCCACCCGGAAGACGGTCTTGTCTCCCGCGTACGCCTGGAACAGCGGCGTGGATGGGTCGCCGTGCACGATCGAGCTGAAGATGTTCGTGATGTTCTGGTCATTGCGGTACCGGTGCGACCAGGGCTCGTTGCGGTAGTTCACCGAGAACTCGCCCTGATCCTCCGGGTCGTCCGCCTCCCGGCCCGGGGTGGTGACCAGGTCCAGGTTGTCCGGCACGGGCTGGTCGTCGGCCGGATTACCGTTTGTGTCCTTGCGGAACAGCGACAGGTCGCTGTTCATGAGCACGATGTTCTCCCGGAAGTCCGACTGACTCGGGTGCGTGATCACGGCCTGGGTACCGCTGGCGAGCGGCTGCCCGTTCTGCGGGTTCACGTAGCTCGACCCCGCCGGCTCGATGACCAGCGCGCCGTACAGGCCGTGGTGCGGGTGGTTCTGGACGTCGCCACGGTCCTCCAGGGTCGCCAGTCCGGTGACCCCCGGCAGCGCGTACCAGGTGTACGTGATCGACTCGCCGGGGCCGACCGTGCCGTCCCTGGTCGTCGACCCGAAACCGCCGACCTCGCCCCAGACATTGGTGCCGCCGGATTTCGCGTGGTATTTCACCAGTTGGGGCCGCATGGACACCCGGGCGCCGACCGGGAACGGCTGGAACCCGGGCACGTTGGCCTCGTTGCGCGGCGGCTGATCGAGACAGGCCGGATAGTTGACCACTCCCTGCTTGAAACCGAGCTGCCCCGGCTCGATCGCCTCGAAGCAGTGCGGCTTCAGCTTCGCCGGGTCCAGTTCGTTCTTGAGGGTCATCGTGATGCAGTCACCCTCGTTCGCGCGGATCACCAGTGGTTCCGGTTGCTTCGTGCCGTTCCGGATGGCCGCCACGTCCTGCGACAGCGCGTACATCAGCCCGTTCGGGTCGTGGTCACCGGCGCCGTTGTAGGTGATGTCCTTGTTGATCGCCGATACGGTGAACTGTTTCTGGGGCGCTCCCGTGGCGCATGGCGAGCTGTCGGGCATCGCTTCCGGAAATTCGCACCTGCCCACGAATTCCCGGTTGTCCGGCAGCGTCACCAGCGTCCCCGGAAATCCTCCACCCAGGTTGTCACAGGCCCGCACCTCCAATATTCCCCACGCGCCGAGGAACCAGTCGTCCGCTCCGTTGTAGCTGTACGAGTGATACCGGCTCATTCCGCCGTAGTCGGCCTGGAAGGCCTCGTGCTCTGTCTGCGCGCGTACGTCGATGTATTCGAGGATCCCGATGTGCTGAGCCTGGACGACGTTCGACTCGGGATCGTCGGGCTCGGCCTTCCACCGGAACCCGTCCAGGTTGAAACCGTGGGATTCTTCCTGCGACAACTGGAACAGTCTCCATTTTATTCGGTCGCCCTCGTACGCCCGGGGATACGGCGTGTACGGCAGCCCGTGACTTCGCGAGTCGAACAACTTCGACGGATCCAGGTTTCTCCGGTTCTCGAACGGCTCAAGGCGATAGTTGACACCCATCGCGCCCTGATCGTCGCTGCTCGACGGGAATTTCGCCGGGAAGATCGGCACCCCCTCCTCGGTGACGAACTGATCGTCGTTCGTCGTGTTGGAGTTGGCCGGTTGGAACATCGGGACGTGGTCCTCGATGAACAGGGACACGTTGCGGTAGTCCTCGCCGTTCGTCGCCTGCCCGCGGTAGTCGGTCGTCGGCGTACAGCGGACGTCCACGATCGTGCCGATGGTCACCGCGGCGCCGGTCGTCGAGTTGTGGAACGTACAGCCGGCCGGGTGGATGGTGGAGCCGCCGAACAGCCCGTTGTCCTGATGGACGTTCGAGAAGAAGTGGTCGTGGAAGCTGTTGGTGGCGGTGTCCTCGTGGACGAAGTCTCGATAGGTGATGGTCTGACCGAAGTCGGCGCCCTGGTCGTAATTCCAGCCGTTCGCGGCGCCGTCGGACGACAGCACGTCGAACTGGACCATGTGCTGGTGCAGTCCTACCTCGTTCGTTTCCTGGGCCCGGTCGAAGACCGTGCCGCCGAACTGCTCGGGTAGCCGGTTGGTCAGTTTGTAGACCACGCAGTCACCGACGTTGAGCAGCGGGGAGAACGGTTCCGGCTTCTGTCCGCCTTCGATCGCCGCGCGTTGGGACTCCAGGACGTACACCCGTGACTGCGGATTTCGCCAATTGAGCTCGGGGTTGTAGACCTGGTTGATCTGGATCGCGGAGATGTCGAAATTCTTCACGGGTCGGCCCGCGGGACACGGATCCTGGAAGAAGCCGCCCGGCACCTGGGCCCCGGAGTCGGCGGACGCCTTTTCTTGCGCGGTCGGTGGGAAGACCCCGGTCGCCGAGCGGGTGGGCACGCCGAGCGGCGGCTTCGGCGCCTTGAACCCGAACTTGCCGGGCACGAAGAGCGGGTAGCCCGGAGTGGTCGACGTGGGAGTCGCCGGCGCGTTCGTGCCGGAGACGCCGGGCTGGTAGTCGAAGTCCTCGAGGGGGAACAGCGCCGGGACCGGCGTCCCGTCCGGATTGACCCGCGTGCCGTCCTCCCGCTTGTCCAGCGTCCGGTTCAGCGCCCACATGCCGGAGGCGAAGTGGGGGTACAGATGACAGTGGAAGATGATGTCGCCAAAGGTGGCTCGCTTGTCCATGTGCGCCGATCCGGCGCCGCCCTGCGCGATCAGCCCGTAGTGGGCTCCGGGCGAGATGGCCTGGACGTCGAGGATGTTGGTCTTGCTCGTGCGGTGGTGGGGATTGCTGATCGCGGCGACACCCCCCTCGTCCTTCGGGTCGAACGGCCACCGGTTCACGTGCCAGTGGAAGGTGTGGGTCTCGAACTCCGCGGGGTGGAGCAGCCGGATCTGCATCGGCTCCCCGCGGTAGTTGGCGAAGACCAGGTCCCCGCCGCCGGGATCCCCGTACGCCCACGAGGAGAGGCTGGTCTCCTCGCCGACGCACTCGTTCGCGTCGAAGCCCTGTCCGGCGCTGGTCGCCTTCGGACAGCCGATCTCTTCCCGGTTGGCGCCCGGCTCGGCGCGGTAGTTGAAGGCGAACCACTCCAACTTCACCGGAATCTCGCCCTGCACCAGCGCGTCCGCGTCGCCACCGCTGAGCGCGGGCAGCGTGCCGGCCTTGAGTTTGGTCAACTGCGCGGTGGTGGGTTGGACGCACTCGTTGCCGCCGGAGTCGTCACCGCCCCGGCAGAAACGGGTGAGAATGCCCGGCTCGGCCTCCACCTCGTCATGCATGAAGAGCACGTGCTCGCGGAAGTCCGGCGCGTTGGGCTGCTTGATGACCGCGCGGGTCCCCGAGGAAAGCGGCGCACCCGTACGAGCGTCGACCCAGGCCGCGCCGGGCGGCTCCACCATGATCGCGCCGAACGCGCCGAACGAGTGCGATCCGATGAACCGCACCTTGCCGGCAGAGTCGACCGGGCGGGTCTGCTGGGACGAGAAGTCGGCCCCGTCCTTGAACTGGAACTCCCCCTCGGTCTGTGCGAAGAGGCGGTAGGTGATGCTCTGGCCGGGGCGGGCGGTGGAATCCGGGTTTTTGCCCACCACCGCGCCGTCGGAGCCCGTGACGTCGTAGTCCAGGCCGTCGAAGTGCATCGACGCGTTCGGCGCGGTCGTCGGGTCGAAATCGTTGTCCGGCTGGGTCGCGGCGGGGGCGAACTCGCGCGGGTCGGGCGTCAACGCGCCGGGCGCGCGCAGCGTTTCGCCGGGCAGCGTGAAAATCGACGCGTTGCGGTTGAACGACGGCGCGGCCTCGTTGAGCCGGTTGGTGAAGCGGACCTCGGCGCAGTCACCCACGTTGACCCGCAACGTCAGCGGCTCGATCAGGTCCTTCTCCGCGGCCTTCGCCGGGTTGGCCGCCTGCGCGAACCCGCTCCGCACGGCGGCGATGTTCTCGTCCAGCACGTACATCCGACCCTCGGGCACCACATCGCCGAAGCGGTTGAGGAAGATCGGGATGTTGATCAGCGAGACGTTGAAGGTCTTCGGGGTCTGCCCCGCGTTGCACGGGTTACCGGGTGTGGTCGCGACCGGCGGCGCCGGCAGCTGAGCGGCGGTGGCCTGGCCGACCATCCACATCGCCCCACCGAGCAGGGCGAGCCAGAGCCCGGCCCCGACGGCCATGGCGAGCTTGACCGGCCAGGACGGGCGACGCCGGGCACGGACGACGAAGAGCGCGGCGACGGCCAGGACCAGTAACAGAGGTGTGAGATCGGCGGACTGCGCAGTCACATATCCTCCCCAGGATTCTCACCCCGGGGTACGGCGCAGCGCGCTATGGCGCGGAACCGCATGCCGGTCCGCGGACAAGATCACAATGCGTATTTCCCCCGTGGCTCACTGCGATATTGATGCCAATCATGGTGCTCATTGTTTGCACTGTCAAGAACTTCGATCTACCGAGTGGCCTGCACCCCGTTTGAAGAGCCGTTACGCGGGTAGCCGGGCGACATGGCGACGCCGCGCGAACCCGACGCCCTGCTCACCGGCGGGCCACGGGACGACACACCGTTCAACGCGGAGGACTCCGCGATGGTGGAGCTCGAGATCGAAGGGCTGATCCACCGCTACATCACGACGCACCAACGCCGGGACATGGACGGACGGTCGCTCGCCGTCTACCGGTACGACGGGGTGGTCCGCCCACCAAATCACCCGAAAGGCGCCGAACCGAGGGACGGCGGAGACCGTCCCGCTCCCGGCGCGCCATCGCGTTGAGGCACGTGCGATGGCCCGGTGCGTCACCGGCGACGGCAGGCGGGCGCGTATACAGATGAGGTGGATGTCGAATCCGTACCGGCTCAGATGCGCGCGGCCGCGACCGGGCTGCTGCAGGCGCTCGACGACGATCAGCTCCGCCTGGCCGCGCTTCCCTTCGCCGACGACGCGGCCCGCCGCTGGATCGAGTACCGGCCGCGCCCCCGTCCGGGCGCATGCCTGGCCGACCTCGACCGCGACGCCCGCAAAGCCGCGCACCGGCTGCTCGCCACCGCGCTGAGCCCCCACGCCTACGCGCAGGCAATGGCGGTGGTCGCGTTGGAAGAAGTGCTCGACCGCCGCGAGGACTGGCGGCGCGGCCGGCACAGCGACGACTACTGGATCGCGGTCTTCGGCGACCCGGCCCGCGATGAGCACTGGTCTTGGCGCTTCGAGGGGCACCACCTCTCGGTGACGATGACGATCGCCGGCGAGCGCGTGACGCCCGGGCCGCTCTTCCTCGGCGCCAATCCGGCCCGGGTGACCTACGCCGGCCGGCCGGTCTCCCGCCCGCTCGGACCGGAGGAGGATCTGGCGCGCGCCCTGCTCGACGCGATGGGCAGTGCCGGGCGGGCGATGGCGATCGTCTCCGACTCCGCGCCCGCGGACATCCGCACCGCGACGCATCCGCGCGCCGAGTCCCGCATCGGGCCGCTCGGCGTGGCCGGCGGGCGGCTCGGCCCGACCGCCCGCGCGCTCCTCGACCAACTCGTGGCGCTCTACCTCGACCGGCTCCCCACCGAGCTCGCCGCACGGGAAGCGGCGCGCGTCGCCAGCGGCGAGCTGCACTTCGCGTGGGAGGGCCCGACCGGGCCCGAGCGGCGGCACTACTACCGGGTGCAGGGCGATGACCTGCTGATCGAGTACGACAACACCAGCGACGACGGCAACCACGCGCACACCGTGCTACGCCGACCGCTCAGCGACTTCGGCGACGACGTGCTCGGCGCGCACCACGGCCGGGCACACCGGGAAACGCTCTGAACGGAAGCCGGCTCAGCGGACGAACTGGCGGCGGGACTTGTACACCCGTCCGCCACGGCGGGCGGTGGGCACGGGCCGCCGCCCGGTCGGCTCCGCCACCGGCTCCTCGTCCATCTCCCGTACGAGCCGGGTGCCGAGGCGTACGCCGATGCCGCCGACGACGAGCGCGGCGAACTCGACCACGAGCAGGGCACCGCTCGTGACGTGGTGCGGCGCCCCGGCCCGGGCCAGGCAGACCAGCACGAAGAGCGCCGCCATGCCGACGGTGGCCAGGTTGAACGCCGCCAGCGTCCGACGCGGACCGCGGATCGGCCGGTCCCAGAGGTCGACCATGCCGGCGAGCGCGGTGAGCGCCGCCGCGCCCAGCCCCGCGATGATCGACCAGTAGGCGACGTCGCCGAGCAGCGAGAACACGGAGCCGCCGGCCAGCGCGCCGACGTCGAGCAGCACGGCCGACACGAAGAGGCCGACGGGGAACGTCACCAGCATCGGTTGAATCGGATGTCCGGAGACGCTCAGTCGGCTCTCCATGGTGCTCACGTCCCTCCAGCGGCGTACATCGGCGCTGCAAGGGTTACCCCGGGGTCGGGTCGCGACAAACGTCATGCGTCGGGACGGACTACCCGTCGCGGTCCCGCTCCACCGAGGCGACGAGCCGCTCCGCGACGTCGGGCAACGGAATCGACAGGGCTTCGGCGGCGGTGCGCAGCACGTCCAGCGCCTGACCCGGCGCGCAGCGCCGCTGCGTCATCACGATCCCGATCGCCTGGCTGATCACCTCGCCGTAGGTGAGGGCGTCGTCGATCTCGGCGGTCAGGGCCGCCTGCCGGGCCCGGTCGCGGACCGCGGCGAGCAGTAGCCCGGCATGCTCGGCGAGCAGCATCGCGGTCAACTGCTGCGCGGGCGTGAGCGCGCCGGCGTCCGCAGCGTAGAAGTTGATCGAGCCGATCACGTGATCGTCGATGTCGACGGGCGCGGAAAGTACCGCGTGGACGCCGCGGGCGAGGGCGGCGGGCGTCCACTCCGGCCACCGTTGCTCGCTCGCCAACTCCTCGGAAAGGACGATCTCCCGCCGGCGGATCGCCGTCATACCGGGCCCATCGGCTCCGTACTGCAACTCGTCCAGATCCTTGACCGACGGATCGGACGCGGCGACGGACGCGGGCTCGCCGGCACGCAGCAGAGTCACGCTCGACCACGCGATGCCGGGCAGGGCATGCCGGGTCGTCTGGGCCAGGTGGTCGAGAGCGTCGTCGAAGTCATCACTGGCGACCATGCCCGCGGTCAGCTCACGCAGCAGCGCAGCGGTCTCCAGCACTCCGAGGCTCGCCCCATCCGCCTGGGACGGCATCGGGCTCACCGTTCGCGGTCCTCCTCGTCCGTGGTCTCCGGCACCGTGCCGGAGTCGCGTATCGTGAGCCCTGTCTCCTGCGCCATGCTCGTTGTTCTCCCCCCGCTCGGACCCGGCTTTCTACCCGGGCGGAGAGAGCTCAAACGCTGACCCGCGCGGTCAGGGGCGGCCGGCGGAGATCAGCCGGCGGCCGACCGCCGCGATCAGCCGGTCCAACTCGGAGCCGAACGGGTTGTCGTGGACGAGGTAGGTCCAGGTGGCGCTCGGCCGGACCAGGCTGGCCTCGTCGGGCTGCCAGTCCTCGTCCACCTCGGTCACCTCGAAGGTCGCCACCGTGCGCGCCTCGATCTCGGGGATGAGCCGGTTGAAGGCCGGCACCGCCGCCCGGTGGAACTCGTCGAGCGGGTCGAGGCGGCCGAGCGCACGCAGGTGTACGCCCTCACGCACCTCCGAAAGCTCCGCGAGATGCTCCGCCCAGAGCCGGTCGAGGTGGTAGAGCGCGATCGAACGGGCGGCCCGGGAGAGCGCGTCCTCGCCGATCTCCACGCACCGGTCGCGGAACTTCTCGGTCAGCATCTCCGCAGCGATGTCGCTGGTCAGCAGCCGCTCACGCCGTTCGGCGAGCGCCATGCGCTGCTGTTCGATCACCACGCTGTAGCGCCACGTGTTGCGGTGGATCTCGTGGTTGACGCCCTCGGCGATGCGCTGGGCGTGTTCCACCGCGAAGTCGACCTGCTCGTCGGTGACCAGGCCGTCGGCGTTCATCCGCGGCGACGGCGGGATGGCGTCGGGCGCGTGTCGCAGCACCAGCTCGTCCTCGAGGCTGACGAAGAAGACGGACGCACCCGGGTCGCCCTGCCGGCCCGCCCGGCCCCGGAGCTGGTCGTCGACCCGCCGGCTGTCGTGCCGGCCGCTGCCCATCACGTAGAGACCGCCGAGCTCGGCGACCCGGTCCCGGTCGACCTGATCGCTGCCGCCGAGCCGGATGTCCACGCCCCGACCGGCCATCTGCGTGGAGACGGTGACCGCCCCGTACGCGCCGGCCTCGGCGATGATCGCCGCCTCTTCGTCGTCGTTCTTGGCGTTGAGCACCACGCAGGGCACGCCGGCGGCGGCGAGACCGGCGGCCAGCCCCTCCGACTCCTTGACGTCGAGGGTGCCGACCAACACCGGCCGTCCCACCTCGTGGCAGGCGGCGATCTCGGCGATCAGCGCCTCTTCCTTCTCCGCCCGCGTCGCGTAGATGCGGTCCGGCTCGTCCACGCGGACGCACGGGGTGTTCGGCGGGATCACCGCGACCTCGAGCTTGAAGAACTCGCGCAGCTGGTCTCCGACGAGCACGGCGGTCGCGGTCATGCCGCACACGGTCGGGTAGAGCGCGACATAGGCCTGCACCGTGATCGTGCCGAGCACCTCGCCCTCGGCGCTCGCGGCCAGCCCCTCCTTCGCCTCCACCGCCGCCTGCAGGCCGTCCGGCCAGCGCCGGCGCTGGGCCACCCGGCCGCGCATCTCGTCGATCAGCTCGACGCCGCCGTTGCGGACGATGTAGTCCACGTCGCGGTGCAGGAGGGCGTGCGCGTGCAGCGCGACGTTGACCGCGGAGAGCTGGGCGACGTTCTCATCGGCGTAGAGATTGATTCCGTCGAGCTTCGCCTCGATCGCGGCGAGCCCGGCCGAGGTGAAGGCGACGCTGCGGCCGTCGTCGGCGATCTCGTAGTGCCGGCCCGCACGCAGTCCCCGCACCAGGGCGTTGGCGGCGTGCACCGGGTCCTGCTCGCCGGCCACGGCGCCGGCGAGGACCATCGGCACGCGTGCCTCGTCGATGAGGATCGAGTCGGCCTCGTCGACGATCGCCGTGGTGAGCGTCGGCTGGACCCGGTCGGCGACGTCGGTGACGAGCTGGTCGCGCAGGAAGTCGAAGCCGGCCTCGCTGACCGACACATAGGTGACGTCCCGGTCGTACGCCTCGCGCCGCTGCTCGGGGGTGGACGCCTCGGTGACCCAGCCGACGGTGAGCCCCAGCAGGCGGTAGACCGGCTCCATCCACTCGGCGTCGCGGCGGGCCAGGTAGTCGTTGACGGTGAGCACGTGCACCGGCCCGTTGCCGCGGCGCACGTGCCCGTACGCGGCGATCACGGCGGTGAGCGTCTTGCCCTCGCCGGTGGCCATCTCGGCGACCTTGCCGGAGAGCAGCGCCATCGCGCCGAGCAGCTGGACGTCGTACGGCCGCTGGTCGAGCCCGCGCCGTGCGGCCTCGCGCCCGATCGCGCAGATGTCGACGTAGTCGTCGGCCCGCCCGGCCGCCTCGGTCAGCGCGGCGTCGTCGAGCTCCGTCAGCTCCTCCTCGCGCGCCGCGATGGCCGGCAGCCGCTTCTCCAACGGAGCGAGGTCAACCGTGGTCCCCGGGCGCTGGAGGAAACGCCGGAACCTGCTCTTCAACCGTTGCGACACACCCATGTCCGGCAACGCTACGCGATGCCCGAGCATGCCGGCTGCCCCGCCCGTCCCCGCCCGGTATGCCGGGATGCGACTGCATGCATATCGCGCCGGATCGCGGGTAGGCCCCGGTGCCTCGCCGCGCGGGCGGGGGCCGCGACGAAGGAGGGCGCATGAAGGCGCTGGTGTACGAGGGTCCACGGCGGGTTGCGGTCAAGGACGTACCGGACGCCCGGATCGAACGACCCACGGACGTACTGGTGCGGATCACGACGACGAACATCTGCGGGTCGGATCTGCACATGTACGAGGGGCGCACCGACATGGAGCAGGGTCGGGTACTCGGGCACGAGAACCTCGGCGAGGTGGTCGAGGTCGGCGCCGGGGTGGACCAGGTCCAGGTCGGCGACATGGTCGTCATGCCGTTCAACGTCGCGTGCGGGTTCTGCGAGAACTGCGAGCAGGGCCTCACCGCGTTCTGCCTGCTGAGCAACCCGAACCCGTCGATGGGGGGCGCCGCCTTCGGCTTCGCCGACATGGGGCCGTACCAGGGGGGCCAGGCCGAGCTGCTGCGGGTGCCGTACGGCGACTTCAACTGCCTGAAGCTGCCCGAGAACGCCCGGGACGTGCGGAAACAGCGCGACTACGTGATGCTCGCCGACATCTTCCCCACCGGTTGGCACGCCACGGAGCTCGCCTGCGTGCAGCCCGGCGACAACGTCGTCATCTACGGCGGCGGCCCGGTCGGGCAGATGGCCGCCCTCTCCTGCAAGATCAAAAGCACCGCGCAGACCATGGTCGTCGACCGGCATCCGGACCGGCTGGCGCTCGCCGAACAGGTCGGCGCGATCCCGATCAACGACGCCGAGTGCGACCCGGTCGAGAAGGTCATGGAGCTGACGGACGGGAAGGGCGCGGACCGGGGCTGCGAATGCATCGGCTACCAGGCGCACGACCCGCAGGGCCGCGAGGACCCGAGCCTGGCCCTGAACCGGCTGGTCAGCTCCGTGCGCTTCGCCGGCACGATCGGCGTGGTCGGCGTCTACGTGCCGCAGGATCCCGGCGGCCCGAACGACATGGCCAAGCAGGGGAAGGTCGGCTTCGACTTCGGCATGTTCTGGTTCAAGGGACAGACGATGGGCACGGGGCAGTGCAACGTGAAGAACTACAACCGGCGGCTGCTCGACCTCATCTCCGCCGGTAAGGCGAAGCCGTCGTACATCGTGTCGCACGAGCTGCCCCTGGCGGAGGCGCCCAACGCCTACGAGCACTTCGACAAGCGGGACCAGGGGTGGACGAAGGTCATCCTGCACCCCGACGGCGCCGGGGCTAATCCATCGGTGTGACGAGGAGCTGGTGGGCGGCGAGCTCACGGTAGAGCTCGCTGCTCCCGAGCAGCTCCTCGTGTGTCCCGAGCGCCACGACCCGACCGCCGTCGAGCACCACGATCTGGTCGGCGTCGACGACCGTGGAGAGCCGGTGCGCCACGATCAGCAGCGTGCGCCGGACGGCGACCGCGTCGACCGCCCGGCGCAGCGCGGCCTCGTTGCGGGCGTCCAGGTTGCTGGTGGGCTCGTCGAGCAGCAGGATCGGCGCGGCGCCGAGCAGCGTACGGGCGATCGCGAGGCGTTGGCGCTCGCCACCGGAGAGCAGCACGCCGCCCTCCCCCACCTGGGCGTCGAGTCCCTCGGGTGTGCGCGACACCAGCCCGCCGAGATTCACCTCGTCGAGCACGTCGAGCATCTGCGCCTCGGTCGCGTCGACGGCGCCGAGCAGCAGGTTGTCCCGGAGCGTGCCGGCGAGCACCGGCGCCTCCTGCTCGACGTAGCCGAGCTGCCCGCGCAGCACGTCACGCGGCAGATCCCGGATGTCCGTCCCGTGCACCCGCACGGTCCCGGCGCTGACTTCGTAGAAGCGCTCGACGAGCGAGAGCAGGGTCGACTTGCCCGCGCCGGAGGGCCCGACCAGGGCGGTGCGGGTGCCGTGCGGCACGGCGAAGCTGATCTCGTGCAGCACGGGCGACGCGCCGGCGTAGCCGAAGCTCACCCGGTCGAACTCGACGGCGAACGGCGCGTGGACGGGCGGGGCGGCCCGCGTGGGCCGGTCGCTCTCCAGCGGAATCTCGAACATCTCCTCGATCCGCTCCAGCGCGCCCAGCCCGGTTTGCAGCTGGGTGTAGGCGTGCATCGCCTGGCCGAGCGGGATGACCAGGAAGAACAGGAACATGATGAACGCGACCAGGTCGCCGACGGTGATCGAGCCGGCGGCCACCCGCGCGCCACCGACGGCGAGCACGAGCAGGAAGGAGCCCTGGATCGCGGTGGTGCTGGCGGGGCCGACCAGCGCCTGCAACCGGGCGACCCGCACGCCGGCCCCGTACGCCGCTTCGGCGCTGCGCGCGACGGCGGCGGCCTCGCGCTCCTCGGCCCGGGCGGCGCGGATCGTGCGGGCGGCGGAGATCGCCCGTTCGACGGCGGAGGTCATCTCGCCGATCCGGGCCTGGGCCTGCTGGGACATGCCGCGAACGCGGCGCGCGAAGACGAGCGCCACCACGAGACCGACCGCGAGACCGGCGAGCGTGACGCCGAGCAGCAGCGGGTCGAGCAACGCCATCGCGGTCGCCGCGCCGACCACCATCACCGCACCGGTGACCATCTCGAACAGGCCGGAGGTGACCACCGCCCGCAGCAGGGTGGTGTCCGCGCCCACGCGGGAAAGCAGGTCGCCGGTGCGCCGCTGGTCGTATTCGGCGATCGGCAGGCGCAGCAGGTGCGCCGCGAGCCGGCGGCGGGTGCCGAGCACCAGCCCTTCGGCGGTGCGCTGCAACAGATAGTCGCGCACGCCACCGATGGCGGCGCCGACCACGAGCAGGACGACCAGCGCCAGCACGACGCGGGTGACCGGTCGGGAGGCGGTTATCCCGTCGAGGACCGCACGGGTCAGCAACGGTTGCAGCAAGGCGGCGCCGGCGCCGACCAGGGAGAGGAGCGCGACGACGATCAGGGTGGCGCGGTGCGCGCGCAGATGCGGTAGGAGCGCGCGGAGCCCGACGCGGCGCGCCGGAACGGTCATGGTGGGACTGGAGGCGTCGGCAGGCACGACGTCGAGGGTAGCGGCGGCATGCCCGGGACCCGGGTGGTCATGGACGGGTCGCGCCTACTTCGAACTGCCGGCCGGCTTGGTCACGTTCCACACGAGGAGCGCGACCACCAGGCCCAGAAAGGCGAGTGCCCCCGCGCGGGAGGAGTTGTCGCCGGCGCCGGAGACGCCGAAGGCGAACGTGGCCACGCCGGCGGCCAGGGACAAAATCACCCTCGTTCCGTGAGTCACCCCCACAAGCTACTAAAAGTAGCCATGTGATCATTCTCCGCTATTTAGCGCGTTCCTGTCACCCATCGACCGGTTCGCCGGATCCACCCGACAGCGCCCATTCGGATGATCGTCGATCGGACTCCGCCGACCGGCGGCGGTCCACCCGCAACGCCGGAGGTCGCCGCGCCGACACGCCGCCGAAGACGTCGCGTGCGCCCGTCGCGCCGGCGTTTGCCCCATCACGGGTCGGGCACCCGTACCACGAGACCTTTCCCTGGAGGTGAAGCGAGATGGTGAGTAGAACCGGTACGACGATGGCGGGGCGCGCGGCGACCCGGCCGCTCGTGACGACCTTCGCGACGATCGTGGGCGCGGCGTTCCTGCTGATCGGGATCCTCGGATTCATCCCCGGCATCACGACCGACTACGGGGACCTCTACCTCGCCGGTCACGAGTCGGGCGCCAAGCTGCTGGGCGTGTTCCAGGTGTCCGTCCTGCACAATCTCGTGCACATCGCCTTCGGGATCGCCGGACTGGCGATGGCACGCAGCGTCGCCACCGCCCGGACCTTCCTGATCGGCGGCGGCGCCGTGTATCTCGTCCTCTGGCTCTACGGACTCGCCGTGCACGAGAGCAGTCCCGCCAACTTCGTGCCGTTCAACACCGCGGACAACTGGCTTCACCTCTTCCTCGGCGTGGGCATGATCAGCCTGGGCCTCCTCGCCAGCCGCCGCTCACCGGCCTGACCCGCCCCTCGTGCGACGTCACTTCGCCACCGGCCCAATCGCGGGCCGGTGGCGAAGTGGCGTCGCACCCCAACGCGCCGGGCTTCGGTAACGTGACCACCCGGTACGTACGGGTCGCCGAGGTGAGGGTGGAGATGACGCTCGATACACGCACCGAGGCCGACGGCAGGGGACGGCTGATCCTCCATGTCCACGGCGACGTGGACCTCGGCACCGAGACGCTGCTCGGAGCGGCGTTGACCGAGGCGCTCGCGGACCGCGCGGTGCGCGAGGTGGTCGTCGACCTCGCGGGAGTGCCGTTCCTCGACTCCACCGGAGTCCGCGTCCTGCTGGAAGGACGCCGCACGGCGCTCGCTCGCGGCGCGGCACTGACCGTACGCAACCCGCGGCGCGTCGTGCACCACGTCCTGCAGGTGACCGGCGTCGCCGAGGCGCTCGGGCTCCCCGTCGCGCGGGACGGAGACGAGCCGACGCGCGGGTGAGCGGAGCGGGGGTCGCCCCCGCCCGCGGCCGCTTTGTCCCCTCTCGGTTTCCGTGATCCGCGCCGAGGGTAACGGAGCGGGCAACCGCGATGAGGGGGAAAACGCGATGCCCAACCGGATGAAATGCCTGGTGGACGACGGACTACCGGTGACGGTGGCGCGGCTGACCGGCGTTCTCGACCCGACGACCACAGCGGCGGTCCAGACCGCCCTGCAGCGCTGCCTCGCCGACCAGCCGGATGCGCTCGTGGTCGATCTGCACGGGCTGACCGTCCCGGACCGGTCGACGCTGTCGGTGTTCGCGTCGATCGCACGGCAGGCCGCCGAATGGCCCGCGGTGCCGATGCTGCTCTGCTCCCCCGACCCGGACACCGCGTGGCAACTCGCGCACTCACCCGTGAGCGGCCTCGTGCCGGTCCGCGCCTCCCGGTCCGCGGCGCTGCGCGACGCGCAGCGTCCCGGCGCCTCACCCCGGCTCCGCACCCGCCTGCAACCCGTGGTCGACGCGTGCCGCCAGGCGCGCGAACTCGCCACCGAGGCCTGCGCCCGGTGGCACCTGCCCGAGGTCGCCGACGCCGCGCGCGTCGTGCTCAGCGAGCTGGTCGCCAACGGGGTGCGGCACGCCCGTACCCCGATGGAGGTCACGCTGACCCTGCGCCGGCCCTACCTGCACGTCGCCGTGCACGACGGCAGCGTGGCCGCGCCGCGGCCGGTGACCGCGGACCTCAGCACGACCGGTGGGCGCGGAATTCTGTTGATCCGCGAGCTCGCGCAACGGTGGGGCACGCTGCCGGCGGGGAACGGCAAGGTGGTCTGGGCAAGCCTCGCCGCTTGACGCCCGACCCGACCAGAAAAAGTCACCCCTCCCGTTTCAACCGGTCTCAGCGGGGTAGCCGCGCCTCGTCCGTGATCCGGCTGTGGCGAGGTGGGACCGATGGTGAAGCGAGTGGCGCCGGCGCCGGACCGGGAACGGCGGGCGATCATCATCACGCCGGGGCACATGCCGGGGTATCCCGGACCGGTACGGCGCACGCCGCCCGGCGCCGTTCTGGTCCGCATGCTGGCGACCACCGACGCGAAGCAGATCGGCCTGCTCTACCTGGTGACGTCCTTCGTGTACTTCGTCCTCGGCGGCATCATGGCCCTGGTGATGCGGGCCGAACTGGCCCGTCCCGGGATGCAGTTTCTCTCTCCCGAGCAGTACAACCAGATGTTCACCATGCACGGCACGGTGATGATGTTCCTTTTCGCCACGCCGCTGGTCTTCGGCTTCGGCAACTACTTCGTGCCGATCCAGGTCGGCGCGCCCGACGTGTCGTTCCCGCGGCTCAACGCACTGGCGTACTGGCTGTATCTCTTCGGCGGCGCGATCGTCATGCTCTCCTTCGTCACCCCGAGCGGCGCGCCCGACTTCGGCTGGACGGCCTATCCGACGTTGAGCAGCTCCGAGCACGTTCCCGGCATCGGTGGACACATGTGGATCGTCGGTCTGGTTCTCTCCGGGCTCAGCACCATCCTGGGCTCGGTCAACCTGATCACCACGATCATCACGCTGCGCGCGCCGGGGATGACCATGTTCCGGATGCCGCTCTTCACCTGGGGCCTGTTGATCACCGCTCTGATGGCGATCATCGTCTTCCCGCTGCTCTCCGCGACCCTGCTCGCGTTGCTGGCCGACCGCCTGCTGGGCGCGCAGGTCTTCAGCGCCAGGCACGGCGGGCCGCTGCTGTATCAGCATCTCTTCTGGTTCTTCGGTCATCCCGAGGTCTACATCGTGGCGCTGCCGTTCTTCGGCATCATCAGCGAGGTCATTCCCGTCTTCAGCCGTAAGCCGCTCTTCGGCTACAAGGGCATGGTCATCGCGATGGTCGTCATCTTCGGCTATTCGATGATGGTCTGGGCACACCACATGTTCGCGACCGGGTTGGTGCTGTTGCCCTTCTTCTCGGCCGCCACGTTCATCATCTCCGTGCCGACCGGTGTCAAGTACTTCAACTGGATCGGCACCATGTGGAAGGGTCAACTCACCTTCGAGACGCCGATGCTCTTCGCGATCGGCTTTCTGGTGACGTTCCTGTTGGGCGGGCTCTCCGGGGTGCTGTTGGCCAGTCCACCCATCGACTTCCACACCCACGACAGTTACTTCGTCGTGGCGCACTTCCACTACGTGCTCTTCGGGACCATCGTCTTCGCGGCGTTCGCCGGCGCCTATTTCTGGTTTCCCAAGATGACCGGACGGATGCTCGACGAACGCCTCGGCAAGATTCACTTCTGGACCATGTTCATCGGCTTCCACATGACCTTTCTGGTGCACCACTGGCTCGGCAACCGCGGCATGCCCCGCCGCTACGCCGACTACCGCCCGTTCGACGGCTTCACCACCTGGCATGCGATCTCCACCGTGGGCTCGTTCGTCCTCGGCATCTCCACGCTCTTCTTCATGTGGAACGTCTGGAAGTCCTGGCGCTTCGGCCGCGTGGTGACCGTCCACGACCCCTGGGGCTACGGCAACTCCCTGGAGTGGGCGACCACCTGCCCCCCACCGCTGCGCAACTTCGACCGGATCCCCCGGATCCGCTCCGAGCGCCCCGCGTTCGACGAGAAGTACGGCTACCTCGTGTCCGACCTGGGCCACGACCTGCCGCAGCGGGAGACGAAGCCGCGGCAGACCCTCGCCGAGGAGATGCGGCCCGGCCATCGCACGACACCCGAGACCGAGCGCCCGAGCGAGAAGGGCGCCACCGGACCCGCCGAGGCATCCGAGCACCAGCCGCCCCCGGAGTCCGGGGCGCGCCCGGTCAAGGTGCCGCACCCGGAGAACGTGACCCGACCGGACTACGACGAACGCGAGAAGCCCGACAACCCCATCGACAGCGAACGGGGCGGGCGGGAAACCAACAAGCGGTGGCGCACCGGGAAGCCGTCGGACGAGGGCAAGTAGCGCCGAGGTTGCCTCCCGCCGTGGCCGGTGCCAGCCGGCCGCGGCGGGGGGATCGCTCCAGCACGAACGTCGTCACTCCAGCAGGGGTGCCAGACCCGCGACGGTGAGGCTGCGCCGCACGTACGGCTGCGCCTTCGCCACCCGCAGCCGGGTCGTGCTCCGGCGGGCGGCCTCATGGCTGGCGAGCAGCGCGGCGATGCCGGCGGCGTCGATGAACGGCACCGCTTCCAGGTCGATGATGACGTCGGCCGACTGCGCCGCGGTGACCGTGTCCACCACCACGTCACGCAGCTGGTCGGCGGTGTCCCGATCGACCTCGCCGCCGACCGCCACCACCACCCAACCGCCCGGATACTCGCCGCAGCGCTGGACCGACAGCCGCAGTCCCTGGCCGTCGAGTTGACCCCCACCGGACTCCCAGCGGGGCGGCGTGTCGGTGAGCATCGCCTGGCGTAGCCAGGTCAGGGTGCGGGACAGCAGCCGGGAGACGTGCATCTGGGAGATGCCGAACTCCGCCGCGATGTCCGACTGGGTGTAGTTGCCGTAGAAGCGCATCGCCAGGATGCGCCGCTCCCGCGCCGGCAGCCGGTAGAGCAGGCCGCTCACGGTCAGCCGGTCGTCGACCGACTCCAGGTCGGCGTCGAGCGCGCCGAACATGTCGCCGAGCTCGGCCGGCCCGTCGTCACCGACCGGACCGTTGAGCGACGCCGGCGTGTAGCCGGCGGCCGACTCCAGCGCCGCCAGAATGTCCTCTTCGGACGTGTCGAGACGCGCCGCCAACTCCGCCACGGTCGGCGACCGGGACAGCTCCGTGGTCAGCACGGCGGTCGCCTGGCTGACCTCGATGGTGAGATCCTGCAGACGGCGCGGTACGTGCACGCCCCACGTCCGATCACGGAAGTGCCGTTTGATCTCGCCGGTGATCGTCACTGCGGCGTACGCGGTGAAGGATCCGCGCTCCGGGTCGTAGCGGTCCACCGCCTTCACCAGGCCGAGTCGGGCCACCTGCTCGAGATCCTCCAGCGGCTCTCCCCGTCCGCGATAGCGGCGGGCGAGCCGACCGGCGAACGGCAGCGCCAGCTGCACCAGGTCTTCCCGCAGTCCGTGTCGCTCCGCCGACGGACGGTCGGCGATCTGTGCGGCGTACGACAATGCCGCGCCGTCCAGATCTTCGAGTACGCCCTCCGGCCGTGTTCCTGCCCGCTTGTGTCCGGACATTCCGCCCCTCCCGGGTAATCCGGCTCTGAGCTGCGCATCCGGTGGATGAGGGTGGCAGACGCGAACAGGCCGGCGACAGGGACGTGACAGCAACCCCCGCTGACTGCCCGCGCCGAACGCGCTGCTCTCCCTAAGCCGGACCCTACTGCCCATGGTCCGCGCGCCCAATCCATCGGCCAGAAAAAGGCAGGTGAAATTTCCACGCGAGGCGCTCCCGTCCAGCTCCGGTCAACACACCAGCAGGCCGAGAGACGTCCCGTTCTCCCGCAGCCCGCCCAGTGCCGCACCGACCGGCAACGGCGCCGGACGCGGCAGGTCGTACGGCTGGCCCCGCAGCACCTCCGTGGCGCGCCGGGTCGGCACCGGGTTGCCGGGATAGCCGCGCGCGGCCACCCGGTCCAGCGCGCCCCGCCGACGACCGAAGGACGCCACGGCCCGCCACTGCGCCAGCCCGGCGACCGCCTCCGAGTCCAGCCCCGGCGGCTCGGGCAGCACATCCACCGAGCTGAACGAGGAGCTGCCGGCCAACCACCACTCGGCGGCGGAAACCGTGCGCCGAGCGGCGTTCTCACACCAGTACGGCACGAGCCCCGCGCGCACCACCTGCCACGGATCGATCAGCCGGCCGCACTCAATCACGCAGCGGTTGCCCGTCTTGCCCGCCCCGCGCAGCCACCCGCGGTAGAGATCGGCGGTCGCGGCGCTCAGCGCCTCGGGACGGGGGAAGAGCACCCGGTGCAGCGCGCTCCCGGCCGTCTCTGCCCAGCTGCCCACGCTCTCCTCGAAGGCCGGCTCCACGCTGTGTTCGGCGAAGCCGATCGGGCAGGCGACCGCCGGGGCGCGCCACTGCGACCGGTCACCACCGGTGTGCCGCAGCACCCGGCCGAGCTGCTCACTGGTCGGTAGATAGTCGTCCGGCTCCAGCCCGCTCGCCGGGCCACCGACCTGGAAGCTGTGCCGCGTGCCGGCGTCGAGCACCGGCCAGGTGCGGGCGTCGCGCAACATGATCACCGGGGACGCCGGGGCCAGGCAGGCGGCCAGGAACCGCCGATAGGGAACGGGCAGCTCGCACCAGCGGGCGACCAGCGTGATGGTGCAGCCGACCAGATGTCCGCGCCCGGCCGGATCGTGCACCTGCCGCACCGCGAGCCCCGGATTCGCCCCGAGCAGCCGGTCGACCACCCCACCGCCATGCACCAGCGCACCGGCCGGATCGTCGACCGACCCCTGCGGCCAGTGCACCGCCATCTCGAACTCCGACGGCAGCCAGGGCACCCCCATCGCGGTCGCGAGGTGCACCGCACCGCCGTGCGGCGACCCGAACACGACACCGGGATACCACCGTTGCGGGTAGTGCTCGACCACCCACTGCGCGATCTGATCGCCGTCGATCTCTCCGACGTGCTGCGGTGCCACCGCGGCGCGCGCCGCGGCGCGGGCGACCGCGGCCCGGCGCAGTGGCTCCGGAGTGCTGCGGAAACGGGACAGGATCGGGAGGTACCGCAGGTCGTCGCAGTCGCGGCCGTGCAGCGCGCGCGCCGTGGCGGCGAGCAGCACCCGACAGGGACTGTCCGGCGAGACGATCTGTTGCGGCGCCGGCACGCCGCCGGTCGCGAGCCACCCGGTTATCTCCCGCACCCGTCCCGCTCCCCTCATCCGCGACGAGGAACGGCTTCCCGCACACGACCGGTCCAAACGGCGCACCGGGCGCGTGTCGCCCCGGCGCACGGGGATGGGACACGGCGTTTCGGCGCGGCGGGTAACGGGCACCTACCCGCCCATGCCTGACCAGGAGATCGAGTCCCGTCCCGCCGCCACCGTGACCCCGTACGAGGACGGCCCGCTGCTGCTCCGTGGCGACTTCGCGCTGGTGACCCCCGATGGCGAGAGCATCGAGGCGGGTCGCCGCACGGTGGCGCTGTGCCGGTGCGGCAAGTCGGCGATCAAGCCGTTCTGCGACGGCACGCACAAGGTGATCAACTTCCGGGCCGGCACGGGCCGCGCCTGACCGCCGGCACCGGCCGCTCGTCATCGCGACGTCCGAGCGGCGCTGGCCGGAAGATCCGCGTGATCAGGGGCTGTCACGGGCGGCACGCCCGGGCACGCCGAACCGGCTCCCTGATCACGCGGATCTTTGCGTCGGGCGCTAGGCGGCTTGGAGGGTCGGCTCACGCAGCGAACCCTCTCCCGCCTCCCAGCGATTGAGCAGGTGGGTGGCGAAGAGACGGTCCACGGCGAGGCCGCAGGCGGCGCCGAACAGCACCTCCGACGCGTTCTCCGGCTCGGCGGCGGCGAAGCTGCCACACATATCGTGCGCCGCGATCTGCTCATGCACCGCGTCCGCCTCGACGTGCTCGTCGTAGAAGCGGGTGGCGACCGGGCTTCCACCCAGACGGCGCAGCCCGTTGCCGTACCGGCGGTTCGGCAGCGACGACGTCATCTCGAACGCCGCGAGATGACCGAGCAGCGCGCCCCGCAGCCGCCGGTGCAGGCCGAAAAGCGAGATCAGGTTGCTGGTCGCGAGCGTGACCGCGGGCACCTGCGGCAGGTAGCCGCCGTACGTGGTGTCCAGGTGCAGGCACGACATGGTGGTGCGGAACAGCTCGGCGTGCATGGCGTCGAGCTGGCCGCCACCGTACTCGTCGATCTGGATCTCGATCAGCGCCGCCTTCGCCCGCCCACCGAGGCGCGGGATCGCCCAGGTGTGCGGATCGGCCTCCTTCAGGTGGTAGACCGAGCGGTGCATGACGAACTCGCAGAACTGCTCCCGCGTCGCCCGCCGCTGCAGGTAGCCGGCGAGCGACGGCCCGTCGTCCGCGGCGACCAGGCCTGCGAGGGCGCGCGGGACGTCGGCGGGGGCGGTCTCCGGCAACGGTTCGACGAGCCGGCGCAGCGCGCTTTCGAACCGCTGCTCGGCGGCGGCCCGCAGGCCGAGCAGCGACGGTTGCCACTCCCACCCGTCGTCGACCCCGTCGAACCCGCGGTAGTGCAGCTCGTAGCAGACGAAGAGGGTGAGCTGCAGATCCTCGTCCGTGATCGGGTCGCCGTCGCCGAACCCGTCGGCGAGCCCGGCGGGAAGATCGTGCGGCGCGGCCTGCAGTGCGGCGGTCAGCGCGGCCGAAACCGGTCCGCGGGGCGGTGGCAGCTTCATCGTCCGTCACCGGTCCGGGTCATGCGGGGCTCCTTCACTGTTGCCGTATACCGCAGTTGTCACGGTGGAACAGTTGCCCTACCGCCGGTTCCGCAAACCCCGCCCCTGGTGATGTCGGTCGCCACCGGCCTCGTAGGAGCGGTCGCCGCGCCCCGGCGTCGACGGGTCCGCGTAGCGCAGCACCGCGCCGACCCCACCGTCGAGGTCGACCTCGTCCGGGCCGACCAGCACCAGGCTGGCGTGGGTGCCGGTGAGCGCCCGCAGCAGCGCGGCGTCGGCGCGCACCCGCTGCGGTTCGGGCACCGCCATGGCCACCAACTCGCCGCGCTCCACACCGACCTGGGTCGGCTCCGGCCCGATCCAGAGCCGTTCCGTCGACGCCGGGTCGTCGACGAGGAGCAGCGTGTCGACCTGGTTGCGCTGCAGCGCCTGTACGACGGCGGACAGGCCGTTGCCGAGCCCTTCCTGCGCGGCGTACCGGTCCAACGCGCTGCGGGTGTGCTGGTCGGCCACCTCGGCGATCGCCTGGATCGTCACGTCGTTGAGCGGCTCCGGGTCGGAGCCGAGGGCGCGCGAGCCGGCGTCGGTCTGCACCATCCGCCGCTGCCAGCGCGTCGGCAGCTGCGCGATCAACTGCTGTCGCGCCTGCGGGTCGCCCGCGACGACCACCACCTCCGCCCCGATCATGTCGGCGAGCTCCGTGGTCGCCCCCGCGGCGTCGCCGGCGTTGCGGTGCCACGTCATCTCGGCGGCCCGCTGGAAGTGCGACTGCGACCACCCACCGGGCTTCACCTTGCGCAGCGGGTACTTGCTCCGGCCATCCAGGTGCGCGTGCCGTGGCAGGCAGCCGGCGCTGACCGCGTCGATGTCGGCGCCGGTCCGGTTGACCAGCACCCGCAGCCACGAGATCTCCTCGCCGCGCTGGGCGACCAGCGGCATCGCGTGCGGCAGAGGTTCGTACGTCGCCACGTCGCGCAGCGGCGGCGCCGCCAGGTAATGGCTGAGCACCACCTCGCCGTCGGCGGCCGACAGGGCGAGGCCGTACTCGCCGGGTCGGGGGTCGTGCCGCAGCACGGCGTCGCCGAGCGCGTGCACCGTGTCCGGGCTGGTCCCCTGCTCGGCCAGCCGCTCGCGCAGGGCGCGCCAGCGCAGCTGCAGCGCGGCGTCCGCGTCGGCCGTGTTGTGCGAGGCGTCCAGGTAGACCGAGGCCCACGGCCCGGAGTGGGCGTAGAGCGGGCTCAGGAAGGACAGGTCCATGGTCACCCCCCTCTCCATGTTCGAGCCGCATACCCGGCCAGCGCCACAAATCACCTGAGCCGGGGACGGGATGCGGCGATGGGTGAGCCGGGTTCACTCACGTGCCTCATCCGAACCCGTCGATACAATCTGCACACGGCTGCGGACTCTCGGTGGTGAACATGGACGGCGACCTCTTCGCGCGGGCGGCGCACCGGGCCGGCCCGGTCATCACCGGTCACGTGGTGCGCCTGGTCGAGGGCTACCCACGCGAGATCAAGGTGGGGCAGCATGTCCTCGTCGCGGTGCTGTTCTCCGCCGGGATCGCCCGGGCGCTCGGCCTGCTCCTCGCCGCGCTGCGCCAGGCCGGCAGCGGTGGCGCCGCGCGGCGCCGCTGGCGGGAACTGCGCAAGGGCCCCGAGTTCCTGGTCACCCCGCTCCACGTGCGGGACACCCGGGGGGTGCTGTGCGAAATGGAGATCCACGGGCACCTGCCGCAGAGCGCGCTGGATCCCGGCGACCACGTCCAGGTGACCGTCCGCCGGCAGAAGGACGCCGGGTTGCCACCGCGGATCGAACGGATCGTCAACATCACCACCGGTCAGTTGCTCACCCCGCGGACCCCGACGCTCTGGTCACATCTCGGCCCGGCGCTGCTGCTGCAGGCCACGCTCGGGCTGCTGCTGGTCGGCGCCGTCGCCGGGTGGACGATGACACGCTGAACCGCGGCGCGCGTTTGCCGCGGGACCCGACGGGCACGCTACGGGTATCCCAGCGACCGCGAGGTGATCGACGTGAGCGAGCCAGAGGACCCCCGCCGAAACCCGAGAAACGCCGGCGATGATCCGATCAACCACGGCGAGTACGAGCCGGGGGCGGTGAACGAGGTCAACGAGCCGGCCGGTGACCCCTTCCATCAGGAGCAGGAGCAGGACCCGTACGACCCGGCGGACGCCCGGGTGGACCCCGAGGTGCTGCGCAACGGTGGCCCCACCCGGGCCGGGGGCGCCGTGACCACCACCGGCGGCACGGCCGGTCCGGCCAGCGTGCGGCGGGTCGCGCGACGCGGCCGGAACGTCGCGCCGACCACACCCGGAAGCGCGGAGACCGGGGGCATGACCACCCCGGCGCGCGGCAACATGACGGACGCCAACACGCCGGCCCCGACCGCCGGCCGGTTCACCGACGAGTGAGCGTCAGCGGGCCGCGGCGGGCTGGGGCTCGGGCGCGCGCTCGGCCGGGTCGAGCAGACCCCGCCGACGGGCCCACCGTTCGAAGATGATCGTCGCGAACGGCGGAACCGCGCAGAGCAGCGCGACCACGGTCGTCCACCAGCGCCACCGTCCGAGCCGGGCCACGACGAGGACCAGCAGCACGTACGCGACGAAGAGCGCGCCGTGCACGGGTCCGAAGATCTTGACCCCGATCTCGTTCTGTGGCGGGCCGTACTTGACCACCATGCCGGTCAAGAGCGCCAGCCAGGAGATCGCCTCCGCGATCGCCGCCGTGATGAACAAGGACATCGCCGTACGACGCATCCGTCCCTCCCCCGTAGCCTCGGCCAGTGATGATATGCCGGTGCCACGGCGGAGGGTGCGGCGCGGCGAGCGGAGGGGCTGCGTTCCGCGGCGGGGCCGGTTCAGGGCGCGGCGACGACCACCGCGGACTCCGCCGGCAACTCCACGACGTCACGCATCACGGTGACCCCGGCGCCGGTCGCCAGCAGCACGGCACGGACCACGCCGGGCAGGGTGATCCGCTGCGACTTCGGCGCAAGGTTGGCGGCCACGACGCAGTCACCGCGGCGCACGACGACGAACCGGTCACCATGGCGCACGTCGACCCGGTCCAGCCGCGGATCGGACAGGTCCGGCCGGCTCTTGCGCAGCGCGATGAGACGGCGGTAGAAGTCGTACGTCTCCCGGTGCTCGGGCTTCTCCAACTCGGCCCAGTCGAGTCGGGACCGGGCGAAGGTGGCCGGATCCTGCGGGTCGGGGATGTCACCCTCCGGCCACCCGTGCGCGGCGAACTCGCGTCGGCGCCCGTTGCCGACGGCCGCCGCCAGCTCCGGCTCGGGGTGGCTCGTGAAGAACTGCCAGGGCGTGCTCGCGCCCCACTCCTCACCCATGAAGAGCATCGGCGTGAACGGCGCGGTGAGCAGCAGCGTCGCGCCGACCCGCAGCAGCCCCGGCGAGAGCGTCGACGCCACGCGGTCGCCGACCGCCCGGTTGCCGATCTGGTCGTGGTTCTGCAGGTAGGCGACGAAGCGGTGCCCGGGCACGGTGGCGCGGTCCACGGGGCGGCCGTGGCTGCGGCCGCGGAAGCTGGACCAGGTGCCGGCGTGGAAGAAGGCCCCGGTGAGCACGTCGGAGAGGCACTCCAGCGAGCCGAAGTCGGCGTAGTAGCCCTGACTTTCCCCGGTGAGCAGGCTGTGCAGCGCGTGGTGCGCGTCGTCGTTCCACTGGGCGTGCAGGCCGTACCCGCCCGCCTCGCGGGGCGTGATCAGCCGGGGATCGTTGAGGTCGGACTCGGCGATCAGCGACAACGGCCGCCCGACGTGGGTGGAGAGCGTCTCCACCTCGGCCGCCAGCTCTTCGAGGAGGTGGGTGGCCCGGTGGTCGACCAGCGCGTGCACCGCGTCCAGGCGCAGCCCGTCGACGTGGTAATCGCGCAACCACATCAGGACGCTGTCGATGATGAACCGGCGCACCTCGTCGGAGTGCGGACCGTCGAGGTTGACGGCACGGCCCCAGGTGTTGCTCGCCTCTGCCAGGTAGGGCCCGAACAGCGGCGCGTAGGCCCCGGAGGGGCCGAAATGGTTGTAGACGACGTCCAGGATCACCCCCATCCCCCGCGCGTGCGCCGCGTCGACGAAGCGTTTGAGCCCGTCCGGTCCGCCGTAGCTCTCGTGCGGGGCGTACCAGCAGACCCCGTCGTAGCCCCAGTTCTGCACCCCGTTGAAGGCGTTGACCGGCAGCAGCTCGATCAGATCCACCCCGAGTTCGGCGAGGTGGTCGAGGCGGCCCACCGCGGCGTCGAACGTCCCCTCGGCGGTGAACGTCCCCACGTGCAGTTCGTAGAGGACGGCGCCGGGCAGCTGCCGACCGGTCCAGCCATGGTCGGTCCAGTCGAAGGCGGTGTCGTCGTAGACCCGGCTCGGGCCGTGCACGCCCTGCGGCTGCCACCGCGAACGGGGATCGGGCAGCGCCTGCTCCCCGTCGTCGATCAGATAGGCGTAGTCGGTGCCGGGCGGGATGTCGGGGAGATCCACGCGCCACCAACCATCGTCCTCGCGCCGCAGGTCACAGTCGGGGTGACCCGCGACGCGCAGCCGCAGCCGGGATGCGTCGGGAGCCCACACGGCGAACTCGGTCATGGCGCCACCTCCGAGTCGACGGGAGTCAGGAGAGCGACGGGATAGCGGTCGAATAGCTCGGCCATCGTGACCCGAGAGCCACTGTAAACCCGTCCTGTGAAGCTATCGATGCAATCATGTACAGGTAGTGACAACGCCGTGTCACGCCAGCCACCGGAAACGGTCAATCTGACCGGCAGCCGGGTGGCGACCGCGATGGCGCCGCCACGGTCGAACGCGACCACATGCCCGGCCGCCGGGCCGTCGGCCGTGACCGGCGTGTACCGCGTGAACAGCTCGGGGCGCGCGCGGCGCAGCCGCAGGGTCCGCGCGACCACCAGCAGCTTCGCGGCTCCGCTCTCGTCGATCGGTGGCAGCCACCCGCCGTCGACCCGGGCCAGCAGCTCTGCCCGCCGCGCGAAGTCCACATCCCGTCGGTTGTCCGGGTCGACCAGCGAGTTGTCCCAGAGTTCGGTGCCCTGGTAGGTGTCGGGCACGCCGGGCATGGCGAGCTGGACGAGCTTCTGACCGAGCCCGTTGACCCACCCCGGCGGCGTCAGCTCGGCGGCGAAGCGGGCCACCTCGGCGGCGAGCGCCGGGTCGTCGTAGATCCGGTCGATCACGCCGTGCATCGCCGCCTCGAAGGCCCGGTCCGGATCGTCCCAGCTCGTCGAGACCGACGCCTCGCGCGCGGCCTTCTCCGCGTAGGCGTGCAGCCGCTCCCGCTCGATCGGCCAGGCGGCGACCACCGTCTGCCAGAGCAGGTGGGCGAACGCGGGGTCGGGCAGCGGCGCGGTCACCATCCACCGGTCCAACGCCGCCGACCAGCGCTCCGGGACCTCGGAGAGCACGGCCAGCCGCGCCCGCACGTCCTCGCCGCGCTTCGTGTCGTGGGTGGAGAGGGTGGTCATCCCCGCGGGCCAGCGTTGCTGCCGGGTGGCCGCCGCGTGGTGGAAGCGCTCCGGCGGCACGGCGAAGTGGGCGGGATCGCCGCCGACCTCGTTACGGGCGATGAAGCGCGACCAGCGGTAGAAGGCGGTGTCCTCCACCCCCTTCGCCATCACCGCCCCGGTGAACTGCTGGAACCGCAGGGCCAGCTCGTCGTCGGGGTCGCGCAGCCGCGCGGTCAGCGCGTCCAGCGTGGACGCGAGATCCGGCCGGCGGCGGCCCGCCTCCGAACGCGCCTCGGCGAGGTGCCGGATGCCGCCGGGCAGGTAGGAGCGGTAGACCGGGAAGCAGGCGGCCAGCTCGGCGAGGGCCGCCGGGGCGTCGGGCGAGTTGTGGGCGAGGCGGGCCAGCCGGGACAGCTCGGCGGCGAGCAGCCGGGTCGCCGCCTCGAGCTTGGTGTCATGGGTCAGCTCCGCCCACGACGTGTCGTGGCCGGTCAGCCGGGAGTCGAGCGCGGTGAACGCGGCCTCGGCGGCCGGATCGACGAAGATCCCGCACACGTCGGCGAGCGCCTCGTAGCCGGTCGTCCCCGCCACCGGCCAGTCCGGCAACTCCTCGCCGTACTCGAGGATCTTCTCGACCAGCAGCCAGGCGTCGGGCGCGGCCTCGCGCAGCCGGGCCAGATAGCCGGCGGGGTCGCGCAGCCCGTCCGGGTGGTCGACCCGGATACCGTCGATCTCCCCCGCGGCATACCACCGCAGCAGCTCGGCATGGGTCGCCCGGAAAACCGCCTCGTCCTCGACCCGCAGGCCGGCCAACTCCGACACGGCGAAGAACCGGCGATAGTTGATCTCGGAGTTGCCGCGTCGCCACGACACCAGCTCGTAGTGCTGCCGGTCGTGCACCTCGCGGGGCGTCCCCCCGCCGGTCCCCGGCGCGATCGGAAACCGCAGGTCGCCGTGGCGCAGCTCGTCGTCGGCGATGGTCAGCTCGGCGTCGTCGTCGGGGAGCACCGGCAGCAGCAGCCGCGGCCGGGACCAGTCGATGTCGAACCAGCCGGCGTACGCCGAATCGCGGCCGTGGCGCAGCACGTCCCACCACGCCGGATTGACGGCCGGCACCCCGACCCCGGCATGGTTGGGCACGATGTCCACCACCAGGCCCAGCCCGGCGGCGCGCAGCGCGGCGACGAGCCGTTGCCGTGCCGGCTCGCCACCGAGTTGCGGGTTGACCGCACGATGGTCGACCACGTCGTAGCCGTGCCCCGAGCCCGGCGTGGCGGTCAGCAGCGGCGCCGAGTAGAGATGGCTGACGCCGAGCCGCGCCAGATAATCGGCGAGCCGCGCGGTGGCGTCCAGGTCGAAGCCCGGTCGCACCTGCACGCGGTAGGTGGCGGTGAGGGGGCGCGGTCGCGCTGCCGGCCGCCCCTGACCGGACACCGGCTCTGCCAGCTGACTCATCTCACACCGCCCGCTCGAACACCACGAGCGAACGGTCCGGCACCTGGATCGTGCCGCCCGGCTCGACCACCACCGGGTCGTCCGGCCCGGCGTCGGCGGTCGTGATCACCCGCTCCCACTTCTGGCCGTATTCGTCGGTCGGGACGGTGAAGTCGATCGGCGCGTCGTGGGCGTTGAAGCAGAGCAGGAACGAGTCGTCGACGTGACGTTGGCCGTACTGGCCGCGCTCCTTGATCCCCTCCCCGTTCACGAAGAGCATCACCGTGCGCCCGAAGTCGTTCCCCCAGTCCTCCCCGGTCATCTCCCGCCCGTCCGGCGTGAACCACGCCAGGTCCGGCACCGGTCCTCCGGCGATCCGGGTCTGCACCGGCAGCCCCGTGAAGAAGCGGCGGCGGTGGAAGACCTGGTGGCGGGCGCGGAAGGCGGTCAGGGTACGGACGAAGTCCAGCAGCTGCTGGTCGGCCCCGTCCCAGTCGATCCAGGTGAGCTCGTTGTCCTGGCAGTAGGCGTTGTTGTTGCCCTGCTGGCTGCGGCCCAGTTCGTCGCCGTGCCCGATCATCGGCACGCCCTGGGAGAGCATGAGCGTGGCGAGCACGTTGCGGCGCTGCCGGGCGCGCAGCGCCAGGATGCCCGGGTCGTCCGTCGGGCCCTCCACTCCGCAGTTGAACGAGCGGTTGTGACTCTCCCCGTCGCGGTTCTCCTCGCCGTTGGCCTCGTTGTGCTTGTCGTGATACGAAACCAGATCGGTGAGGGTGAAGCCGTCGTGGCAGGTGACGAAGTTGATGCTGTGGAAGGGGCGGCGGCCGTCGTCCTGGTAGAGGTCGGCCGAGCCGGAGATCCGGGAGGCGAACTCGGCCAGCGTGGCGGGTTCGCCGCGCCAGAAGTCACGCACCGTGTCGCGGTATTTTCCGTTCCACTCCGTCCAGAGTGGCGGGAAGTTGCCGACCTGGTAGCCGCCGGGGCCGACGTCCCACGGCTCGGCGATGAGCTTGACCTGGCTGATCACCGGGTCCTGCTGGATCACCTCGAAGAAGGTCGAGAGGCGGTCGACCTCGTAGAACTCCCGGGCCAGGGTCGCGGCCAGGTCGAAACGGAACCCGTCGACGTGCATCTCCTGCACCCAGTAGCGCAACGAGTCCATGATCATTTGCAGGGTCTGCGGGCTGCGCACGTTGAGGCTGTTGCCGCAGCCCGTGTAGTCCACGTAGTGCTCCGGCGACTCCTCGTCCAGCCGGTAGTAGCTGGCGTTGTCGACCCCCTTGAAGCCCAGGGTCGGACCGAGGTGATTGCCCTCGGCGGTGTGGTTGTAGACCACGTCGATGATCACCTCGATGCCCGCCGCGTGCAGGGCCTTGACCATGCCCCGGAACTCCTGGACCTGCTGGCCGAGCCGGCCGGTCGCCGCATAGCCGTGGTACGGGGCGAAGAAGCCGATCGTGTTGTAACCCCAGTAGTTGCGCAGTCCGAGGTCGACCAGCCGGTCGTCATGGACGAAGTGGTGCACCGGCATCAGCTCGATCGCGGTCACCCCGAGCTTCCTCAGGTGCTCGATCACCGCCGGATGCGCCACACCCGCGTACGTGCCGCGCAACTCCTCGGGCACGTCCGGGTGGCGCATGGTCAGCCCCTTGACGTGCGCCTCGTAGATCATCGAGTGGTGGTACGGCGTTTTCGGCGGCGCGTCGTTACCCCAGTCGAAGTACGGATTGACCACCACCGCCTTCGGCATGTAAGGCGCCGAATCCGCCTCCGACATCCGCTCCGGCGAATCGAACTCGTAGCCGTAGACCGACGGGTGCCAGTCGATGTCCCCGTCGATCGCCTTCGCGTACGGATCGAGCAGCAGCTTGTTCGGGTTGCACCGCGCGCCCTGCGCCGGGTCGTACGGGCCGTGCACCCGGAACCCGTAGCGCTGGCCCGGTTCCACACCGGGCACGTACCCGTGCCAGACGTACGCGTCGACCTCCGGCAGCCGTACCCGCCGCTCCGTGCCGTCGGCGTCGAAGAGACACAGCTCCACGGCCTCGGCAATTTCGGAGAAGATCGCGAAGTTGGTCCCCGTCCCGTCGAAGGTGGCCCCGAGGGGGTAACGCTCACCCGGCCAGACCTGCATCGCACTTCCTTCCCCATGGTCAACAGCGCGCCGCGGCCGTCTCGGCCATCCGGCGCGCGCCTCCGGTATTGCCCTCCCCGGAGCTGCTGTAATCCCCCGGGCGGCATGAAATGATCTCTGTCGGGTGTTGTCGGTCACCATCGCGCGGCTTAGGGATGCGGTTTGCGCCCTGGTGCCTTTTCCTAGTAGAGGGCCACGACGCACCGACGCGAACGCGGGTCCTCCTCGGCCATCGGCCACCATCTCACTCTTGTACTGCCGTCATCGGCGCCGGCGCGCACGCCCTCATGCATGGATGGAGACAATTGTGACCCTGCGGGTCAGCGACCAGGTCGCAAACGCATCGGTCAATGACGGCGCCTGCCGTCCCACCCCTACGTCGCGGCAGCCGCACCCGGGCCTGCCCGCCACCGCCGGCATGGCCCCCGACGGCAAGCGCCGCATCCTGATGCTCTCCTGGGAATACCCGCCGGTGCTCGTCGGTGGCCTCGGCCGCCACGTGCACGCGCTCTCCGTCGCCCTGGCCGCCGCCGGCCACGAGGTCACCGTCGTCACCCGGCACGCCGAGGGCGCGCCGCTGGAAGAGTACGCCGACGGCGTGCGCATCGTCCGCGCCCCCGAGGACCCGCCGGTCTTCCCGCTCGCCACGCCGCAGCTGCTGGCCTGGACCATGGCGTTCAACCACACGCTGACCCGCGCCGCGCTGCGCGCCGCCCAGTCCGGCGAGTACGACGTCATCCACGCGCACGACTGGCTCGTGGCGCACACCGCCATGACCCTCAAGGAGCACCTGGACATCCCGCTGGTGACGACCATCCACGCCACCGAGGCCGGACGGCACCAGGGCTGGCTCCCCGAGGAGATGAACAAGGCGATCCACTCCGTCGAGTGGTGGCTGAGCCAGGAGTCCGGGCGGGTCATCGTCTGCTCCGGCTACATGAAGGACGAGGTCACCGGGCTCTTCGACGTCCGCCCCGAGCGGGTCGACGTGGTCCCCAATGGCGTGGAGACCCAGCGCTGGCAGGTGCCGACCGAGGCCGTCGCCGCGGCGCGCAAGCGCTTCGCCGGTGAGGGGCCGCTGATCACCTTCGCCGGTCGGCTCGTCTACGAGAAGGGCGTCCAGCACCTGATCGCCGGCCTGCCCCAGCTGCGTCGGGCGCACCCCGGGCTGCGGCTCGTGATCGCCGGCGACGGCCCGTACCGGGCCGAGCTGGAGGCGGACATCGACCGTCTCGGGCTCCGCTCGGCGGTCACCTTCCCCGGCTTCCTCGGCGGCGTCGAGCTGCCCGCGATGATGGCCGCGTCCGACTGCTTCGCCGTGCCGAGCATCTACGAGCCGTTCGGCATGGTCGCCCTGGAGGGCGCCGCCGCCGGCGCGCCGCTCGCGGTCGCCGCCACGGGGGGCCTCGCCGAGATCGTGGAAACCGGCGTCAACGGCATGACGTTCCAGCCGAAGAACCCGGAGTCGCTGGCGGACGCGGTCAACGCCCTGCTGGTCGACGGCGAGCGGGCGCGTCAGCTGGCCCGCCGGGCCCGCCGGATGGTGCACGACCAGTACGGCTGGTCGTCGATCGCGCACCGCACGGCGGCGGCCTACTCGGCGGCGATCGCGCAGGCGCCGGCGTTCAACGCGGAGCAGGCGGCGGCCCGGATGGCGCAGGGACGCCCCACCGTCGTGATCCGCGAAGGTAACCTCCTCGCCGGAGCTGCTCGCCGATGACCGACACGATGGAGGCACCCCCCATCGACACGATCAGTGATTTTGATCTTCACCTCATCTCTCAGGGCCGCCACGAGCGGCTCTGGACGGTGCTCGGTGCCCACCCGCAGGCCGGCGGCTGCCGGTTCGCGGTGTGGGCGCCGAACGCCCGCGAGGTCCGGGTCATCGGTGACGCCGTGGGCTGGGGCCCGTTCGACGGCGTGGCGATGGAGCGGCTCGGCTCCAGCGGCATCTGGACGCTCTTCGTTCCGGGGGTCACCGCCGGGCAGCGCTACAAGTACCGCATCCACGGCGCCGACGACGTGTGGACCGACCGGGCGGACCCGCTCGCGGCCGCCACCGAGATTCCGCCGCTCACCGCGTCGGTGGTCTACGAGTCGGCGTACGGGTGGGGTGACCGCGCCTGGCTGACCGCGCGCCGCGCCGACCACCACGCCCGGCCGATGTCGGTCTACGAGGTCCACCTCGGCTCCTGGCGTCCCGGCCTGAGCTACCGCGACCTCGCCGAGCAGCTCGTGGAGTACGTCTCGGACCTGGGTTTCACCCACGTCGAGTTCATGCCGGTCATGGAGCATCCGTTCGGCGGCTCGTGGGGCTACCAGGTGACCGGCTACTACGCCCCCACCGCCCGCTTCGGCTCCCCGGACGACTTCCGCTACCTCGTCGACCGCCTCCACCAGGCCGGCATCGGCGTGCTGCTCGACTGGGTGCCGGCGCACTTCCCGCGCGACGCCTGGGCGTTGGCCCGCTTCGACGGCACCGCCCTGTACGAGCACCCCGATCCGCGCCGCGGGGAACACCCCGACTGGGGCAGCCTGGTGTTCAACTACGGGCGGTGGGAGGTGCGCAACTTCCTCGTCGCGAACGCGCTCTACTGGCTCGAGGAGTTCCACATCGACGGGCTGCGGGTCGACGCCGTCGCCTCGATGCTCTATCTGGACTACTCGCGTGGGCACGGCCAGTGGGAGCCGAACGCGCAGGGCGGCAACGCCCATCTGGAAGCGATCGACCTGCTGCGGGAGCTCAACACCACGGTCTACCGGGAACACCCGGGCGCCGTCGTGATCGCCGAGGAGTCGACGGCCTGGCCGGGCGTCTCGCGACCGGCGGACTGGGGCGGGCTCGGCTTCGGCCTGAAGTGGAACATGGGCTGGATGCACGACACCCTCGGCTACGTGTCCCGCGACCCGGTGCACCGCAGCTACCACCACGACGATCTCACCCTGCCGGGGATGTACGCCTTCGACGAGCAGTTCCTGCTGCCGATCAGCCACGACGAGGTGGTGCACGGCAAGGGCTCGCTGGTCCGCAAGCTCCCCGGCGACCGCTGGCAGCGCCTCGCCGGACTGCGCGGGCTCCTCGGCTACATGTGGGCATTCCCCGGCAAGCAACTGCTCTTCATGGGCTGCGAGCTCGCCGACGAGCAGGAGTGGAGCGAGCAGCGCGGGCTCGACTGGGGGCTGGCGGCCGACCCGTACGTCACGGGGGTCCAGGACCTCACCCGCGACCTCAACCGGATCTACCGCGACTCCCCCGCGCTCTGGTCGCAGGACACCCTCCCCGACGGCTTCCGCTGGATCAGCCACGACGACCGCGCCAACAACGTGCTCTCGTTCCTGCGCCGCGGCGCGGACGGCAGCGTGGTCGCGTGCGTGGTCAACTTCGCCGGGGTGCCCCGCAACGACTACCGGGTCGGCCTGCCGACGGCGGGGCGCTGGGATGAGCTGGTCAACACCGACGCCACCCTCTACGGCGGCTCGGGGGTGGGCAACCTCGGCAGCGTCACCGCGGACGGCCCGGCGCGGCACGGGCAGCCGTGCTCGGCGACCGTGCAGCTCGGTCCGTACGCCGCGGTCTGGTTCCGCCCGTCCACCGACTGACCCCGGACGCGGACGCGCCGCGCCGCTCGCCCGTCCCCGTCGATCAAGGGCGCATTCACGTGGCTTGATCTCCGATCATGTGAGTACGCCCTTGATCGGCGCGCAATTCCTTGATCGACGCCGCCCCACGGACGACGAAACCGGCCGTGACGCCCGAGCGTCGCGGCCGGTTTCGGTGTCGTACGGGTCAGCGCTGGTCGAGCGGCACGTACGCCCGCTCTTCCGGGCCGACGTAGAGCTGCCGCGGACGGCCGATCTTCGTCGTCGGGTCCGAGATCATCTCGCGCCACTGCGCGATCCAGCCGGGAAGCCGGCCGAGCGCGAAGAGCACGGTGAACATCTTCGTCGGGAAGCCCATGGCCTTGTAGATCAGGCCGGTGTAGAAGTCGACGTTCGGGTAGAGCTTGCGGGAGACGAAGAAGTCGTCCGCGAGGGCGATCTCCTCCAGCTTCACCGCGATGTCCAGCAGCGGGTCCGGCTTCGCCATCCGGTTCAGCACGTCGGTCGCGGCCTTCTTGACGATCGCCGCGCGCGGGTCGTAGTTCTTGTAGACCCGGTGGCCGAAGCCCATGAGCTTGACGCCCTGCTCCTTGGCCTTCACCCGGCGGACGAAGGCCTCGACGTCCCCGCCCTCGGCCTGGATCGTCTGGAGCATCTCCAGCACCGCCTGGTTGGCGCCGCCGTGCAGCGGACCGAAGAGCGCGTTGACACCGGCCGACACCGACGCGAACAGGTTGGCGTTGCTGGAGCCAACCAGGCGCACGGTGGAGGTCGAACAGTTCTGCTCGTGGTCGGCGTGCAGCACGAAGAGCATGTCGAGCACCTGCGCGACGACCGGATCCACCTCGTACTGGGTGGCCGGCACGCCGAACGTCATCCGCAGGAAGTTGTCGACGTAGCCCAGCGAGTTGTCCGGGTAGAGCAGCGGCTGGCCGATCGACTTCTTGTACGCGTACGACGCGATCGTCGGCACCTTGGCGAGCAGCCGGACGGTGGACATCTCGACGTGCTCGGGGTCGAACGGGTCGAGGCTGTCCTGGTAGAACGTCGACAGCGCGCTCACCGCCGAGGAGAGCACCGCCATCGGGTGCGCGTCACGCGGGAAGCCGTCGAAGAAGCGCTTCATCTCCTCGTGCAGGAGCGTGTGCAGGCGGATCCGCTGGCTGAAGTCGGCCAACTGGTCCGCGGTCGGCAGCTCGCCGTAGATCAGCAGGTAGGAGGTTTCCAGGAAGGACGCCTTCCCGGCCAGCTGATCGATCGGGTAGCCGCGGTAGCGGAGAATCCCGGCGTCGCCGTCGATGTAGGTGATCTCCGAGGCGCACGCCGCGGTGTTCACGAAGCCGGGGTCGTAGGTGACGTTCCCCGTCTCCTTCAGCAGCTTACCGACGTCGATCCCGGACGGGCCCTCGACGGCACGCTGCACCGGCATAGACAGCTGTCCACCAGGGTGGTCGAGCTTGACATCCGTCATGTGGTCCCTCGCTTTACCGGCAGATCTTCGTTGAATGCCTCACGTTTTACCGTAATCGTTCAGTACGCCGTACCCCTGGTGACGGCGAGACGGTGAGTGATGCGTCACCATCGGGGTCTGCCGCAGGGGCCATCACCCCTCCGTCGGTCGATCACGTGCCCGCTCACCGCCGTCGATTGAAGCCAACATCGGCCATCTGGGTGATTTGCCCCAATAATGCGATTCTACGCGTAGTGGCCACGATGCGGCCCGCGCATCGTGGCCGATTCGTTCAAGACGCCCAGCGGCCGCCGCCCTACGGTGGGCGCATGACAACGCCTCGACTCGACCTCATCGGCCTGGTGGTCGCCGACATGGCCCGCTCGCTCGCGTTCTACCGCCGGCTCGGCCTGCCGATCCCGGCTGCCGCCGACACCGAGCCCCACGTGGAGGTGGCGCTCCCCGGCGGGCTCCGTCTCGCCTGGGACACCGCCGATACGATCCGCTCCTTCGATCCGGCGTGGAAGCCGGCGACCGGAAGCCGGATCGCGCTCGCCTTCGCCTGCGACAACCCCGCGGCCGTCGACGCGACCTACGCGGAGCTGACCGCGGCCGGCTACCAGGGCCACCTCGCCCCGTGGGACGCCTTCTGGGGACAGCGGTACGCGGTCGTCCACGACCCGGACGGCAACGCGGTCGACCTCTTCGCCGCTAACCCGTGACCGCGTGCCCACGGCACGCCGGCCAGGTACCGGATCTCGCGGGAGAGATCGGCCTGGTCGGCCGGGCCGGTGCCGGGCGGGAAGCGCAGCCCCACGTACGCGTCGCCCGGCCGACTGGCGACCAGATGGACATCCGGCCAGCCCCGACGCCACCTCCCGCTCTACGGTCACCACCATCTCAGCTCTCGTCCCGGGCGGCGGCGGCCGCCCCGCGAACGACCGCCGGCGAGGCGGCCGACGGATCCGCTAACCCCGCCGTCGTCTGCGCAGGCGCAGCACGGCGACCGTGGCGGCCACGATGAGCAGCGCCGCCGCGCCGGCCAGCAGCGGCATCGTCAGCCGGCGGACCGGCTCGTCGGCGACCTGCGCCACCCGGTCGAGGCCGGCGCGCCCTGACGCGGTCGGCGCCGGCGGACTCGACGGCACGGGCGCCGCCTCCGTCGGCGTCGCCGCCGCTCCCCCGCGCGTGGGTGTGGCGGCTGGCGCGGCGGGGCGGGCACTGCCGCCGGCGCCGGTGAGCAGTACGTCGGAGCAGGAGTAGTAGGTGTCGGGGGTCTCCGAGTTCTGCCAGATCGTGTAGATCACGTGCCGACCGGTCCGCGCCGGCAGCGCGCCGCTGATCGCGTACGCGCCGGAGCGCAGCGGCGGATCGGTCGCGGTGAGGAACGGGCGGGAGTCCAGATCGGACCAGCGCAGCGGGCGGCCCGGGTCGTAGCCGTCCTTCGTGACGTAGAGCCGGAACGCGCCGCGGTGCGGGATGGTGATGCCGTAGCTGAAGGTGAAACGGGCGCCCGCACGCAGCCGGGTGACCGGCCAGTCGCCACGCGCCAGGTCCAACCCCGCGAACCGGTCGAGGCCGCCGCTGCAGAGTTGGCCGTCCGGGACCACTTCCCGGTCCCGACCCCGCACGTTGGCGATCCGCAGGTTGTCCCAGTCGTCGAGGGGCTGCCCGCTGCCGGCTGCCACCGCGGCGACACAGGCGGGCGACGCGGAGTGCTGCGCCGAGGCGCACGCCGACGCGCGGCTGACCGGGTTGGTCATCGCCCCGTGGGCCCGCGCCGGCGTGGGCGCGGCGGCCAGAAGCAGAACCGGGGCGAGCCCCAGAGCGGCGAGCGTGCGACGTACGGTCATCGGAGCGGGACCTCCTTCGGCGGAGCCGGCGCCGGTGCCGGTCCACAGTGGTGACCGGGCCCGCGCGGACCCGGCTCTATGCCGTATTACGGACGCCTCCGGTCAATCGTTCACCGCACGCTCCCCCGGTTTTGGCCGGACCGAACACGCGGCGACGGTGCCGGCCGGCTGACCACCGGTCACGGGCGGTAGGTCAACACCGCCGAGACCAGGTGCACGATCGACTCGGTGAGCGGGGCGAAGGCGGCGTCGGCGCCGGGCTCGACCACGGTGGTGCCGGCGTACGGGTCGACGACCTGCAGCAGCAACTCGTTGAGGCCGCCGACGAGCGCGACCGCCAGCGCCGGGGAGAGTGGCGGGATCTGCGGGTTGGCCGGACGCCCTTCGGCGACGATCTCGATCAGCGTGCCCGCGAAGCGACGCTGCATCTCCTGGCGCAGCCGGTAGGCCCGCGCGCCGGCGGCCTGGACCTCCACCAGCAGGGTGCGGTTGACCGCGGGCAGCGCGTCGAGCGCCGACAGGTACGCGGCGACGACGGCGCGGACCCGTTCCCGCCACGGTTGATCGGGGGTGCCGGCGGCGCGCAGCACCGTCATGAGGCTGGTGCAGGCGTCGGCGTAGAACGCCATCAGGCACTCCTCCTTGTCGGCGAAGTGCTCGTAGAAGGTGCGCTTGGAGACCCGGGCGTGGGCGACGATGTCGGCGATGGTGCTGGCCGCGTAGCCCTTCTCGGCGACCGCCGCCGCGAGGCCCTGCGCCAGGCTCAGCCGCACCTCGGCGGAGGCCCTCGATGAGGTCGCCACACACGCTCCCCTGCTCCGCGCCCGCGAGGGCGTTGGTACCGAATGGTACCGCGAACATTTCCATCTACCGTCCCGCTTTACTCGGTGGTAACTTCCCGGTTAAGCCCGGTGGTACCGACCGGTACCGTCACCGCCGAGCCGGTAAGGAGCGAGCCTCGATGACCACCGCAGACCCCCGGCACGTGCGCATCGCCATCATCGGTGCCGGATTCGGCGGAATCGGCGCCGCGATCCGTCTGCGCCAGGAGGGCCACCACGACTTCCTGGTCTTCGACCGGGGCAGCGAGGTCGGCGGGACGTGGCGCGACAACTCCTACCCCGGATGCGCCTGCGACGTGCCCTCCCACATGTACTCGCTCTCCTTCGCACGCAACCCCGAGTGGAGCCGCAGCTTCTCCGGCCAGGCCGAGATCTGGGCCTACCTGCGCCGCTGCGTGACGGATCACGGCGTGCAACCGCACCTGCGGCTCGGACACGAGGTGCAGGGGGCGGCCTGGGACGACGCCGCCGGGCACTGGGTCATCGACACCTCGCAGGGGCGCTACACCGCGGACGTTCTCGTCGCGGCCGGCGGGCCGCTCACCGAACCCTCGACGCCGAAGCTGACCGGCCTGGAAACCTTCGAGGGGGAGCTCTTCCACTCGGCCCGCTGGAACCACGACCACGACCTGACCGGGCGGCGGGTGGCGGTGATCGGCACAGGCGCCTCGGCGATCCAGTTCGTGCCCCGGATCGCGCCGACCGTCGAGCGCCTGCACCTCTTCCAGCGCACCCCGGCCTGGGTGATGCCCCGCGCCGACCGCGCCATCACCCGCGTGGAACGGAGCCTGTTCCGGCACGTCCCGGCCGTCCAGCGCCTCGCCCGCGCCGGCGTGTACTGGGGACGCGAGGCCATGGCCGTCGGATTCCTCCATCCGGCCGTGATGCGGCTGTCGCAACGGATCGCCCGCCAGCACCTCAACCGGGTGATCAAAGACCAGCGGCTGCGGGCAAAGCTCACCCCCCGCTACACCATGGGGTGCAAGCGGGTCCTGCTCTCCAACGACTACTACCCCGCACTCGCGCGCGACAACGTCGACGTGGTCACGGACGCGATCGTCGAGGTCCGACCGAACGGGATCGTCACCGGCGACGGCACGCTGCACGAGGTCGACACCATCATCTTCGGCACCGGCTTCCACGTCACCGACATGCCCATGGCGCAGACGATCCGTGGGCGCGACGGACGCACGCTGGCCGAGACGTGGCGCGGCAGCATGCGGGCCTTCCAGGGCACCTCCGTCACCGGATTCCCCAACCTGTTCCTGCTGCTGGGACCGAACACCGGCCTCGGGCACACCTCCGTCGTGTTCATGATCGAGTGCCAGATCACCTACCTGCTCGGCATGCTGCGGCACCTGCGGCAGACCGGCGCCCACGCCATCGAACCCACCCCGGAGGCCCAGGAGCGCTTCGTGGCGCACGTCGACCGCAAGATGGCCGGCACGGTGTGGTCACAGGGAGGCTGCCGCAGCTGGTATCTCGACGAGAACGGCCGCAACTCCGCCCTGTGGCCCGGTTACACCTGGTCGTACTGGCTGCGTACCCGCCGGTTCGACGCGGCCGCGTACCGACCGGTCAGCACGCCCGACCGCCCAGCCGCCGACGTCCGCGTCGGCGCCGAGGTGGAACGGTGAAGCGCCCACTCGCCGGCACCGTCGTCTTCATCACCGGCGCCGCCCGCGGCATCGGCGAGCACACCGCCCGGCTCGCGGCGGCCCGCGGCGCCCACGTCGCGCTCGTCGGCCTGGAACCGCAGCGCCTCGCCGCCCTGGCCGGCGAGCTGGGCGAGGGACATGCCTGGTTCGAGTGCGACGTGACCGACCAGGCCAGCCTGGACCGGGCGGTGGCGGGCACGGTCGAGGCGTTCGGCGGTATCGATACGGTGGTCGCCAACGCCGGGGTCGCCAACCGGGGCACGATCGCCGTCGGTGACATCAACGCGCTGACCCGTACGGTCGAGGTCAACCTCATCGGCGTGATGCGCACGGTCGGCGCGACCGTGTCGCACGTGATCGACCGGCGCGGTTACCTGCTGCTGATCTCCTCGGCGGCCGCCTTCACGGCGCTGCCCGGGATGGCCGCCTACTGCGCGTCGAAGGCCGGCGTCGAGCATTTCGGCAACGCGATCCGGCTCGAACTGGCCCACCGCGGCGTCCGGGTCGGCACCGCCCATCCGTCCTGGATCGACACCGACCTGGTCCGCGACGCCAAGGACGACCTGCCCGCCTTCCGCGAGGCACTCCAGAAGGTGCCGTGGCCGCTGGGCTCGACCACCTCGGTGCAGGCGTGCGCCGCCGCGTTCGTCGACGGGATCGAGCGGCGTCGCCGCCGGATCTACGTCCCGCGCGCCGTCGGCGCCGTGCAGGCACTCCGCACCGCGGTGCTCAGTCCGCTGTCGGACCTGGTCATCGGTCGGACCGCCCGGACCTCCGTGCCGCTGATGGAGGCCCAGGTACGGACGCTGGGACGCGCGTTCGGCGCGCACACCGTGCAGACGGCGAACGCCGGCACGGACGGTACGAATGATCGGGAGGTGCGGTGACCATGGAGCGGGAGCTCTCGTACGACCGGCGGGGCGCGGGCGAGCCGCTCGTGTTGCTGCACGGCATCGGCCACCACTGGCCGGCGTGGGAGCCGGTGCTGGACCGGCTCGCCGAGGTGCACGACGTGATCGCGATCGACCTGCCCGGCTTCGGAAAGTCCCCGGTGCCGTCGGCCGGTCTCCCCGGCAGCATGCCGCAACTGGTCGACGCGGTGGCCGAGATCTTCACCGCGCTGGGGCTGGAACGCCCGCACGTCGCCGGCAACAGCCTGGGCGGGGCGATCGCGCTCGAACTCGCCGCCTCCGGGCGGGCCTCCTCGGCCACCGCCCTGTCGCCGGCCGGGTTCTGCACCCCGCGGCAGCTACGCGGGGCGCTCCGCAAGCTCGGCCTGCTCCGGCTCGCCGCCCATCTGCCCCAGCCGATGCTGCGGGCGACCTACCGGTCACCGTTGCTGCGGGCGATGTCGTTCGGCCTGCTGCTGGCCCGGCCACGCCGGATCACCGCGGAGGCGGCGCTCGCCGACACGCTGGCGCTGCGCAACGCTCGGGCCTACCGCGCCGTGGCCCGCAACGGCCTCAGGTACGCCTTCCAGGGCGCCCCGACGGTGCCGGTCACGGTCGCGTGGGGCACCCGGGACCGGATCCTGCCGTACACCGGCGCGGCGCTGGCCCGCGAGCTGCTGCCCCTGGCGAGCCACGTCGACCTGGCCGGCTGCGGCCATGTGCCGATGCTCGACGACCCGGAGCTGGTCGCCTCGGTCATCCTGGCCACCACGTCGGCGGCGGCGCCGAGCCAGACGCCGGAGGTCACCGCCTGACGGGCGGGATGCGCCGGCGCATCCGGCCCCGACCCTCCGTGGCGGGTCCGGCTGTTCCGGCGACGTCACCCGGCCAGCGCGTCACCCGGCCAGCGCGTCACCCGGCCAGCGCTTCACCCGGCCAGCGCGTCACCGGGCCAGCGCGGCGAACTGCGCGGAGGCGAGGACGGCGGGAATGATCTCGCGGTAGGCGCGCCCCATCGGGAGCCCGGGGATCCGGTCGAGCGGCATGAAGACCATGTCGGCGCCCTCGTTGCACTCCACCTCGTCCTGGCTCGCGGTGGTCCGGGCGACGAACACGTGATAGTCGGCCTCGCCGTTCGGCGTGTGGGCCGACGGTCCGCGCCCCCGCCAGGCCAGCAGCAGACCGGTGTCGGGTCGCAGGCCGGTCTCCTCCCGCAGCTCGCGCAGCGCGGCCGTGGCCGGATCCTCGCCCGCTTCCGCCGCGCCGCCCGGCAGGCACCAGCGGTGCGGGTCGGTGCGGGTGTTCCCGTCGCGAAGCTGTAGCAGGATCCGTCGCTGTGGGTCGACGAGCATCACGCCCACGACGGTGCGGCAACTGTCGCTCACAGCGTCGCAGCGTAGATGGTCCGTCCGGACGCGCGAGCCCGAATCCGGACCCGATCACGGCCGGGGACCCCCTGTTCACGCCGCGTTTCGCGGGGTTGGGGCCGGGTACGGCGTCGGGGGGCGGGACAACGCGGAGGTTCGACGATGCCGAGAACAACTACATGGGTACACCAGGCCACGGCGACCGCGGAAGGAGGACGCGTGCGAACCGACGACGGGGAACTGTCGACGAGATTGTCCTCGCCGCTGGCGCCCGAAGGCACCGGACTGACCCCCGAACAGCTGCTGGCAGCGGCCTTCGCCTCCTGTCTGCACCACGCCGCCGTCGAGGCCTCCACGCAGATCACCGACGAGTCGCACACCGTGCAGGTACGGGCGGAGGCCCGTCTGGAGCGCGACGAGGACGGCTGCTACCACGCGGACGTACGGGCCAGCATCGGCTCCTGCGGGCTCTCCCCGGGGCAGCTGTCGTCGCTGGTGGAGTACGCGGACCGGCTCTGGCCGTTCTGCCGGAACGGCGAACCCCGGCACACGTTGACGGTGGTGCCGGCGGGTCACCAGGCGCGGTGACGATCCGGGCCGGGCGCACCCGGGCGGGCGCCGCCAGGGGCGAGGACCCGCGCCGCGCTATCGACGGAATCCGGCGACGACCGCCCGGTGGTCGCTGGCCGGGGTGCGCACGACCCCGGCCGAGACGGCGGTCAGGCCCCGGTACAGGACGTGGTCGGGGCGGGTGACCGGCAACGCCGACGGCCAGGTGAAACCGAATCCCCGGCCGGCGTCGGCCTGCGCGTCGCGCAGCTGATCGGTCAGGGTCGACATGACCCGGTCTGTCGTGGCCGTGTTCAGGTCGCCCAGGACGATGATCCGCTTCGCGCCGTCTCTGCGCAGCGCGGTGGCGAGACGCTCGACGGTGTGGTCCCGGGTCGCGGTCCGCCCCGCACGCGCCGAACCGAGGTGCACGACGTAGACCACGACGTCGCCCTGGGGGACGGCGACGATGGCGCGCAGCGCCCGCGTCCACTCCAGGCCGGTGTCCACACCGACGTACTCCCGGATCGGCCAGCGGCTCGACAACGCCACGGTGGACTCCACCGCCCGGTGCGGGTAGCGCCCGCGCAGCGTCTCCCCCACCGCGTCCCCCCGGCCACCGGCGATCTCCTGCAGCGCGATCAGATCGGGGTCGGTCGCGACGAGCGTCCGCAGCGTGGCGGCCTGATCGGGATTACCGGCCTTGAGGTTCTGACTGGCGACGCGGAGCTCGACCGGTCCGTCGGCGCGCGCCGGCAGCCAGGCCCGACCGAAGAGCGCGCCCCAGGTCAACGCCGGCAGCAGAACCGCGACCAGGGCCCGCCGCGATCGACGCAGCAGTGCGGCGAGCGCCAGCAGCGGCACGCCGAGTCCGAGGAACGGCGCTCCGCTGTCGATCAGGCTGCCGAGGCCCCGCACGTTGGGAACGAACCGGTGCCCGGCGAGCGCCGCCGCGAGCAGAATGGCGGCGAGCATGATCAACAGTCCGCGGCGGCGGGGTCGCGCCGGGGACGGCGGTTCGCCACCGCCATTGTTGATCTTGTCCGCGCTCACCGGAGGAATGGTAGCGGAGAGCAGCACTCCATACGCTGCGAGTCACGCTCACTGCGCCATCCGTAGCCCCGCCTCGGCCGCACCGCGCATGTTCACGTACCCGGCGATCCGCTGCTGAATGCGCGCGTAGGCCGCACGCCGCTCGACCGGCACCGCCGGGTCCGCCGTCGCCCCCGGCAGGTTCACCACCCGCGCCTCCGGTCGGTACTCCATGAAGGCGGCGAACACCCGCACCCGCGACACCGCCCACCGGTCTCCCGTCTTCGTGAAGGTGAACTCAGGGAGCACCGAATCCTGCGTCTTCTCCGGCGAATCGTCGGGGAACCGCGCGGTGAGATTGCCCATGCCGTACGCGACCCACTTGTTGCCGATCTTCTCGATGGGCTGCACGACGTGCACATGATGCCCGACGATGAGATCCACGTCGGGCGAGGCGAGCAGCTCGGAAGCCAGGTCCAACTGGTCGGCGTTGGGTTCGTTCCGATACTCGTCGCCCCACTGCACCGAGAGGATGACGATCTCCGCACCCGCCTCCCGGGCCCGACGCGCCTCCGCGAGGATCGCGCCGGCGTCGATGAGGTTCGCGCTGTCGTCGATGAGGTTCGCCGTCCAGGGAGCGCTCCGTTGGATGCCGTTGAGGCTCAGCGTGTACGACAACTGGGCCACCTTCACCCCGCCGACGTCCAACACGTTCGGTGTCGCCGCCTCCCGCGGGGTCCGCGCCGTGCCCGTGTGCCGCAGCCCGACCCGGTCCAGGTTGTTGAGGGTGCGGCGGATCCCCTCGTCACCGGTGTCGAGCGAGTGGTTGGAGGCCGTGGAGCAGGTGTCGAAGCCGGCCTGGGCGGCGGCGTCGGCGAGTTGCGGCGGAACGCTGAACCTCGGATAGCCGGTGAACGGCCCGCTCGGCTCGGCGAGCGGGGTTTCCATGTGGCAGATCGCGAGATCGGCCCTGCTGATCACCGGCCGGACCGCGGCGAGCACCCGACCGAAGTCGTGTCCGGGCCTGTTCATCGCGTGCGCGTCCGCGGCGGCCTGATCGGTGAGCGGTGGATGGACCAGAAGGTCACCGGCCGCGACCACGGTCAGTGTCGTCCGGGGTGACGCGGGCTGCTGCGCCGGGCGGCGCGACGGAAATCCGGACTCCTGCGCGCCGGCGGTGCACCCGGCGACGAGGAGGAGGGACCACAGAGCGAGGTATACGGATGTTTTCCTCATAACGGATATATCCTGATCCGCTCTCGGTCGAGAGGAACGCCGCTTCCCCGGGTCGGTCCGAGATTGGCCGATCATCGGAAGCCCTCCACGGCTGAACGGCCCCCACCCGAGGTCCGTCCGCACAGGACACCGGAGCACGCGGCCACCGGTCGCGCGCCGGGTGAATTACCCGTCTATATGCCACACGAGGGGGAAAGACTGGAATGCCGGTCTCGGTCGCTACGCACCCGAGGACACCGCTATCAGGCCCGTTGACTGAGTAGTCAGCCAGTATTGTGCGGCATCACACAGAGCGGACCGGTTCGATCCGGGAAAAGCCTGTCTAGCCTCGGCGCGTGCGGCAGAAGAAGAAACCCCAGCATGCGGCGACGACCCCCGGTCGGATTGTCCGTTCGGTCGATCCCGGGTCGGGTGAGCAGCCCCCCGGCCGACACCGGGCCACCCGCCCCGCCGATCCCCTCGGGATCCGGCGTCGTCCGCTGCTGACCTCCGCGCCCGTGCGGGTCGGGCTCGCCGCCGCCGTCGTCGGAGGCCTCGGGTTCGCCGCATTCACCCAGTCCCAGCCGCCCCGCGCCAGCGGGTCACCCGCTACGGCGGCCATGGCCGAGCGGGACGCCGCGGCCGCCGAGCAGGCGGCCTCGCGCTCCCTCGACCGCTCGACGAGCGCTCCCCCGGCCGCGGCCACACCGTCGCCGACGGCCAAAGCGCCCGGACCGACCGTCGCGGCACAGGTCCAGCCGGTCGCCGGTCTGACCCAGGCGCAGATGGAGAACGCGCGGGCGATCGTGGCGTCCGGCGTCAAGCAGAAGATCCCGCGCTTCGGACTCATCGTCGCGATCGCCACCGCGATGCAGGAGAGCAACCTCTACAACGTCGCGAGCGAGGTGCTGCCGGAGTCCAAGAACTACCCCCATCAGGGCACCGGCTGGGATCACGACTCGGTCGGGCTCTTCCAGCAGCGGACGAGCACCGGGTGGGGAGCGGTCCGGGACCTGATGCAGCCCACGTACGCGGCCGACCAGTTCTTCCGGGCGCTGCGCAAGGTGCCCGGATGGGAGATGCTCAGCGTGACCCGGGCAGCGCAGACCGTACAGGGGTCCGCCTTCCCGGACGCCTACGCCAAACACGAAACGAGGGCGACCACCGTGGTGGACGCCCTCCTCGTCTGACCAACCCGCCGGCTACCGCCCCGCAGAGATCATCCGGCTCCGGATCCGCGGCCACCGCCCGACCGTGCGACGAGTGCCCTCGGAATCGGCCGGAATCGTCTCGTCACGCGACGGCGGTGCCGACTCTGGCGTCGTGATGACCGTCGATCCGCAGGTCGACACCCGACCCCCGGTCGGCGCCGCGTGCGGATCATCGAGCGGGACGTCGGCGACATCCCCCGCGGCGCCGACCCCGTCGCTGATCACGACGCGACGCAGGATCACGTCCACCTCCTGCTCACGACGGCGACGTGCCTGCAGGGCCGCCTCGAAGTCGCGCCGCGCCTGCACCGCCTCGTTGTACGCCCGGTCACGCAACTCCGCGGCCTCGCGCCGCGCGGCGGCCAACTCTTCGTGCGCCTGCGCCACGATCTCGGCCGCCTCCTCCTGCGCCAACTCGAGCATGTGATGCAGCCGCACAGAGGTGCGGTAGACGGCCGGACGACCGCGCAGCATCCGGCGCAGGCGGGTCACCTCCTCCCGCACCAGAGCCAGTTCCGCGTCCGCCGCCGCCGCGGCCCGCGCCTCCGCCGTCATCTTTTCGAGCTGATCGCCGAGATCCTCCAGGCAGTGGTCGACCTGCTCACGGTCGTACCCCAACTCCACCCCCGAGAATTCCATCCGTATCCCCCAAGCCGGTTACTTCCCCTGAGTCATCCTCTCGGCCCGGCAGGGGCGTTCGTGAAGGTATCGCGAAATCCATTCGTACCCATCCGACGGCGAATCGCGCCGGCGCACGGTCAGGGCGCGCCCGCCGGCGCCGCCTCCCCGGACACCGCGCGCCGTCGACGAGCCGCCTCCACGAACATCAGCACGCCGACCACCAGCGCGTAGACACCGAGGACCCGGGCTATCGCGAGCGCACCCAGCGTGGGCAACACGAGGACGAGCACACCCGCCGCGATCGACACCGCACCGGTCAGCGCCGTCAGCCAGTGCCCCCGCTGCTGGGCCGCGGCCCAGACGTCGGCGATGCCGGTGACCACCGCCCAGGCCCCGACCAGCGTCACCAGCACCAGCACGGTGATCTGGGGCCACATCAGGGTCGCCAGGCCGGCGGCGACGCCCAGGACCGCGGCGATCAGCTGCGGCACCCGCCGCCGCACGCGCTCCCGCCGGCTCCCGTCCCCCGCACGCAGGACCTCGATCAGGACGAAGACGCTGTTGACCAACGCGAACGCGCCGAACAGCAACGCCAGGGCGTACACGGTCAGCCGCGGCCAGAGGATGGCCAACAGGCCGAACAGGACCGCTACGGCGCCGCGCAGCGCGAGCGTCCCCGTCGTCGACCTCATCATCGGGATCACCTCGCCCTCTCCACGGCCAGCTCCGCCCGCGCCGGCTGCAATTCCTGATCCGTGCGCATCCGCGGGACCGTGGTGCGCCAGCGGTGGTAGATCCGCTCGTAACGCCGGGCCATGATGTCGGGCGAGAAGTGCGTCCGCACGTGTTCCGCACACGCCCGCGGATCCATCCCCGCGACCCGCTCGATCGCCTCGGGCAGCTCCTCGGGACGCTGGCAGACCAGCCCGGTCTCGCCGTGCCGGACCACCTCGGGCACGGCGCCGTGGGCGAGCGCGACGATCGGGGTCCCGCTCGCCATCGCCTCGAGCAGGACCATGCCGAAGGGTTCCTCCCAGCGGATCGGCATGAGCAGGCAGCGCGCCTGCGCGAGCAACTCCCAGCACCGCTCGCGGCTCGGACTGACCAACAGCTCCACGTCCGGTCCGAGCATCGGGCGGATCACCTCGTCGAGGTAACGCTTCTCGACCGGCTCGCTGGCCTTGCCCGCCAGGACCAGGGGCACACCCGCGGCACGGCAGGCTTTGATCGCCAGGTCCGGACCCTTGTCCGCCGCGAACCGCGCCAACCACAGCGCCGGGCCCTCCGGTGTCGGCCGCGGCTTGGGCTGCACCTCCGCGGCAAGGCCGTTGTAGACGGTCGCCGCCCACGGGAGCCCGGCGCCGACCCGGCGCTGCGAGTACGAGATGGCCACGAGCGCGACCGCACGGTCGATGTGCCGCAGGTATTCGCCGAGCTCGCCGGTGGGTGAATTGTGGATGGTGACCACGGTCGGCACCCGGCGTTGCGCCGCGGCGAGCGGTCCCACCATCGTGTGGTCATGCACGACGTCGAAGCTGTCCTCTTCGATCAGACGGTCGACGCGGGCGAGGTGGACCAGTTCGGGGAGCGACTGTCCGAGACGGTCGGACTGGGTGTCCTTGACCGTGCTGACGAAGGTGGCGGACGTCCCGGTCCTGCTGCCGGCCCCGAAGAGCGTGACGTCGTTGCCGCGCGCGACGAGCGCGTCGACGAGCGCCGCGCAGACCTGCTCGACCCCGCCGTAGCTGGGCGGTGGCAACTCGTAGTAGGGCGGGACGATCATGGCGATGCGCAGCGGCCGCTGCCCGGTCGGCGTCGACGGGATGTCCTGCATGGCGAACCCCCTGGGCGTCCTCCCGACGCGACGGTCGGATACATGAGCGTTACCCAGGGTTGTACGGGTAATGCGCCGCGCCCGACCTCCCGCGGGCCGTCGGAGCGGCCGGGCTACGGGAGGCGACCACACCGCCCTCACCACCGGGCCGAGCGGGCCCCGCCGGTCGCCAGCGACTCGACGGCGGCGAGGATCCCGTCGGCTCCCGGGTTGACCTCCACCGGGGACACGTGGCTGTAGACGACCGTGCCGTCACCGTCGACGAGGAACAGTGCGCGCTCGGAGAACCCGTCATCCGGGCGGTAGACGCCGTACCGCTGCGCGACAGCGCCCTTGGGCTGGAAGTCGGAGAGCAGGTCGAAACGGATCGCCCGATCCCGCGCGAACGCCCGGTGGGACCAGACGCTGTCCACCGACACCCCCACCACGGCGGCCCCGAACTGGTGAAACTCCGGCATCACCGTCTGGTAGAGCGCCAGCTGTTCGCCGCAGACGCGGCTCCAGTCGCCGGGGTAGAACGCCAACACGACCGGGCGGCCCCGCAACGACGAGAGGGTCAGCTGGCGATCCGGACCGGCCGGCAGCGTGAAGTCGGGCGCCGGTGTACGGGGCAGCAGAACATCGGAGCCATGCATCATGCGTCGATGGTCGAGGCGTCGGGGATGAGGCCGGCTCACCCCGCCCGGATGGTTGCCGCGCCGGGCCGATCCGACCGGGCAGCCAGGAGCATCGCCGGACGCGGGTGAGCGGAGCCCAGCCAGGGACGGTGGTCGGGGCGACCCGACCCGGCCCGTGACGTTAGTTCACGGACGATCCGGGAACGCGACGGCCGACGCGCCGGGCGGGACCACCACGACACCCCGACAGGTCCCGGACAGCAACCGCGCGCCACCTCCACGACGCCTCGACGACAGCGCACGGAAAGGGAACGGTGCCCGATGCCCACAGCCGGCCAGGAAACCGCAACGACGTGGCAGCGGTCGTCGCGACCGACCCAGACGGTGCAGCCCCCCGCGATCGATCCGCCGCGGACGCTGCCCCGCACCGTCGAGCCCGACGAGTTTCTGCTGCTGGCATCCAAGCTCACCGTCCCCGACCCGCCCGCCGCGGTGGTGGACCGACCGCGGCTCACCAAACTGCTGGACACCGCCACCCGCGGCCCGGTGACGATGGTCGCCGCGCCGGCCGGCTGGGGCAAGACAGTGCTGCTGAGCTCGTGGCTGTCCGCCGGCGGCTCCGCGCACCCCGCCGTCTGGCTGACGCTCGAAGAAGGCGACGAGGGGCGACGGTTCTGGTCGTACCTGCAGGCCGGGCTCACCACCGCCGAGCTGCCGCACCACCCGCCCGGCCCGCCAACCGGCCCCTCCGACGAGGCGTTCCTTCCCCGGCTCGCCGCGGCCGTCGCCGCGCGGCACGAGCCCGTGCTGGTGATCCTCGACGACTTCCATCTGGTCCACGACCCGACGGTGCTGCGCGGGCTGGAGTTTCTCCTGCGTCACAGCAACGGACGCTTCCGGCTGGTCATCGCGGCGCGGACCGAACCGGTGCTGCCGCTGCACCGCTGGCGGCTCACCGGCGAGCTGACCGAGTTGCGCGCCGGTGACCTGGCGTTCACGGAGGCCGAGACCGCCGAGCTGATCGCCCGGCACGGGCTGACCGTGCCCCGCCGGCTGGCCCAGACCGTGCACGCGCGGACGGAGGGCTGGGCCGCCGGGGTGCGGCTGGCCGCGCTCGCCCTGCGCGGCGACCCCGATCCGGCCCGCTTCGTCGCCGATTTCGCCGGCGACCACCAGGGCGTCGCCGACTATCTCACGGCCGAACTGCTCACCCCGCTCACCGGGGAGGTGCGCGACCTTCTGCTGCGCACCGCGGTGCTGGACCGGGTGTCCGGGGAATCGGCGGACGCGGTGACCGGCGGCGGCGACGGGGAACGCCTGCTCACCACCGCGGTCGGCGAGGCGAACGGGTTCGTCGTGCCGCTGCCCGGCGAGCCCGGCTGGTACCGCTACCACCGGCTCGTCGGCGACCTGCTGCACGCCGAACTGAGCCGACAGCGCCCCGGCGACCTCGCCGAGCTGCACCGCCGCGCGGCGCGCTGGCACGCCGCACACGGCTTTCCCGCCGCGGCCCTGCGGCACGCGCTCGCCGGCCACGACTGGCCCACCGCGGAGGGGCTGCTCGCCGCGCACTGGCCACAGCTGACCCTCTGCGGGCACGACGAGACACTGCGGGCCGCGCTCCCGTCGGCGCCGCCCGAGACGCTGCGCACCGCGCCGCTGCTCGCGCTGGCGTACGCCACCGACCGGCTGGACGTCGCGGACCCCGACGGCGCCGACGACCAGCTACGGCTCGCGGCGCGGCACACGGACGCCGACCCGCGCGGGCACGCCCGACCGGAATCCGCAGCCGCGGCGCTCGCGGCCGGTCGGCTCGTCCGGGCGCAGGCGACCGGCGATCTCGGCGAGGTCATCCGCGCCGCACACGACCTCGTCGCCGGCACCGCGTCCGAGCGTGACCGCCCGGCAGAGCAGGGCCACGTCATCGCGCTCACCGCGCTGGGCGGCGCCCACCTCAGCCTCGGCGAGTTCGCCCCCGCGGAGACCGTGTTGACCGAAGCGCTGCAGCGCGCGACCGCGATCGGGTTCGGGTGCGCCGAACGGCGCGGCGGCGCGCTTCTCGGCCTGCTGCACGCCATCCGCGGCCAGCTCCGGGCCGCCGAGACGACAGCGCGCACCGCGCTGGCCGTGCCCGCCTGCCGCGGTCGGCGTTGCGCCGGCCATGTCGCCGCCGCCCACCTCGCGCTGGCCGTGGTTCACCACCAGCGGGACGAGCGGGCCGAGGCCGACCGGCAGCTGGAACGGGTCGTCGAACCGGCCGCCGAGCCGGCCCTGATCGCGCCGCTCGCGATCGTCCGCGCCTGGGTGCGGGAGGCGAGCGGGGACCGCGTCGGGGCCCTGGAGGTGCTCCTCGCCGGCCGCCGGGAACTGCACGACGGACACCGCACCCGGCACCTCGATCACTGGTTGTGCGCGACGGAGGCGGAGCTGCGGGGCGCACACGGCGACGGCGGGGGCGCCCGCGATCTGCTCGCCGCCGCCCTCGCACGGTCCACCGAGCCCGCAGACGAGCTGACCGTCGCGCTCGCCCGGACCCACCTGCGCGCCGGCGACCCCGCCACCGCCGTCGCGACCCTGCCCGACTGGCCGGCCGATCGGGAACCGCAAGTCCCGCTCGCCTCGCGGCTCGACGCCGCCGTCGTCCGGGCGCTGGCCGTGCGCGCCCTCGGCGACGGGCGCCGCGCGCACGACATCCTGGAACGCGTGCTGGAACTGGCCGTCCCGGACGGGCACCGCCGGATCTTCACCCGCGGTGGCGGGGCGCTGCGGAGCCTGCTCGCCGAGCATCTCGACTGCGGCACCGCGCACCGGTCGACCGTCAACGACCTCGTCGAGGCGACCAGCCCACCACCGGACGACGGCCGACGCGCCGCCCCCGCCGAGCCCCTCACCGACCGGGAGCTGACCATCCTGCGCTACCTGCAGAGCACGCTCTCCAACGGCGAGATCGCCGCCGAACTGTTCCTCTCGGTCAACACCGTGAAGACACACGTGCGCAACATCTACCAGAAGCTCGGCGCGCCCCGTCGCCGCGAGGCGGTGCGGCGGGCGCGTGAGCTGCGGCTGCTGTAGAAGGCGAAATCACCTCAACCAGGTGATGAGCCCTCACCCCGACCCGGCCGACGCTCGGAACAGCCGGGAAAACCGGCCCGATCGGCACCCAGGAGGCAATCACCGATGACCACGGCAACGATGACGCGCACCGACGAGGAGATCCAGCGCGACGTCCTCGAAGAACTCAAGTGGGATGCCCGCGTGCAGCCCAACGAGATCGGCGTCGCCGTCCGGGATGGCGTCGTGGCGCTGATGGGGTGGGTGGACAACTACGGCAAGAAGTGGGCGGCGGAGCGCACCGCGCACCGCGTACGGGGCGTCACCGCGGTCGCGAACGACGTCGACGTACGGCTGCCGAGCGCCGCCGAACGCACCGACACCGACATCGCCGGCGCCGCCACGCGGGCTCTGGAATGGGACGCGTTCGTCCCGATCGAGCGCCTCGACGTGACCGTGGCCCGCGGGTGGCTCACCCTCAAGGGCGAGGTCGAGTGGGAGTTTCAACGCCGCGCCGCCGAGCGGTCCGTACGCCGGCTCTCGGGCGTACGCGGCGTGACGAACCTGATCGCGGTGAAGCCGCGGATCAACCCGTCGCCGGAGGAGTTGCGGGGGCGCCTGGAGAACGCGCTGATCCGCAGCGCCGAGACCGACTCGCGACGGATCACCATCGACACCGACGGCGGCACGGTGATCCTCAAGGGAACCGTACGGTCCTGGGTCGAACGGGAAGAGGCGGAGCGGATCTCGTGGTCCGCGCCGGGAGTCACCGCGGTGAAGAACCAGATCACGGTGAATCCCGGCGCCTGAACCGGCACACCCGGCCGGCACCCGCTCCCCACCGCGGCGCGCTCCCCGGTGACGAGCGACAGCTGACGGACGCCGCCTGTGGAGGTGACCCGGCATGTGGGCTGCCCAGTTCCCGCGGCTCGTGTTCATCGTGTTGGCCGCGGTCGGGACGGCCCTGCTCGTCACCCGGCTCACCGGAATGGTCGTGCGGCGGGCGGCGCGGGGGCGGTACGCGCCGTTCCTGAACACGCTGCACAAGGAGTGTCACCGGCCGTTCCGGGCGGTGCTGCTGGTCACGGCCCTCATCGTCGGCCTACCCTTCACCGGGCTGTCCGGCCCCACCCGGCGCCCGGTAGCGCACGTTCTGCTGCTCATGTTGATCTACGCGTCGGCGTGGTTGGCGGTGCGGGTGCTCTTCGTCTTCGAGGAGACCGCCTTCCGCCGGCTGCCGGTCGACATGGTCGACAACCGGCGGCGCCGGCGTGCCCGTACCCAGATCGGTCTGCTGCGGCGGCTCACCGCGGTGATCATCACGATCGTCGCGCTGGCCGCCACCATGATGACCTTCTCCCAGCTGCGTGCGCTGGGCGCGTCGCTGCTCGCCTCCGCCGGGGTCGCCGGCCTCGTCGCCGGACTGGCCGCGCAGTCCCTGCTCGCACACGTTTTCGCCGGCCTGCAGCTGGCGTTCAGCGAGCAGCTGCGACTCGACGACGTCGTCGTGGTCGAGCAGGAGTGGGGCCGCATCGAGGAGATGCGCCTGACGTACGTCGTGGTGCGCGTCTGGGACGAGCGGCGTCTGGTTCTCCCGACCACCTACTTCACCACCACCCCGTTCCAGAACTGGACCCGCAACGAGGCCCAGGTGCTCGGCGCGGTCACCCTGCACGTCGACTTCAGCGCGGACATGGCGATCCTGCGCGCCGAGGCCAAGCGTGCGGTCGAGGAGTCCGCGCTGTGGGACCGCCGGGAATGGGTGATGCAGGTGGTGGACATGACCTCGTGCACGATGTGCGTGCGGGTACTGGCCTCCGCCCCCGACGGCCCCAGCTCCTGGGACCTGCGCTGCGAGATCCGGGAGCGCCTGATCCATTTTCTGCACACCCAGCACCCGCAGTGGCTTCCCCACGCCCGCGGCGAACTCACCGCGATGACGATGATGGGTGGCGCGCTCGCGGACGCCGACGGCGACGAGAGCCCCAACTGACGACGGTCACCAACCGTCCGTGGTCGCCGACCGCTCCACCGCCGAGGGGGCGGGGCGGCGTTCCCGTGCCAGCGTCGCCCGGCACACGTCGCGGGTGATGCCATGCTCCCGCAGGCGCAGCCCGCCCGGCGTCGCCGGCCCCTCCTGGGCCAGCGCGGCGAGCAGGTGATCCTCGCCGACGCACTCGTCACCGAGCTCGTCGGCTTCCCGCGTCGCCGCCTCCAGCAGCCGGCGCAACCGCCGCGTGAGGAGCAGAGCATCCGGGTCGAAATCCGCCGCGGAGACGCGCGGCCGCAGCGAGAGTTCCTCCTCGATCTGCACCCGCAGCGGGGCCGGGTCGACGCCGAGCTCGGCGACGAGCCGGGAGACGCGACTGTCCACCGGTTCGAGCAGGGCCAGCAGCAGATGTTCGCCGTCGACCTCGGTGTTGCCGATCCGCGCCGCGCCGTGGCGGGCCGCCTGCAGCGCGTCCCGCGCCTGTCGCGTCATCCGGTCCATCGCGCTCCCACCCTTCCGCCCACCACACTCCCGTCTACCACAGTGGACATTTCTGCCGGCTCATCCCGGATCACCCGCCACCACCACCGCCGCGGGGCGGAGCTGCCATTCGCCGTCGCCGTAACCCGGACGCACGACCTGCAGCACGGTCCCCGGCGGGGCGTCGGTGTCCGTTCCGGGCAGGACCACCACGGCCTCGTGCACGGCGGGCTGGAACGGCACGCCGGTCTCGTCATGACGCGGGTAGCCCAGCTCCGCCAGCAGGACGACGGCCCGGTCGCGCACCGCCCGTACCTCATCGGCCAGCGCGTCCGCGTCGCCGCGGGGGCGCTCCAGGGCGTGCTCGACGCCGTCGAGCACCGGCAGCAACGCCGCCGCCACCCGGGCCCGCTCGGCGATCCGCTCCCTGACGAGCTGCCGGTCGTACCGCTCACGCATCGACTCCAGGTCGGCCACCGCGCGCAGCAGGCGCTGCTCCACCTCCGCGACGCCACCGTCGGGCGCCATCGCACCCGTCGTCGTCGGCGCTCCGGCGTCCGCCTGCACCGGGTCCACGCGCGGCCCGGTTCCCGCCTCCGGTTGCCGTTCCGTCATGGCGCAACCTCAGCTCGGTCGGAAGTCCGCGTCGACGACGTCGTCCGCCGGTTCGTCGACCGGTTGCGGGCGCCCGGACCCGGCCGACACCCCGCCGCCGGGTTCCCCGGCCGGCGTCTCCCGGGCGAGCAGCGTGCGTCCGAGTTGCTGCAGCTCCGCGGTGAGGGTGCCGATCCGATCCTGCGGCGCTTCCTCTTTCGCGGCCTGCCGGGCGTCCTCCACGAGCATCTCGGCCCGGGCGCGCTCATGCGCCGGCGCCGCCTCGCCGAGCTCGCCCAGACGGCGCTCGACCTGCGAGGCCAACGACTCCAGTTCGGTGCGGCCGTCATCCATGTCGCCCATCCTTCGGTCCTCGGCACGGCGCCGTCCGGCGTCGGCGCCACACCGCTTCGGCACGGCTGCGCCGGGCCGCCGCACCGCCACCGCGAGCGCCATCGCCAGGAGGTGTTGGCCCCATCCTCGGCCGGCGTGGGGTGAGGCGGGCTCACCCGGAACGGGTGACCCGCGACGACCAGCAGCAAGTCGTACGAGCCGCCGGCGGTCGCAGGTGCTGGGTGATAACTTCAGTCGCGTTGCCAGCCGCACCGCTCGACAGGGCACTCGGTGACTGGGATGCCCGCAGCACCGTTCTCCGCGGTGCGCACGGCGTCACACGAATGCCACGGTCGTCGGAATTGTTCGTCTCCGCGGGGGTGGGACGAATGCGCGAGGACGTGACAGGGGTCGGACCGGATCCACGCGAACGGCCCCGGGATGACCGGGTCGGCGTGGGCGTCGCGGGCCCGGCGAACTCGGCCCAACTGGTTGTCCCGCGCCTCCCCGATCGTCTCGTCGAGCGGCCGCGGCTGGGCAGGCTCGTCGACGTCCGGACCGGCCCCCCGGTGACGCTGCTCGCCGCGCCCGCGGGCTGGGGCAAGACCACGCTGCTCGCCGTCGCGGCGCGGCAGGCCGCCGAGAACGCTCCCGTCGGCTGGGTCTCCCTTCGACCCGGCGACGACGACCGCTTCTGGAGCCACCTGCACACCGTCCTGCCGACCTCGGGCGGCCACCGCGCGCCGCCCCCCGGACGGGCGCCGCAGCGCGACCATCTCGCGCGCCTGGCCGCCGCGCTGGCCGGGCGGCCCGCACCGACCGTGCTGGTCCTCGACGACCTTCACCACATCCGCGACGCCGGCGTCCTGCACGGGCTGGTGTTCCTGCTGCGGCACACCGCCGGCCGCCTGCGGCTCCTGCTCTCGACGCGGAGCACGCCCGAGCTTCCCCTGCACCGGTGGCGGGTCACCGGCGAGCTGACCGAGCTGGGACCGGCGGAGCTCGCCTTCACCCCGGCGGAGACGGCGCAGCTGGTCGCCGCGCACGGTCTGGCGGCGCCCCGCGACGACCTCGACCGTCTCCAGCACCGCAGCGAGGGTTGGCCGGCGGCCGTGCGGCTGGCGGTGCTGGCGCTGCGCGACGGCACGGGCCCCAGCGTCACCACCGGCATCGACCAGCGCCTCGCCGACTACCTCCTCGACGAGTTCCGCGCGCAGACCCCGGCCGGGCTCCGTGACGTGCTGCTGCGCGCCTCGCTCCTGGACCGGATCAGTGCCGGCCCGCTGCAGGCACTGACCGGCCGGACCGACGGCGACCGCCTGCTTCGGAAACTGGCGCGCGCCGGCGGATGCCTCAGCCCCGCCACCGGCCGCCCCGCCACGTACCGCTTCCACCCCCTGTTGCCCGAGGTGCTCCGGGCCGAGCTGGGCCGGCGCGCGCCGGAGGAGATCCCGCGGCTGCACCGCCGGGTCGCGCACTGGTACGCCGCGCAGGGCCAGCCCGTCCCGGCCCTGCGCCATGCGCTGGCCGCCGGCGATCGGGACCACGCGACCGCACTGCTCCTGCGACACTGGCCGGCGTTCGCGCTCGGGGGTGGACTGGCGCGACCGACGCCCGCGCCGCCACCGGCTCCGCCGCCCGGGACACTGCCCGACGACCCGGAGCTGGCCCTCGCGTACGCGGCCGACCGGCACGCCCGGCTCGACCCGGATTCCGCCGAGGGCTACCTGCGGATCGCCGAACGGCACGCGCGGCTGCTTACCGGCGCGCACCGGACCCGTCTGACCGTCATGGCCACCGCGTTCCGCCTCGCCGGTGCACACCGCCGCGGCGACACCGCCCGGATACGCGCACTCGCCACCCGGCTGATCGCGCTGACCGGGCGGGAGGATCTCGGAGCCGACGAGCTACCGTCGGCCGACACCGCCCGGGCGATCGCGCTCACCGCGTCGGGCGACGTGCGGCTCGCCGGCGGGGAGTTCCCGGCCGCGGAGATCGGTCTGCTGGCCGGGTTCGCGGCGGCCGAGCGGGGTGGACTGCCGTTGTGGCGACGGGCGTGCCTGGGCCGTCTCGCCTTCCTCCGGGCGGTCCGGGGCGAGTTGAGCGGCGCGGAGCGCGCGGCGCGGGGGGCCATCGGGGGCGGCCCGGATGGCGACCGGCCCCTGCCGTGCGCCGCCTACGCCCACCTCGCGCTCTGCCTCGTAGCCCTGGAACGCGACCGCCTCGACGACGCCGAGGCGCAGCTGAGCCTCGCGGCCGGCGGCCCCGACGCCGGAGCCGGCCCGACGCTGCCCGCGTGGGCCGCCGCGGTCCGGGCGCTGCTACTGCAGGCACGGGGGGATCAGGTCGGCGCCCTCGAGGCGATCCGCGCGGGACGTCGGGAGCGCGGGGACTGGCGTCCGCCACGCTATCTGGCGCAATGGTGCGCGGCGGTGGAGGCGGAGCTGCTCATCGCCTGCGGCGAGACCGGGGAAGCGCAGCGGATCCTCGCGCCACTGGTCGCCGGCGACGCCACCCCACCCGCCCTGCTGGCGGTGCCGCTCGCCCGGAGTTACCTGCACGACGGTGATCCCCATGCCGCCATCCGCCTCCTGCCGGCGTGGGCGGAGGACGCGCGCCTGCCGCTGCCGCTCCGGTTGGCGGCCGGGCTGCTGGAGTCAGTGGCCGCGCATCACATGGACGACCAGCGGCGGGTCCACGCGGCGCTGGGCCGGCTGCGCGACCTGGCCGAGCCGGAGGGTTTCCGGAGTGTCTTCACCCGCGCCGCCCCGCAGGCGCGGGAGCCGCTGGCCGCCCGGCTCGATGCCCTGGGCGGGTACGCACGCGTGGACGCCGCCGCCAGTGGCGGCACGACAGGCCCGGTCGCCTCTCCGGGCGCCGACGGCCCCGGTGCGGTGCCCGGCGAGCCGCTGACCGACCGTGAGCTGACCGTACTGCGCTACCTGCAGAGCATCCTGTCCAATGTGGAGATCGCGGCCGAGCTGCGGCTCTCGGTCAACACCATCAAGACGCACGTGCGCAGCATCTACCGCAAGCTCGACACCAGCCGGCGACGGGAGGCGGTGCGGCGGGCCCGGGAGCTGCGGCTGATCTGAACGCGGGCGCCACCGCGCCGGGTCACAGCATCTCCAGCGGTTGCGGTCCGCGCGGCGGCGGGAAGTTCGCGTCGAGTTCGGCGAGATCCTCCTCGGTCAGCCGTACGTCGAGCGCCGCGACGTTCTGCCGGACGTGCTCGGGCCGTCCCGCCCGGGGGATCGCACAGACTCCGTCCGACCGCAGCACCCAGGCGAGCGCGATCTGGGCCGGTGTGGCGTCGTGCCGGTTCGCCACCTCGGTCACGCCCTCATGGCCGAGGAGCCGCCCCTGCTCGATCGGCGAGTACGCCATCACCAGCACGTTGTGCTCGCGGCACCAGGGCAGCAGATCGTACTCGGGCCCCCGACGGGTGAGGTTGTAGAGCACCTGGTCCGTGGCGACCTCACTGCCGCCCGGCGCGGCCACCAGTTCCGCCATGTCCGAGCGGTCGAAATTGCTGACGCCCCAGTACCGGATCTCCCCCGCCTCGACGAGTTGCTCGAACGCCTCCACCGTCTCGGCGACTGGCGTCCGGCTGCGCCAGTGCAGCAGATAGAGGTCGATCCGATCGGTGTTGAGCCGGCGCAGGCTCCGCCGGCATGCGTCGACCGTCCCCGCGCGGCTCGCGTTGGACGGCAGCACCTTGTCGACGATGAAGAGCCCGTCGCGTCGCCCCGCGACCGCCTCGCCGATGAGTTCCTCGGCGCCGCCGTCCGCGTACATCTCGGCGGTGTCGATCAGGGTCATCCCCAGGTCGATGCCGCAGCGCAGCGCAGCTATCTCCTCGGAACGGCGGGCCGGGTCCTGCGCCCAGCCCCACGTTCCCTGCCCGAGCGCGGGGACGGCTTCACCGCCGGGCAATGTGAGCGTCCGCACTGGCGACCTCCCGACAACCTCAGTTGATCCGGGGCGTGGCTACCCGCCGCCGCGGCGGTCAAACGGGTCGCCGACGTGTGCGCGGCACGGGAACGGGTATCCGCGGCCGCATGACGGTGAACCCGGTTCAGCTGCAGAAGTTCCTGGGCGGTCTGGACTATCCGGTGGGCAAGGAGGACCTGCTCCGGCGGGCGCAGGAACGGGGTGCCGACACGGCGGTGCTGGAGACGCTCAGGTCGCTCCCCGCCGACCGGTTCAATTCCCCGAACGATGTCAGCGAGGCGGTCGGAAAGTTGCGGTGACGCGCGCCGCCGGCCGGCGCGCGGGCACGGCGTTACGACGCCATCCCCGCGCCGGCCTCGTCGATCGCCGCGTCGACGCGGCGCGCCAGATCGACATCGAGGGCCGTGACAGCCCCCGCCGCCCCGCCGGTCCGCACGACCAGGCGTGCGGTGTCCGGGCTCAGTCGGCCGATGTGCGGCGCGCGCCCCACCTCGCCGCGGAGCGCCGTCAGCCGGCGCAGCACCCGCTCGAGGTTCGCGCTGGGCAGCGTGATCTCCCGGGCCAACCCGTGCTCGGTCAGTGTCCAGTACGGCAACCGGGCGAGCGCGTCACCGAGCTCCCCGCGAGTGAGCGGCGCGGTGTGCCCGTCCGTCCCGACGAGCCCGCCGCCGGCGTCCGGCGGCGCGGTCAGTTCGTCGACGCCGTCCGGCAGGTGCAGTCCCTCGATCACCGTCGGGTCCTGCTCCATCAGGACGCTGAGCACCGCCTGGGAGTTGTACCGCGCCTGCTCCGGCGGGCGGTGCGCGATGCGCCCGACCTCGCCGAGGAACGCGGCCAGGTCCCGGGGACGATCGGTGGCGGCGATGCCGTGGTCGTTCTGCAACTCCCGTGGCACCCCGTCGAGAAACCGTTCGCGTTCCATCTCGTCCAGCGCGCGCGCGAGCGCCATCACGGTGGCCTCCGCGGCCCGCCGCGCCTGGTTGAAGTCCAGCCCGGTACGCCGTCCGACCTCCGTCACCAGGTCGCGGTAGCGCACTACCGGCCAGGCCGTCGGCTGCGCGCCGGGGCTGTCGGGCTCCGGCAGCGGCCACGGACGTTCGGGTTCCTGGCGGACCGGGGGCCGGGCGGTGCCGGGAACGGGTTTCCGTGCACCCGCCGCCGGTGGCCCATCGCGACGCGACCGCGTCAGGTATTCGTGCTGCTTCGACGCGCCCAACGTCACGCCGGCCTCGCTCGGGCTCAGCCCCGCCTCGCGGGAGTCGCGGGCCAGCGCCCGGCGACCTTGGTTCGTGCCTTCCTTATGCTTTCCGCTCATACTCAGGGCTTTCCCGCCGTCGCCCCGGCTAACCCTGACGACCCGCCGCACAACCGGTCAGAGCTGCAGCGACACGTGCTCGGCCTCGACCACGGACCGCAGCGGCGTCACCGACGCGTAGCCGTCGGCCAGGAACGCCAGATCGGTGCCGGGGTCGAGGCGCGCGCCGTTCTCCTCGATGGAGGTGCGCAGATACCCCTCCCCCATTTCGGCGATGGACATCTCCACCTGGCCGAAGGACGCCAGCGCCGCGCGACGCAGCCCCTGCACCTTCTCCGGCGGCAGGTCTGGCACGTTGAGGTTGAGCACGGTGCGTTCGGGAGCGGCGGTCAACGCCGGCAGCAGTTGACGGGCCAGCCCGGCGGCGGTCGCCCAGTGCCGTACGTCGTCGTCGGTGCTGTCCAGCGCGGCGATCGCGGCCACCGCCCCGCCGAGGTTCGCCGCGGCCGGCGAGATCACGTCGAGCGAGACCGCCATCGCGCGGTAGCCGCGGCCCGCGGCGGTCAGGGCGGCGCCGACCGTGCCCGAGTGCACCACGGCATGACCGGCGTTGGCGCCGCGGTTGATGCCGGAGAGCACCAGCTCCGGCGCGGGACCGAACGCGCCGAGGCTGGCCAGGACCACGATGTAGCCGGGCGACGCCGCCACCCCGTAGGCCGGGACGTCGGGGAGACCGCGCAGCTGTTGTCGTTCGACGATCACCCTGCCCTCTTCGGTGACCGCGGTCATCGCCGCGCTCATCCCGCTCGCCTCGCTGGCCGGCGCGGCGACGACCACGTCCAGCCCGTGCTCGACGGCGGCCTGCGCCAGCCACCGCACCCCGGGCGCGGCGATCCCGTCGTCGTTCGTGACCAACACGCGTGAAGATCTGCTCATGCGCTCTTTGTTGCCGACCCCAGCGGGTTCAACCTCACCCGTTTGATGAGTTCGCGGATCGCCTGCGCCCGCCCCGTGCCGAGGCCGTGCCGCGTGACGTTGAGGGCGCCGGCCGCCGCGCCGGTGCAGATCGCCTCGTGCAGGTCGCCGCCGCGGGCGAGCACGGCCGAGACGCCGGCCGTCATCGAATCGCCCGCGCCACGCGGGTCGGCCGCCTGGAGCCGCGGCATCCGCACCTCGAAGACCTCACCATCGAGCAGGGCGAGCGCCGGGTCCCCGGCACGACTGATCATGACGGTCTCGCCGCCCTCGTCGTGCAGCCGGTGCAACGCCCCGACCAGCTCGTCGATGCTGTCGTCCGACGCACGCCCGTCCCGGATCAGCTCCTCGTGGCTCACCTTCAGGAAGCAGACGCCACCCGCGAGCACGGCGGCGAGATGGTCGCCGGAGAGGTCGGCGACGACGCGGTTGCCGTTGCTGGTGAGGTCGGTGGCGAGGCGGCGGTAGACCTCGGGAGGCACGACGGAGGGGTGCGGCGGGCCGCTCAGGATGCTGACCGAGGCCCGGAAGCCCTCGGCCAGCGCCAGGCCGTAGAGCTCGTCGAGCTCGTGCCGGCTCAGCTGCGCGCCGGGCACGTCGGCGATCTCCTGCCGTTTGCCGTCCCGGCGGTCGTGGATGTACCAGCCACTGCTCGCCTGGCGGCCGACCAGCCGCAGCTGCATCCCCTCGGCGGCGATCAGCTGTTCGAGCACGGTGCCCGTCTCGCCGCCGAGCGCGGCGCAGATCGTGGCCGGCACGCCGAGACAGGTGATCATCCGGGCCTGCCAGATGCCCTGGCCACCGGGGTGCAGGTGAATGTCGGGGGTGTCGTCCTGCTGTTCGATGGTGAGCGTGAGCTGCGGGACGGGGGCGAAAACCATGACGTGTTCGCTCATTCGTCACATCGTTGCAGGTTGACTCACCGGGTGAGGAGTTCTTCGGGTGATGACCGCCGATATTTGACATGAACAATCGGCTACCCACCGCCGGCGACCCGCCCGTCCACCGCGCGAGGGTCGGTCACCCGCCCCAGGTCGATGAAGGCCACGGGTCCGGCGGGGCGCCTGCTCCGGCCCGTCCACCGCATGTGAGGATGCGGCGCATGCGTGCCGTGATCTTCGACGAGTTCGGTGCCCGCCCCCAGCTCCGCGAGGTCCCGGACCCGGTACCGCCCGCCGGGGGCGCGGTCATCCGCGTCGAGGCGACCGGGCTGTGCCGCAGCGACTGGCACGGCTGGCAGGGACACGACCCCGACATCCGCCCACCCCACGTCCCCGGCCACGAGTTCGCCGGCGTCGTCACGGCGGTCGGCGCGGGCGTACGCGGATGGCGTGCCGGTGACCGGGTCACCGCGCCCTTCGTCTGCGCGTGCGGGCAGTGCCCGGCCTGCCTCGTCGGCGACCAGCAGGTCTGCGAGCGGCAGACCCAGCCAGGTTTCACCCACTGGGGCTCGTTCGCCGAGTACGTGGCGGTGCGCAACGCCGACGTCAACCTGGTCCGCCTCCCCGACGAGCTGGACCACCCGGCCGCGGCGGCGCTGGGTTGCCGCTTCGCCACCGCGTTCCGGGCCGTCGTCGCGCAGGGCCGGGTCGCCGCCGGCGAATGGGTGGCGGTGCACGGCTGCGGTGGCGTGGGGCTCTCCGCCGTGATGATCGCGGCAGCGTCCGGCGCGCAGGTGGTAGCCGTCGACATCGCCCCCGGCGCGCTCGAGCTGGCCCGGCGTTGCGGGGCCACGGTCTGCGTGGACGGCCGGACCCTCAGCGCCCCCGGCGCGGTGGCCGCAGCCGTACGGGAGGCGACCGGCGGGGGCGCGCACCTGTCGCTCGACGCGTTGGGCAGTCACGCCACCTGCACCGCCTCCATTGAGAGCCTGCGGCGGCGCGGACGGCACGTGCAGGTGGGACTCCTCCCCGCCGCCCAGGGCCGCCCGACCCTGCCGATGGAGCTGGTGATCGCGTACGAGCTGGAGCTGCGCGGCAGTCACGGCATGCCCGCGCACGCCTATCCGGAGCTGCTCCGGCTGGTCACCGCTGGCGTGCTGCGCCCCGCCGAGCTGGTCACCCGCACCATCGACCTCGCCGAGGTGCCCGACGCGTTGACCGCGATGGATCGGCCCGCTCCGGGCGGAATGTGCCTCATCCGCCCCCGCTGAGCGGGCGCACGGGCGACGCGGCGGCCGTCAGCCGCTGAGCACGGGGCGGCCGAAGAGCGCGGCGTACCCGGACGGCAGCTGGGTGAGCACGTCGTTGAGTTCGCCGCCGGTGACCGCCTCCGCGACGGTGGAGAGCACGGCGCTGGCGTCCCACTCGGCGGTCTTCCGGGTCGCGCCGGTCCGCTCCGCCACCACGGCGAGGAACTCCTGGATGCTCAACGGATCCGCGGGACCGGCCTGATCGACCAGGATCACGGCCGCCTGCACCGGTAGTTGGGACGCGAGATCCTCGGCCTCGCCGGGGTCGAGTCGCCGGCCGAGCACCGCCAGGACGGTCTGGGCGATCCGTTCGGCCTCCTGCCGGTCCCGGTACTCGCCCCGGTCGCGCACCTCCGCCAGAAACTGGTCGTACCTCATCGCGTACCTCCATCCACCGGGTCGGGCCCGCGGTGCGCGGGCCGCCGCCTCGTGCAAGCCGATCAGGGACCGGGTACCCGCGGAAACGGGAGGAATGCGTGGCCGGGCCGCGGCGGCGGCACACGTTTCCCCCGCCGCGCAGCGGGTACGGCAGGCCGGTGCACTCCACGGAGACCCCCTCCCCGGCGCGACAGCGGCGCTACGACACCTGGCTCGCCGCGGCCGCGGCCGATCTGCTCGCGCACGACGGGCGGCTGCGGGGCCTCGCGGTGCAGGTCCGCTTCGACGGGGGTGTGGCGCACCTGACCGGCGACGTCGACGACGGCGACGAGCTACGGCGCGTACGGGAGGCGATCGGGCGACTCGCCGGGGTGCACGCGGTGTGGGACCGGGTCCGGGTCGACGGCCGAGCGCCGGTGATCATTGATATCGGCTGCGGGGACACGCTCCAGTATCCGGGCAACATCGGTTTCGATCAGCGGGCCGGGGCGTCGGTCGCCGCGGTCGCCGATCTGGCCGACGGGCTGCCCGTCGCGGACGGCGCGGTCGATCAGATCTTCGCCGTGCACGTGCTGGAACACCTGACCGACTATCTGCGGATCGTCGACGAGTGCCACCGGGCGCTGCGCCCGGCGGGTGTGCTGCACGTGCTGTCGCCGTGGTGGCGGCACGTCAACGCGGTGGCCGATCCGACGCATGTCCGTTTCTTCGACGTACAGACGGTGAAGGGCATCTGCGCGCGGCCGGCGGCGGCGCGGCGGTGGCATCCCCAACATGCCTCGTGCGACGGGGCGACCGTCTTCGCGGATCTCGTCGCGCTCGGGCCGAGCGATCCGGGGTCGGACGCCGAGCATCTGGCCCGGTTCTTCGATTGACCGCCCTGCCCGCCGGGGAGCCGGGGTGGCCCCGCGGGATCACGGGGCCGCCGCGCTGAGATGGATCACCGGGTCGCCCCGCCAAGATGGTCGGTGCGGCCGTGGGCCAGGTACAGGACGTACGACATCACCACCGGTTCGCGCACCGGGCTCAGCCGTGCGGCCAGTCGGGTGAGGCGTTCATAGCTGAGCAGCGCACCCGTGTCGGGGTCGAAGACGGCCAGATCCGTGGTGGCGCCGGCGTCGCTCTCGATGCTCACCGCGATGCCGGGTCGGCCGGCTCGGTCCGTCACGGCGCCCCGGTAGAGCAGGCCGTCGGTGTCGGCGAGGACGCGCAGGGCCGCGGCGCGCCGGGTCCGGTCGAGGAAATGGTATCCGTACATGTCCGCCACCGCTCGGAGGGGGGCCTGCGGGCCGTTGTCGAAGGGCTGCTGGCCGGAGAGTTGGCCGGCGAGGACGGCAGGATCGCCGGAGGGGCCGTCGACGGCGATCGCCAGACCTCCGGGCGGGTGGTCCCGTACCTCCGTGGTCCCCAGGCCCGCGGGGAGGTCGCCGACCCAGTCGGCCTGTGGGGCGGCGGCCTGCTGGCCCGGGAGCGTGGTGACGATCTCCCGCCCGGACCGGTCCGGCGCCCACCACAGCCGCTCGTCGCGCGCGACCACGCGGTCACCGGCGGCGTCCGGCGGCGTGGTCGCGCTCGACCAGGTCTGCCTCCGCACGTACGTATAGCGGCCCGTGACCGCCGTTTCGCCGCCGGCGAGCGTGCGGTGGACGAGGGCGAGCAGCTCGGGCCGGGCGGGGACGGCCCGCGCCGGGTCGGGCACCGCGACCGGCGCCGGGGCGGCGGGCTGCGCAGGGGTGGCCGGCGGGGGTTGGCGTCGCACCGCCGGCAGGAGAGAACCGGCGAGGAGGAGCAGCGCGATCACCGCGCCGGCCATCAGGGGGATCACACCCCGCCGACGCAGCCGGGCGGTACGCCGCTGCTGTTCCTCGGCGAGGGCGCGCAGTTGCGGCGCGGAGAGGCGGGGCGGCGGAACGGGGACCCCGTACACCGGGTTGCTGGCCCGGAACAGCGCCCGCAGCCGCTGCTCGCCCACTTCGTCGTGGCTGTCAGAGTCCGTACGCATCGTCCACTCCCGTGCCCCCGATCGGTTCGCCCGCGACGCCCGCGTGCCTCGCGTCGCCTCGCCCATGCACCCGCTTCATCGCCCGGCGCAGCCGCTCACGCGCCCGTTCGAGCCGCTTGCGCGCCGCCTCCGGCGTGCACCGGAGGGTGGCGGCGATATCCGTCGCGGTCAGGTCGCAGTCGTAGCGCAGGGTGAGGATCTGCTGGTCGGCGCGGGCGAGCGTGGCCAGCGCGACGCGCAGATCCTGTGCCTCCGCCCAGCTCGCCAGCCCGCCTTCATCGACGGTCGTCTCGGCGCCGAGCAGCATGAGCGTGGAGCGCTGCCGGCGTCGCTTGCGCCAGTAGTTGGCGAGCAGTTTGTTGGTCACGTCGTATAACCAGGGCAGCGGGTCGTCCGGCACGTGGTCGCGGCGTCTCCAGGCGGTCAGGAAGACCGCCTGGACGACGTCCTCGGTGTCCGCCCCGAAGCCCCCCAACCGACCGCCGACCCGGCGCATCATGTCGTCGCGGTAGCGGCGCACGACCCCGTCGTGCCACGCCTCGTCCCGGACACCGCCGGCCACAGCCCGCCCATACCGCATAACACTCTCAACTCTTCCGCGATCGGGAGTCGCCTCCGCTCCCCTATGTCCCGCGCCCCCGCCGCCGTGACATCTCGTTTCGGTCACGGGTCGCGGGCGGAATGAAACGTGACACGTGACATTCATTCACGTATTGCTCGGCGTCCATGTGGCTCCGCCGCCGAGCGGCACCCTACGCTCACATCGAGGTGTACGAATGGTGGCCTCGCGGTCACCATGAGTGCACGGAACCGCCTCGACGTCGCCCCACCACCGTCCCGTGCCCGCCTCGGCGAATCCGGAGAGACCGATGCCGCGTTCCCCCGTCCCACGCAGCGCCGCCACCATCGCCACCGTCGTCATCGCCACCATCGTCATCGCTACCGCCCTCATGACGATCGGCTCGACCGCACCGGCCGGCGCGGCGGACCGGGAACCCGGGTCACCTCGCACGCGGGCCTACCTCGCCACGCACCCCGGAGGCGCGGCGATCAACGACAACCAGGTCAGCTACGGCGACGGGGCGCTGATCGTCACCCTGGCGCGCCCGGCCGGCACGCGCGCCGCCGCCGACTGCCCCAGCGGATGGTTCTGCTTCTACGACCGGGTCAACTTCGGATATCCACGCGGCCAGCTCAACAGTTGCGGCTGGCAGGACCTCGCCTGGTGGTCGTGGCACGACCTCACCGAGTCGGTCCACTACAACATCTCGACCGGCTCGGTCACGTTCCTCAACCACGCCACCGGTACCAGCCACGGCAACGACCAGCCGCTCTTCTCGGCGAGCAGCGGCAACCGCACGCTCGACGACGTCGCGCCCAACCGCAACCGCGCGGACCACGTCTACCGCTACTGCTGACCACGGGAAAGCCGCTTCGGAAATCATCTCGACGCCGGGAAGATCTGGCCGATCGTCTGGAAATTGATCATGTCGGCGCGCGCTTCCTTGACGGTGAACAGCGTTCACCATAGCGTTCGCACGCTCGCTGAACGCCCGTCGCACTGCAAGCCAGCCAATCGGGCGCGGGGCACAGAGGATTTCCCGAAGAAAGAGACAGTCATCACTATGACCAGCAGTAATCTGGCCGCCCAGCCCAGCGCGACGGCGCGCGCCACCGCCGCCGGCGTCGAGCGGGCGCGCAAGGCGTACGGGAGCGACGCGGCCTCCGTCGTCGCCCTCGACGACGTCACCGTCGACTTCGCCGCCGGCGAATTCACCGCCATCATGGGCCCCTCCGGGTCCGGCAAGTCCACCCTGCTGCACTGCCTCGCCGGCCTGGACACCCTGACGTCCGGTCGGGCGTACATCGGCGACACCGACCTCGCGTCCCTCTCGGACAACCAGCTCACGTTGCTGCGCCGCGACCGGCTCGGCTTCGTCTTCCAGGCCTTCAACCTGCTGCCCACGCTGACCGCCGAGGAGAACATCACCCTCCCTTCCGACCTGGCCGGACGGCGGGTGGACCGGGAATGGTTCGACCGGATCGTCGACACGCTGCGCCTGAACGACCGGCTGCGGCACCGCCCCTCGCAGCTCTCCGGCGGCCAGCAGCAGCGCGTCGCGGTCGCGCGGGCGCTCGCCTCGAAGCCCGACGTGGTCTTCGGCGACGAGCCCACCGGCGCGCTCGACTCGCGTACGAGCGCCGAGCTGCTCGGCTTCTTCCGCTCGGCGGTCGACGACCTCGGCCAGACCGTGGTGATGGTGACCCACGACCCGATCGCCGCGTCCTACGCCGACCGGGTCATCTTCCTCGCCGACGGCCGGATCGTCGACGAGATGACCGGGCCGACCCGCGACCGTGTCCTGGAGACGATGAAGCGGCTGGGAGACTGACGTGCTCAAGCTTTCGCTGCGCAGCCTCCTCGCCCACAAGCTGCGACTGCTGCTCACCGTCGCGGCCGTCACCCTCGGCGTCGCCTTCGTGTCGGGCACCTTCGTGCTCTCGGACACGATGAGCAGGGCCTTCGACCAGCTCTACGCCGGCCTCGCCAAGGGGACCGACGTCAACGTCCGGGCCACCTCGGCCTACAGCGACATCAGCACCCAGGGGCAGACGCGCCCGCTCGACGAGAAGCTGGTCGAGAGCGTGCGGCAGGTCCCCGGCGTCGCGTCCGCCGAAGGCTCGCTGACCGGCTACGCGCTCATCCTCGACAAGCAGGGCAAGCCGGTCCAGCCCGGCGGCGCGCCGACGCTGGGCTCCGGCATACACGCCGACGTCAGCCTGTCCGGCAACTTCACCTTCCGGCAGGGCGGTGCGCCGACCCGGCCGGATGAGGTCACCATCGACGCGGCCAGCGCCAAGAAGGTCGGCTACCGGGTCGGCGACCGCGTAAAGATCGTCTTCCAGGACGGCACCCAGGAGTTCACGCTGGTCGGCATCGTCGGCTTCGGCGAGACCGACAGCATGGCCGGCGCGACCCTCGCGTCGTTCGAGAAGCGCACCGCGCAGAAGCTGCTCGGCAAGGTCGGCAAGGTCGACCAGATCGACGTACGGGCAACGGCGGGAGTGAGCGCGGAGCAACTGCGCGACCGGATCGCCAAGGTCCTGCCGGGGGGCGTCGAGGCGATCACCTCGCAGGAGGCGGCCGACCAGGGGTCGAAGGCAGTCCGCGACGGGCTCGGCATCTTCACCACCGTGCTGCTCGTCTTCGCCGCGGTCTCCCTGCTGGTCGGCTCCTTCGTCATCTGGAACACCTTCAACGTGCTGGTCGCCCAGCGTCGCCGGGAGGTCGCGCTGCTGCGCGCGGTCGGCGCGGTCCGCCGGCAGGTTCTCGGCGGCATCGTGATCGAGGCGTTCGTGGTCGGCCTCGTCTCCGCCGCGATCGGCATCGGCGCCGGCGTGGGACTCGCCGTCGGCATCCGCGCCCTGCTCAAGGCGATCGGCATCGAGGTGCCCACCACCACGGCGGTGGTCGCTCCCCGTACGGTCATCGCGGCCCTCCTGGTCGGCGTGGTCGTCACGGTCGGGGCAGCGGTGGTCCCGTCCTGGAAGGCGACCCGGGTCGCGCCGATCGAGGCGCTGCGCCAGGCCAGTCCCGTGACCGGTCGGATCGGACGGCCCCGGCAGATCGCGGGCATCGTTCTGCTCCTGGCCGGCGCGGCCGGGCTGATCGTCGCCGCCGTGACGAAGAACCAGCCGGCGCTGACCGGGCTCAGCACCCTCGTCGCCTTCGCCGGCCTCGTCACGGCCGGTCCGCTGCTGGCCCGCGGGGTCGCGCAACTCGCGGACCGGGGCCGACCCGGTGGCGGATGGCGGATCGCCGCGCGCAACATCGGTCGCGCCCCGAAGCGGGCGGCGGCGACGGCGCTCGCCCTGACCATCGGGCTCGCGGTCGTCTGCGCCGTCTCGGTCACCGCCGCCTCCACCAAGACGTCGGTCGCGGACTCCGTCAACGGCGGCAACCGCTCCGACCTGATTCTGAAGCCGACGGGCCAGGGCGGTGGCATCAGCCCGGCGGCAGCCGAGATCCTCCGGTCCCGGCAGGATCTCGCGGCCGTGATCGAGCTGCGGTTCAGCGCCGCCCGGGTGAACGACCAGAACGGATTCGTCGCCGGTCTGGACACCGCCGGCCTGCCGAGCGTCGCCGATCTCGACATCCGCTCCGGCGCGCTCGCCGACTTCCGGGACGGCACGCTGCTGCTCTCGACCAAGCAGGCCGCAGCGCTGGACAAGAAGGTGGGTGACACGGTCACGGTGACCTTCCCCGAGACCGGGGCGACGACGGTCCGGGTCGCCGCGACCTTCGAACGGGAATCCATCATCGGCACCGGGTACGTGGTGACCCTCGCCGACTACGCCCGCCACGTCACCTCCCGGCTGGACCAGGCCATCCTGGTGAAGGCGGCGCCCGGCGCCGACCCCGCCGCCGTCAAGACCTCGGTCACGGCGGCGCTGAGCGCGTACCCGAACGTCAAGACGAGCGACCCGGCGGAGCTGACCAAGGACGCTCAGGCCTCGGTGGACCAACTGCTGGGCATGGTGACCGCGCTCCTGCTGCTCGCGGTGATCGTGGCCGTCCTCGGCATCGTCAACACGCTGGTCCTCTCGGTCGTCGAGCGCACCCGCGAGCTGGGGCTGATGCGCGCGGTCGGCGCGACCCGCCGGCAGGTGCGCACCATGGTCCGTCGTGAGTCGGTGCTCATGTCCCTGCTCGGGGCCGCGGCCGGGGTCGTGCTCGGCACCGGTGCCGGGGTGGCTCTCGCGCGTTCGCTGACCAGCGAGGGGATCACGGCGGTGAGTGTCCCGGTCGGCACCCTCGTGAGCTATCTCGTGGTGGCCGCGCTGGTCGGCGTCCTGGCCGCGATCGGTCCGGCGCGGCGCGCCAGCCGGGTCGACGTGCTCGGGGCGATCAGCGTCGAGTAACGAGGCGTCCGGCGAAAAGGGCCCGCCCCGGAACTCTCCGGGGCGGGCCCGACCACGTCCGCCACGGCCGGCACCGCGAGCGCGGCCGCCCACGGCCACTGTTCCAGCTTCCGTTCGCCTGCGGCGCCCTTCAGCCGTGGTCGACTCCGCGCCGCTGACCGCCGCCGACGCCCGCCAGGGCACCGTCTACCTGCTCCACGCCAGCGGAACCGGGAACGACCGCGTGACGACGGTCAACGCGACCTCGATCGGCACTCCATCCGCCGGCGCCGCCTATCTGCAGTCGGCTCGGCCGGTGGCGCGACCGGTGGCGCGACCGGTAGCCGGCCCGGGCGTTGGAAACAGCAGTGACGACAGACCACCGATTCCTGGGCGACCGGCTGCATGCCGGCCGCCCCGCACCGGTTCCGCGTTCTCCGGCCGTGCGATCGGGCGAATTCACGGTCCGCCTGACCCGCGTCGCCACAGGGACTAGGTATGAGACACGGGTCTTCGCTGGGCGGCAAGCCCGCTCCACGAAGCCCTCGACATCCCTTCCGCACGCGGGGCGGCCCGCGAACAGAAACGAGGCGCGCCCATGGGTGTGGTGACGAGGCCCGGGCACAGGACTGAACCCGACCACTACTTCCTGCGCGGGCTGCTGCACTGCCGGCCCTGCGGCGAGCTGATGATCCCCACCTGCACCTCGACCGGCGGCCGCTACTACGGCTGTCCGCACCGCCACTGCCCCCGCATCCTGGTGCCCGCTGCGGAGATCGAGGAGCGGGTCTGGGGTGAATTCGTGCGGAGCGGCACGGACGCGAGCGCCGGCGTGCCGAGCGGGGAACGCCACCAACTGCTCGTCGCGGCGCTCGCCCGGGTGACCGTCGGCCAGGCCATCGACGACCTCGCCTATGACTGGCACCCCGATTCCGGCCGGACGCCCCCGGCTCCGTAGCGCACCGGATGAGACTGCGCCGATCGCCGACGACGGCCGGGGCGGGAACGGAAGAATCCGGAGTTATGGCGACGGTCGTGCGGCGGTGGACATGGCTTGCTGTGCTGGTGGTCGGGCTACTTCTGTACTTCCTGGTGCTGTCCACACTGGTCGCGACACAGAACCCCAACCTCGTACCCATCATGATCCTGCTCGGCGCCACGGTCATCCCGGCCGCGTTCGTGACCTTCACGGCCGGCCGGACGCCGACCTGGCAGGTGTCGGCGCCGACCCTCGCGGGGTTCGCGCTCTTCGGTGGGATCCTCGGCGCGGTCATGGCCGGCCTGCTCGAATACAACACGCTGCGCGATCTGCGCTGGTTTCCGGCGCTGCTGGTCGCGATCATCGAGGAAGGGGCGAAGCTGGCGATCCCGGCGGCGGTGCTGTTCACCCGGTGGCTCGGGCGGCCGGGACGGATGGGCGACGGTCTGGTGATCGGGACGGCCACCGGAGCCGGATTCGCCGCGCTGGAAACGATGGGGTACGCGTTCGTGGTGCTGCTGAGGTCCAAGGGCGACATCGGCGCCGTCGAGGTGACCCTGTTCCTTCGTGGGCTGCTCGCGTCCGCCGGACACCTGGCCTGGACCGGGGTCGCCTGCGCCGCGCTGTGGCGGGTCTACCTGCACGGCGGGCGGAGCCGGCTGGTCGGGTTCATCGCGACCTTCATCGGCGTCGTCGCGTTGCACACGCTCTGGGACGCCTTCCCCGGCCTGCTCACCTTCGTGGTGCTGGCGCTGGTCTCGGTGGGGTGGCTGCTGTGGGAGATGCACCGCAGCCGAACGCCGGAGGAAGCGTGAGCGGGATGGCGGGCCACCTCACCCGGCGGGGCGCTCCGCACCGGGTCCGGTCGCGTCCGTCAGCGCCGTCCGGCCCAGCGTGAGGATCCCGTCGACCCCGGTCGGGGCGAAGAACGGAGCCGCGCGCCGCGGCGCGACCGTCGGATAGTCGTCGAGCATGATCGGGGTGGAGAGCATCGCGTCCGCGCACCGCGGTTCGCCCACGAGCACGGGCCAGGTCCGCACGTTCACGCAATCGCGCGCCGCCGCCACCGCCCAGGCCGGCGGGTCCACCATGGACAAGAACCGACCGGCGGTCACCACGATCAGCGCATGCGCGCCGATCAACGACTGACGCAGCACCTCGTCACGGGACGCGTCGTAGTCGCGCCACGCCACGTCGTTGTGCACCTCGACGCGCAGCCGCAGCCCGCCGTGCGGACCGTCCAGGCCGTGCGCGCCCACCTCGAGCACGCCGCAGAGCGGCCAGCGACGGCGCACGATCCGGGCCGCGGGAGCCTGCGCGGAGAGGACCTCTATCTCCTCGCCACCCGGTACGGCGAACGGGATGCGCCGGACCCCGTCGAGCAGTCCGGCGACCGGCAGTTCCGCGTCGACCTCGCGTTCGACCGCCTCCTGCCAGCTGACGAAGTCCGCGCCGGCCACCCGCGCCGACGGCACCGGGCGGTACCGCTGGTCGGCCCCGGCCAGTTCGACCGTCCGGGACTGCACCTGCAGGAACCGCAGCCGTACGCGCAGCGCCGCGCCCGTCTCCGGAGCCAGCAGGCATTCGGTCTGCGCGCTGTCGTGTTCCCCGCTCTGCGGCTGTGCACCGGGCGGCACGAGCACCCCGAGCTCCCGACGCACCGGGGTCTTCCCGGCGTGGGCGCGGTACGGATGCAGCCGGTAGCCCTCGTAGAGCAGCGCGTCGGCGACCGCCGCGGCTTGCCGGAGAACAGTGCTGACCCGATCCACGCCCACTCCTCTCCCCGGCTCGGTGGCGCTCGGCGACGCGGCGATCAGCGCCGCGCCCGCTCGCCCATCGTCAACTCCCACAGCGCGTGGTAGATCGTCGTCTGGGCCTCCTGCACCCGGTGCAGCGACGGAGAAGGCACGACGAAGAGGTAGTCGACGGTGTCCAGTTCCGCCATCCGGCCACCGTCGTGGCCGGCGATGCCGACGGTCAACATCCCGCGCCGGTCCGCCGCTTCGAAGGCCCGCACGAGATTCGCCGGCGTGCCGCCGGTGGAGAGCCCGATCGCGATGTCGCGGGCGCGGCCGAAGACGGCGATCTGGCGGGAGAAGACCGCCTCGTACCCGACGTCGTTGCCGACTCCGGTGACGACGGCGACGTCGTTGGCGAGCGCGATCGCCGGCAACGCACGGGGCCGGCCGGAAGGACCGCCCCCGCCGGGAACTGCCGGACCGCCGACCCCGCCGTCGGCGCAGACGAAGAGCCGGACCAGTTCCTGCGCGTCCGTCGAGCTGCCGCCGTTGCCGAAGGCCAGCAGCCGGCCGCGAACGAGGCGGCCATCGAGCGGGCGCACGCGGCGAGCCGATCGGCGTCACGGTCGAGGACGGCCCGGCGCAGGGCCGTCGTCTCCTCGATTGTCTCCACCGTAGAGCGGCAGACGCTCTCCAGGATCGCGTCGAGATCACCGTGCTGCGCGGTCAGGAACGGGTAGAGCGAGGCCGCGAGCGCGCTCTCCCTGCCCACGTCGGTCACGACAGCACTCCGGACCCGGGCACGCTGGGCCGCTCCAGGAACACGTGCACCAGCTCCCACAGGATGTGATACGTCGTGACCTGCACTTCCTTGACCACCTGCGGATCATGCGAGCGCACGATCAACAGGTGATCGACGCTCGCCAGACCGGCGAGCGCCCCACCGTCGCCGCCCGCCAAGGCGACGGTGAGCAGACCGGCCGCGCGCGCCGCGCACAGCCCACGCAGGACACTGTCGCCGTTGCCGTCGGTCGAGATGCCCAGCGCGATGTCATCGGCGGCGCCCAGGACCGGGATCTGCCGGGCGAAGATCTCCGAGAGTCCCTCGCGGTCGGCGATCGCGGTCAGGGTCGCCACGTCGGCGGTGAGCGAGATCGCGGGAAGCGAGCGGGCGCCCACGACGGCAGGATGGACGAACTCGACGGCGACGAGGCGGGCGTCGCTGCTCGCTCCGGTGCCGAAGACGATGAGCTTTCCCCCGCGCTGGAACCGCAGCGCCATCGCATGGCAGGCGCGCGCGATGGCCAGTGCGTCGCCGGCCAGCGCCGCGACCGGCGCCACCCGCCGGTCGAAGATCTCGGCGACCGTGAGCTCGTCCGCAGACCGCCCCATCGCGGTTCACTTCCTCGCAGAGAGTATGGACAGATGGCCGCTGCCGACGCGCACCTGCCGGTGAGGTTCGCGATGCAGGCGTTGGTCAGGGCCGCGTCCCGACTCTATGCCCGCGTTCGGCCACCACCGCGCCACTCACGCAAATCCGGCGCCGATCGGCCCGCCGCCACGGGACGCGCGCGGGTCGCACGACGGCGGATCGCACAGGACGGGATAGGTTGGCGCGGCCGTGTACTGCCTGGTGAAGGAGGTCGGCGGGTGCCCAGCATCTCCCGGTTGCCGGAGTTCCGGCTCGAGGTCTACTTCTCGCGGTGGGAGTTCGCCGCCCGACACCACCTCACCGCCTCCGACGCGCAGACCATGACGGTGCGCGAGCTGCTCGGGCTCGGCGGCGAGGAGGCACGCGACGCCTTCGACGACCTGCCGCTCGGCTACGTCGAGACGTGGGGCGGGCCCGGTCTGCGTGACGCGGTCGCCGACACCTACGACAACTGCGACGCCGGGGACGTGCTCGCCTTCGCGGGCGCGCAGGAGGCCATCTTCTGGGCGATGCAGGTGCTCGCCGGGGCGGGCGACCATGTCATCGTCACGGTGCCCAACTACCAGTCGATGGAGACGGTGCCCCGGGCGGCGGGCGCCGAGGTCACCGGGGTGCCGCTCGACGAGTCGGACGGCTGGCGCCTGGATCTGGACGCGGTGCGGGCCGCCTTCCGGCCGAACACGACCCTCGTCGCGGTCAACTTCCCCAACAACCCGACCGGCTACGTGCCGGACCAGGCAACCTGGCGCGGGTTGGTCGCGCTCTGCGAGGAACGCGGCGTACGGCTCCTCGCGGACGAGGTCTACCGGGGTCTCGAACTCGACCCCGCACGCCGGCTGCCGCAGGCCGCGGAGCTCTCCACGACCGCGTTGTCGATCAACGTGTTGTCGAAGTCGTACGGCCTGCCCGGGCTGCGGGTGGGCTGGATCGTCTGCCGCGACCGGGCGGTGCTGGCGCGGCTGGAGCGGCACAAGCACTACACCTCCATCTGCAACGCCGCGCCGGCCGAGCACCTCGCCGCGATCGCGCTGCGCGCCCGCGACCGCATCTGGGACCGCAACCGAGAGATCCTGCGGGGCAACCTCGCTCTCGCCGACAGCTTCTTCGCCGCCCGGGGCGAGCTGTTCGACTGGCGCCGCCCCGACGGCGGCTGCGTCGCCTTCCCCCGTTACCGCGGGCCGGACGGGGTGGAGTCCTTCTGCACGCGGCTGGTCGAGGAGGCCGGCGTGCTCCTTCTTCCGGCCAGCATCTACGCGTCGGAGCTGGGCCGGGTGCCCACCGACCGGTTCCGCATCGGCCTCGGGCGGCGGAGTCCGGAGCCCGCGTTCGAGGCCCTCGACCGGTTCCTGCGTCGGGCGTGAGCCGGGTCGACCGCCGTCCGCGCAAGCGCCGTGAAACCATCTCGCATCCCGACACGGGACGGATATGGTGGGACAGCGCGAAGCGTTCTCGCACCGACGGCGGCGACAGCGCGGAACTCCCGCTCACGACGCTAGCGATCGTGGGACGCGTTCCCCCGGTCAGCCAGATCTCACGATGGGCGTGCCCGTGACGGGCCACGCCGCGGCGTACCCGCAGGGCCCGACCACCTGGTTCTCTCCCCGCGACCGCCGCCCGAGCCCCCACGAGCGAGCAGGGACCGGCGAACATGGCAGCGGAGCACACGCGGACGACCCCGGCCGGTTCGACCGCCGGCTCCGGAACCCAACCCACGACCCGGTTGCGCGCGACCGGCTACCGGCACGCGTGGGCACGCGACGGCCACGCGCACATCGAGGTGCGGTGCCCACGCGGGGAGCTGAGCCCCGAGGAAGCCGCCCGCCTCGAGCATTCGATGGAAGCCATCGGCGGCGTGCACTGGGCGGCGTGGAACGGCGCGCTGCGGCGGATGGTGGTCCGCTTCGACCATGCCCTGGTCGACTTCGCCGACCTGGTCGACGTGGTCGAAAAGGCGGAACGGCAGGGCGTCCCGCTCGACGAGATCATGGAGAACCCGGACGTCGACGCCTCCGTGGGCCATGCCGTCTCCCTCGCCGGCGACCTGATCAGCGCCGGCATCGGACTCGTCGGGCGGGCGATGCGCCTGCCGCCGGTGCCGGGTGAACTCGCCGCCCTACCGGCGGCCTTCGAGATCCCGCGCCTGCGCCGACGGCTGCGTAGGGCGTTCGGCACGGTCCGCGCCGACCTCGGGCTGGCGCTGACGTCGTCCGCGATCGGCGCCGCCTCCCAGCGACCGTTGGCCAGCCTGACCGATGCGGCGTTGCGGGTCGTGCTGTTGAGGGAGACGGCCGCGTACCGCGATTCGTGGGCGCGACGTGCGCCGGAGCTGCACAGTGACCCGGAATCCACCCGGGCGCCCACGCCACCCGCACGGCAGCGACCGCGGCCGCTGCCGCCGGGGCCGATCGAGCAGTTCGCCGAGCGGATCAGCACCGTGACGCTGCTGGCCACCGGGGCGTTGCTGCCCCTGTCCGGCGGCCAGAAACAGGCGGCCCGGGCCGTGACGGTCGGCTCGCCGCGCGGCGCCCATCTGGGGCGGGAGGCGTACGCCGGCCAGCTCGGCCGGGTGCTGGCCCGGCGCGGCGTCGTGGTCCGTGACCCGGTGGCGCTGCGCCGGCTGGACCGGGTCGACACCGTCATCATCGACGCGTCGGTGCTGACCACCGGGCGGACCGTGATCACCCATGTCGTACCGGTGCGCGGCACGGCCGAGGAGGCGCGTGAACGCGCCGCCCGACTGCTCGGTGAACGACACCGCTCGACCCGCGGGTGGCGGCTGACGTCGCCGTCCCGCCTCGAACCGCCGGTCCCCACGGAGGTGATGGCGCAGCTGGACGGCAGCGGAACCGGGCGCGGCCATGTGCTCGCCCTCGCGGACGGAGCCACCCTGGTGGCGCTCCTGCGGGTCGAGGTCGAACTCGATCCGCTCGCCGTCGCGCTCGCCGCCGCCGCCCGCAAGGTGGGCCGCCTGCTCATCGCGGGACTGAGCTCGGAGGTGCGGCAACGGGTGCAGGCCGTCGGGGCGGTCGCCGGCGGCTCGCGCCTCGCCGAGTCGGTGCGTACCGCCCAGCGCGACGGACACGCCGTGCTGCTGATCGCGACCCGCAACGACATCGCGTTGGCGGCGGCCGACTGTGGGATCGGAATCCTGACCGCCAGCGAACACCGCCCCCCGTGGGGCGCGCACCTGCTGTGCGGGCCCGGGCTGGAGAGCGCGTGGCTGATCCTGGAGGCGGCCACGCTCGCCCGGCAGGTGAGCGGGCGCAGCGTCCGGCTGTCCCTGCTCGGCTCGGCCGCGGGCGCGCTGCTCGGGCTGATCGACACCCGACCCCGGGCGGCGGGGAACGCACTGCTGGCGGGGAGCGTCGCGTCGCTCGCCAACCTGGTGAACGGGGCCTGGACGGCGCAGAAGCTGGCCCGGCGCCCGCTGCCCGTACCGGAGGATGTCGTGCCGTGGCACGCCCTCTCCATCGACGACGTGCTGCAGATACTCGACACCTCGCCGACCGGTCTCTCCGACAAGGAGGCGACGCAGCGGCGCGGCGAGCAGGTCGACGAGAACGAAGGCGACAACCGGCGCGGACTGCTGGCGGCGGCGCTCGACGAGCTGGACACCCCGCTCACCGCCCCGCTGGCCGCCGGCGCCGGCGTGTCGGCGGCGAGCGGTTCGACCATCGACGCCGTCCTGGTGCTCTCCGTCATCCTGGCCAATGCGCTGCTCTCCGGGGCGCAGGAGGTGACCGCCGGCCGGGCCCTGCGCCGGCTGCTCACGGCCGGCGCTCTCCCGGTACGGCTGCTGCGCCCCGAGGGGGTCCGTGAGGTCGCGGCGGAGGAGCTCGTGCCGGGCGACCTGCTGACGCTGGAGCCGGGTGACGCGGTGCCCGCCGACTGCCGCCTGGTGGAGGCGGCCGGGCTGGAGATGGACGAGTCGAATCTGACCGGTGAATCCGTACCGGTGCCGAAGACCGCCAGCCCGACGCTGGCCGCGGCGGTCGCCGACCGGAACAGCATGGTGTACGCGGACACCACCGTGGTGGGCGGCACCGCGACGGCGGTCGTCGTCGCCACCGGGCGCTCCACCGAGGCGGGGCGCAGCGCGCACAGCGTGCTGGAGGAGTCGCCCTCCGGCGGTGTGCACGCGCGGTTGCAGAAGATGACGAGCGCGTCCATACCCGCGGCCGTGGCGGCGGCGGCCGGCGTGCTCGGCACCGGCCTGCTGCGCGGTCGGATCGGCGAGTCCATCAACTCATCGGTCGCGCTGGCCGTGGCCGCGATGCCCGAAGGGCTGCCGTTCATCGCGACCGCCGCCCAGTTGAGCGCGAGCAAGCGGCTCTCCCGGCACAACATCCTGGTGCGCGATCCGCGGTCGATGGAGGCGCTCGGCCGGGTCGACGTGGTCTGCTTCGACAAGACCGGGACCCTGACCCGGGGCGGCATCGCGCTGCACAGCGTCTCCGACGGCGAACGCGCCGAGCCGGCCGGCCAGCTGAACCCGCGGTACCGGCAGATCCTCGCGGCCGCGCTCCGCGCCACCCCGCTCCCCGACGGTGATCGGCTGCTGCCCCATCCGACGGACCGGGCTGTCGTGACCGGCGGCCGGGACGTCGGCGTCGACATCGGTGAGGGGACGTCCGGCTGGCGGCCGCTGCGGGAGCTGCCGTTCGAGCCCGGACGGGGTTTCCACGCGGTGCTCGGGCAGCTCCCCACGGATCGCCTGATCAGTGTGAAGGGCGCACCGGAAATCGTTCTGCCCCGCTGCGTCGCGTGGCGCCCCGGCGGCCGGTCGCGACCGCTGACCGAGGCGGACCGGGACGCGGTCCGGACCGAAGTCGACCGGCTGGCACGGCAGGGCCTGCGGGTGCTGGCGATCGCGGAACGGGCCGCGTCACCGCGTGACGACCTCGACGACGACGGGGTCGGACGACTGGAGCTGTCCGGCCTGCTCGGGCTCGCCGACCCACCCCGCGAGACCGCGCCCGAGGCGGTCCGCCGGCTGCGCCGCGCCGGCACCGCCGTGGTGATGTTGACCGGCGACCACCCCACCACCGCCGAGGCGATCGGCGCGCAACTGGATCTGCTGAACGAGGCTGGCGTGGTCACCGGCACGCAGCTCGACAACGCCGACGAGGCGGAGTTCGACGGCCTGGTGGCGCGGACCTCCGTCTTCGCCCGGGTCACTCCGGCCCACAAGGTCGCGGTGGTCCGGGCGCTACGCCGGCTGGGGCACGTCGTGGCGGTCGCCGGCGACGGCGCGAACGATGCCCCGGCGATCCGCCTCGCCGATGTCGGAATCGCCCTGGGCGACCAGGGCACGACCGCGGCGCGGCAGGCCGCCGACATGGTCGTCGCGGACGGCCGGATCGAGACGATCGCCGAGGCGGTCGTCGAGGGACGCGCGATGTGGGTCTCGGTCCGCGACGCGCTGGCGCTGCTCCTCGGCGGCAACCTCGGGGAGATCATGTTCACCCTCGGCACATCGCTGATCTGCGCGCGGCAGCCGCTCAACGCCCGGCAGATCCTCTTCGTCAACCTGCTGACGGACCTGCTCCCCGCCGTCACGGTCGCGGCCCGTCCGCCGCGCCACGTGACCCCGGAGGAACTCGCTCACGAGGGCCCGGACGCGTCGCTCGGCGGCCCGCTGACCCGCGACGTGGCGCAGCGGGCGGCCGCGACGGCACTGGTGACCACCGGCGCGTGGCTGGCCGCCCGGTTCACCGGCACCCGGGGGCGGGCCAGCAGCGTCGCCCTCGCCTCTCTGGTCGCCAGCCAGTTGGCGCAGACCGCGGTCGCGTCCCGGGGCGACCCCCTCGTGCTCGGCGCCACCGGCGTGTCGATGGCCGCGCTCGTCGGCGCCGTGCAGACCCCGATCGTCAGTTGGTTCTTCGGTTGCCGCCCACTCGGTCCGGTCGGGTGGGGCATCGTGCTCGCCGCGGCCGGAGCGGCGACGGCGGTGGCCGCGATCCCGCTCCCCGCCCGCATGCTCGGTCGCGCCCCGGAACCCGCGGCCCCGCCGACACCATGACCAGCCAAGTGGGGCCGCCCGTGTCGCGGCCGACCGCCCCACGAGGGGCGGGAGACTGATGCGGCGAGGTTCGCGCGGGGAGCCCGCGCCGCTCTGGGTCCAGCGGGTCACCATGGTCGCCGCGGGACTCCTCGCCGGTCTGCTCGTCGGCGTGCTGAAGTCACCGAGGCTGGCCCCGCTGATCGGGTGGGACGTCACCGCCGCCATGTATCTCGCCGGGGCATGGCTGACGATCGCGCGCCTGGATTCGGCCGCCACCGCGCGGCTCGCGGTGCGCCAGGATCCCAACCGGGCGCTGGCCGACGCGCTCCTGCTGATCGCCTGTCTCGCCAGCCTGCTCGCCGTCGGCGTCGTGGTCGGGTCCGCGGAGTCGGGCCCCGGCATCGACAAGACCCTGCACGTCGCCCTCGGCGTGGTCAGCGTGCTGCTCTCCTGGATGGTGGTGCACACCGTGTTCACCACCCGCTACGCCCGCCTCTACTACACCGGTCCCGACGGCGGCATCGACTTCCACCAGCGCAATCCGCCCTGTTACGCCGACTTCGCCTACGTCGCTTTCACCGTGGGGATCACGTTCCAGGTCTCCGACACGGACCTGAGCACGAGGGAGATGAGGGGCGCCGTCCTACGGCACTCGCTCGTGTCGTACATGTTCGGCGCGGTCATCATCGCCGGCACCATCAACCTCATCGCCGGGCTCGCCAAGTGAGCGGCGGGCGGTAGGCGGCCGGGCCCGGGCGAAACGGACCTGACGACGCCGGGCACGGGCTAGCGTCCGATGGTGGTCAGCACTCCGATCGAGGACTACGCCCTCCTCTCCGACCGGCGTTCTGCCGCCCTCGTGAGCCGGACCGGCTCGGTGGACTGGTTGTGCTTTCCGCGCTTCGACAGCCCGTCGCTGTTCGGCGCCCTGTTGGACGATGCCGCCGGATCCTGGTCCATCCGCCCTGTCGGCCAGGGCAGCGCCACCCGCCGGTATCTCGAGGCCACCATGGTGCTGGAGACGCGCTTCCTGACCCCGGACGGCGCCCTGACCGTCACCGATGCGCTCGCCACCGGCGGCGACGGCGACCCGCACGCACTCGGCGCGCACGCGCCGCACCTTCTCCTGCGCTCCGTGACCTGCGGCGAGGGCACCGTCGACGTGGAGCTTCTTTTCCGACCACGGCCGGAGTACGGCCTCGTCGTCCCGCTGCTGAGCCCGATCGCCGGCGGGATCAACGCTCGGGGCGGTCCCGCGAGCGCCACGCTGTCCAGCCCGGTCGAGTTGACGATCGAGGAGGGGACCGCGCGCGCCACGGTCCGGCTGCGCGCCGGCGAGACGCTCCGGTTCGCACTGCACTGGGCGGCGGTGGAGGGCAGCACGGCGCCCCGGGTGCACGCGGACGACCAGATCGGCGAGGAGCTGGATCGTACGGTGCGGGCGTGGCGCGCGTGGTCGGCGCTGCACCAGAACTATCAGGGTCCCTGGCGGGAGCAGGTGCAGCACTCCGGCCGGGTGCTGCAGGCACTGAGCTATCAGCCGACCGGCGCGATCGTCGCGGCGCCCACCACGTCGCTGCCGGAGACGGTGGGCGGCGAACGCAACTGGGACTACCGGTACACCTGGATCCGCGACGCCTCGTTCACGATGGACGCCCTCTGGGTCGCGGCATGCCCGGACGAGGCGTCGGAGTTCTTCGCGTTCATGACCACCGCCGCGGCGACCCCGCAGCCGGAGGCGCGGCTGCAGATCATGTACGGCATCGGCGGCGAGCACGAGCTCTCGGAGCGTTCCCTGCCGCACCTGTCGGGTTGGCGCGGCAGTCGGCCCGTCCGGGTCGGCAACGGGGCGTGGTCGCAGCAGCAGCTCGACGTCGCCGGGGAGTTGCTGGCGACCGCCGCGCTCTTCGCCGACCAGCTCGACGCCACCGATCCCACGTTGCGCGCGTTCCTGCCGAGCCTCGCCGACACGGTGGCCCGGGTGTGGCGGGAACCCGACCACGGCATCTGGGAGATCCGGGGCGAACCCCGGCACTTCCTCTACTCGAAGCTGATGTGCTGGGCCGCGCTGGACCGCGCGCTCGGGCTCGCGGATCGGCTCGGCTCCGCCGAGCGGGCCGGCGACTGGCGGGGCGTCCGCGACGAGATCCGCGCGGTGATTCTGCGTGAGGGCTGGAGTGAGCGGGCGCAGGCGTACACGCAGTCGTTCGGCTCGGACGCGCTGGACGCCTCGGCCCTGCTGCTGCCGGTCGTCGGCTTCCTCCCCGCCGACGACCCACGGATGCGGGCCACGATCGACGCCATCGTTCATCGGCTCACCGACGAGCGGGGCCTGGTCTACCGGTACCGACCGGACATCGGCGTGGACGGGCTGCCCGGCCAGGAGGGGACGTTCCTGCCCTGCACCTTTTGGCTCGCCCAGGTCCACGCGCTCGCCGGCGACCTCGACGCCGCGCGCGAGGTCTTCGCCCGCGCGGTCGGCCATGCCAACGACGTCGGCCTCCTCGCCGAGCAGGTGGATCCCGCCACCGGTGCGCTGCTCGGCAACTTCCCACAGGCCTTCAGCCACATCGGCCTGGTCAACGCCGCGTACGCGATCGATCAGGCCGAGGCGGCGGCTGACGGGAGGCGCAGCTGACGACGCGGGTTAGCGACCCGGCCCGTCACCGGCCGCGGCGGGGTCCCTTCATGGACCGCCCGGCGCGCCCCTGCATCGCGTCGGCGGACCACCGCAGCAGGTTGGTGGCGCGGGAGGGCCCGCGGCGCTGCTCCATCGCCCGGCTGAGCCGACGCGCACCGGCAGCCGCTATGGGGACCGCGATCGCGGCGATCGCCCACCGCTTGACCAGTCTGCCGAACATGATTCTCGCCCTTCGTCGCGTACCGGTAGTCGTCGCTTACCGGTTTTCCGTCGCGTACCAGTTCTTTCCGTCGCGTACCAGTGACGTTCCCCTACCCGGATACGGTGCGCTGTATGCGCGGCGCACGACCGACGGGCACGCGGGTGGAACCGACCACGGGCGGCATTGCGGGCAACACGACCGCAGAAGGGTTACCGGGAGCCGTGGCGGGGGTATCGGACGCCGCATGACGGAACTGGCGTGGCTCGGCATCGTCCGGCACGGCGAGAGCACCGGCAACGTCGCGGCGCTGCGCGCCGAGACGGGTGGGATGGAGCTGATCGACATCGCGGAGCGCGACGCGGACGTTCCGCTGTCGCGGACGGGACGCCAACAGGCCGAGGCGGTCGGGCGGTGGCTCGCGGCGCTGCCCCCCGACGAACGACCCGAAGTGGCCGTCGTCTCGCCGTACCTGCGAACCGTCCAGACCGCCGAGTCGGCGCTGCGCGCGCCGGGCATCCCGATGCTCCGCGACGAGCGGCTACGCGACCGGGAGTTGGGCGTGCTCGATCTACTCACCGCGCACGGGGTGCGGACACGGCTGCCGGCCGAGGCCGAGCGGCGGGATCGGCTGGGCAAGTTCTACTACCGGCCGCCGGGAGGCGAATCCTGGGCGGACGTCGCGCTGCGGCTGCGCAGCCTGCTGGGCGATCTGCGCCGCGATCACGAGGACGGTCGGGTGCTGCTGGTGGGGCACGAAGCGATCGTCTTCCTCCTCCGCTACCTGCTGGAGGGGCTCACCGAGGCCGAGCTGATGGCGTTCGCACACGACAACACCGTCGCCAACTGCTCCATCACGAGCTGGCTGCGCAGCGACGAGAAGCGGCTGTCGCTCCTCGAGTTCAACCAGGTGGAACATCTGCGCCGAGAAGGCGCCACCCCGACACAGGAGGAGGGCGTGGATGCCGAGCCCGTCTGAGCCCATCGTGATCACTCCCCGGCTGCTGCGGGATTGGCCGTTACCTGTACCGGAAGGCGGGAAGGACGCGCGCGGGACGGTCCTGGTCGTCGGTGGCTCCCGCTTCACCCCCGGCGCGGTGCTGCTCGCCGGGATCGCGGCGCTGCGCGCCGGCGCCGGCGTGTTGCAGCTCGCGGTCACCGAGTCGACCGCGACGGCGTTGAGCATGCAGGTTCCCGAGGCGATGGTGATCGGGCTCCCGGAGACCGCCGGCGGATCCGTCGCCGGCCGCCCGTCCGATCGCCTCGCGGAGCTCGTCGGGGACGCGCAGGTGGTCGCCGTCGGACCGGGGCTGGACAACGTCGAGGAGACCGGGAAGCTGCTGCGCTTCGTCCTCGACGCCGCCGGCCCGCGGACCGCGATGGTGCTCGACGCGTACGCCCTCGGCGCGCTCAGCCGCGAGCCCGATCTGCTCGCTGGCCGGCCCCAACCGGTCGTTCTCACGCCCAACCTGACCGAGGCGCACTACCTGCTCGGCCGGGAGCCCGGCGAGGACCTGTCCCGCGCCGCGGCGACTCTCGCCGAGCGATACCAGGCTGTCGTCTCGCTCTTCGGTCACATCGCGACAACGGACGGGCGGGGGTGGCGTGAGGAGAGCGGCGACGCGGGGCTGGGCACCTCGGGCAGCGGAGACGTACGCGCCGGCATCGTCGCGGGGCTGCTGTCCCGCGGCACCGATCCGGCACAGGCCGCCTGCTGGGGCGCGTACGCGCACGCCGTCAGCGGCCTCCGGTTGGCGCCGCGGTTCGGCCGGATCGGCTTCCTCGCCCGGGAGCTCCTCGACGAGGTGCCCTCGACGCTCGCCGCGATCTGAGTCCTGGTCGATCGCCGTGGACCCGGTGCCGTCCCGAGGCGTTCCCGTGCCGGTCGCGCAGGCTTCAGGACGTGCCGCCGAAGTCGACATCCTTGGCCTCGACCGTCCCGGCCGTCCGCCCCGGCGCGCGCTGGTAGGTCCAGTAGAGGCTCGTGCGCGATGACCTGGGCCGGCTGGCGGCGCCCTCATCCGATCATCCAGATCGTGGTCGGAAAAGCTCACCAGCCGCCGCGTCCCGCCGAATTGCGGCCGTGTCGGAGCGGATTTGATCGCCGTCGCCATGTCAGCGGGCCGGTGGCCTGACAGCAATCAGGCGACGGTTGCGGCAAGCCGCAACCGTCGCCCTCGTGCAGTGAAAGCAGCGAATAAAGTGTCCGAACCGGACGACCCCGCTTGTGGCGGATCCACCTGAACCAGATGGTTGATCGCTGCCCCCCTACTCTAGCCCAGGATACTCGCGCCGGTAACAGATTGTGGTCAATGCCACGGCCAGCGATTCGACCGAAGGCGCGACGATGACGCGCCGGAAGGCTTGTCAAATATGGAACTTCCACGGAGCACGACAAACATCGACGCACTCATGACGGCGCCTTTGACCTATCCGGAGCGTGGCGGCACACGCGGCTGTCTCCCCGCGGGTTACGCCCACGTGGACCGGAACGAACCGCTCGGCCGTGGCCGGCCGGCATTCGAACACGCGGCCCGCGCGCTCTCCGCGTGGACGATGCATCGCCGCGCCGGGCTGACCGTGACCGCCTCGGGTCCCACCGCCGACGTCGGCGTGGTCGCGGTGCTCACGCTGGGCTGGCGCCGGTTCGGCATCCTGGCACCGTGCCGGGTGGTGTACACCGTGGACGAGCCCGACCGTCGCGGCTTCGCCTACGGAACACTGCCCGGGCACCCGGAGTGTGGCGAGGAGGCCTTCATCGTCGAGCTGACGCCGGCCGGGGAGGTGCGCTTCAGCGTACGGGCCTTCTCCCGGCACGCGTCACTGCTGGCCCGCGCGGGTGGGCCGGTGAGCAGCGGCGTCCAGAGGCTCATCACCGACCGGTACGTGTCGGCCCTGCGCCGACTGGCGCGACCGTGACGGCCCCCACCGGCCCCGTCCGTGTTCGCCCGGGTCGGACCCTCCCCCGTGCTACTCGGTGCCGAGCGCCTCGACGACCGGCCGGCTGACCGCGCGCCGGGACGGCAGCACCGAGGCGAGCAGCGCGGCGACCGCGGCGACCGCGGCGACACCGAGGATCAGACCGAGCCGCCGCCAGGGCAGCACCAGGGTGAATTCGCCGCCCAGTCCGTTGAGGAATCCGACCGCGCCCGCGCCGACAGCGGCGCCGAGTCCGATACCGAGCAGCGCGCCGACCAGCGACATGAGCACGGCCTCGACGGCGAGCATCGCCCGCATCCGACCACGGGTGAGGCCGACGGCCCGCAGCACACCGTTCTCGCGGGTGCGTTCCACCACGGAGAGGGTGAGTGTGTTGGCGACCCCGACCAGGGCGATGACCACGGCCAGCCCCAGCAGCGCGGTGATGAACGCCAACAGCATGTCCACGGTGCCGGTCAGCATCTTCTTGTACGCGGCCCGGTCCATGAAGGTCACCGTCGGGTACTTCGCGACGATCGTCTCCACCGCGTCGCGCGCGCTGGTCGGAGACGCCGTCGGCGCCCTCCATCGCCACCAGCTCCGGCCCCACGGCGGGGAAGGCCGCGGAGAACTCGACGTCGGAAACGGCGATCATGTGGCCGGCGGGGACGGCGCTCCCCGGTTCGAGCGTCGACTTCGACTTGTCCTCGACGACGGCCACGACCCGCAACTCCCGACCCGCGACCGTCACGGTCGAGTCGACGTGCAGGCCGCGCTGCCGCGCCAGGGCTGAACCCTCTCCACCTCAGTGCCCGTTCCGTTTCGTCCCCGGGTAGCACTCCTCCGGCGTCTCCCCTACGTCGCAGGTCGCACATCGGGCGCGATCAGGCGCCCGGCGTGACCAGACCCGTCTTACGCCAGGACCACCGCCTGGACGCGGTCGCGCAGGCCCAGCTTGGTCAGCACCTTGCCCACGTGTGTCTTGACCGTCGCCTCCGCGACGTGCGACCGGCCGGCGACCTCCGCATTGGACAGCCCCTGGGCGACCAGCAACAGCACCTCCCGCTCCCGCTCGGTCAGCTCGGCCAGCCGCGGGTCGGCCGTCGGTGCCGGTCGGAGCTGGTCGGCGAAGCGGTCGAGCAGCCGACGCGTGATACGGGGCGCGACGACCGAGTCCCCGCTGGCGACCACCCGGATCGCGGCCAGCAGCTCATCAGGCGGAACGTTCTTGAGCAGGAACGCGCTGGCGCCGGCGCGCAGCGCGGCGAAGGCGTCGGACTCGGTGTCGAAGGTGGTCAGGACCAGCCCGCGCGGTCGCCGGATCGCGGTCGAACATGTACGTCGCCCCGTCGGCCTGCACGATCATGACGGCCATGCTGTGGGCGACCACGTCGTGCAGTTCATGCGCGATCCGGGTGCGCTCCTCGGCCACCGCCGCCCGCGCCTGCGCGTCGCGCTCCCGCTCCAGCGTCGTGGCCCGCTCCTCCAGGCTGACGACGTAGAGGCGGCGGGTGCGGACGTTGAGCGCCGCGAGCCACACGGCACCGGAGACCACCGCGAGAAAGATCGCGCTCGCCCACCAGTCGCCGGACAGTTGCTCAGCGGCGATCACCACCCCGATGAGCGTCACGGCGCCGCGATGATGCCGTCCCGCAACCGGTCGGCGTACTTGACCACGCTGTACATCGCGATCAGAACGGCGACGTCGAAGGCGATCGGCTCCCAGCCCAGGACGACCTGGAGCAGGGCGAGCACGGCGACCACCGCGCCCACGACAGTCGGATGCGCACGCCGAAAGAAAACCGCGACCGCCATGACGACACCGATGAGGGTGGACTTCCAGCCGCCGGGTTGGGTGACGGTGCCGACGACCGAGAACAGCACCACCCAACAGGAGACGGCGGCGTCAAAGAGAACGCTGCGCAGCGGGCGGCCGAAAACCTCACGGGACATGGCTGCCAAGCCTACGAGGACACCTCAGCGGTTCCCCGCCATAGCCCCGACGTCGACATGTCCACCGGTTTCCGGTCCGCGCCGCCGCGGCTTCCTCAGCGGTTGTTGAACGCCTCTACGACCGACGCCGGAATCCGGCCTCGTTCGGAGACCTCGTAGCCGTTGTTGAGCGCCCACTCGCGGATCGCTCTGTTCTGGTCGCGGTCCGACCGGGCCGGCGCCGCGCCCCGCCGATTCTCGCGTCGGGGCTCCAAGCCACCCCGCCCGACCCGGGTGCCGGCCGTGATGAACGGATCCAGCGCCTTGCGCAGTTCGCCCGCATTCTTCTCCGACAGGTCAATCGTGTAGCCGACGCCGTCGAGGTCGAACTCCACGGTCCGGTCGGCGTCACTCCCGTCGAGGTCGTCCGTCAGTACGACAATCACTTGCCTAGCCACCGGGGGCACTCCTCGTAAGTCCTGCGATTTGAGGGATTAAGTCTGACCCATAGGTGGACAATTCTGCAAGGAATTCGGCAATTACGAGAACCGGATTTCGGATCCAACGGCGGATGGCCGAGGAATGCGGCTCCCCGAATACCACGGAGAACGCCCTAATCCGCCGCCGGTTACCGACCCGCCGTGATCGCGTCGCTGTGCGTGATCTCGCCGACGCAAATGGCTCGACCCGCAATCAGTGCGGCCCCGCGACCCGGAATTGCCGTGATCACGAGTCGCCCCGGCCGACCCCACCGGCACGGCCGGATCGTCGCGCGTCGAGGCGGCGGTGTCGGGCGCGGTACGCCGCGACGGACGTCGGTCGCGCGGTGCGGCATTGACGCCCGGCGCATCGCGGGCCCCTCGGAAACGACTGTCCCGTCATGACAGCGTGTGTCGCCGCCGCCCCGGCCGGGGGCGGAGTGGGGATCCGGCACGGGGCGGCGGGCATGAGCGCCGGGGTCAGCGGCGGGTTGAGCTGATGAGAAACTCGTGGTCGCGGAGCACCGGCACCTCGTCCTTGCGTGGCTCGTGGGTGAGCGTGGCGCGCAGCTCCGCGGGATGAACCTCGAGATACGGCGGTGGGGCGCCCCGGGCGGCGGAGAGCTCCGCGGCGAGAAGGAACGGGAGTTTCTCCTGCCGCGCACGCCGCACCGCGACGATCTGCCCGGGCTGGACGTGGTAGGACGGCCGGTTCACCTTGGTTCCGTCGACGGTGAACGAGTTGTGGTTGATGAGCCGACGCGCCTGGTTCACGGTGGCGGCGAAGCCGGCGCGCCACACGAGCGCGTCCAGGCGCTGCTCGAGATGGTCGGTCAGGCGATCGGTGATCTGCCCGTCCTGCCGTCCCGCCTGCTGCAGGACACGCCGCAGCTGACGCTCGCGCAGATCGTACTGCTCACGCAGCAGCCGCTTCTCCCGCAGGCGCAGCCGGTAGACCGTCTCCTGCCCCCGGACACGACGACGCACGCCGGTCGGGCGCTGGCGGCGATGCAGGTACCAGCTCAACCGCGGCCTCAGCCGGATGCCGAACAGACGCGACAACCGCAGCCTCGAACGGGAAACCATAGCCTGCCTCCTTCCGATGTCCCGCCTACCGGGTTCCCCGCGGAAGCCGACCGTAACGGCCGGCCGAACAGTCACGGCCGGAAGGCGTGGCGTCGGTGCGACCGGGGTAGAGCACGGGAGTGAACTCTCCCCGGCCCGGCGTGACCGACGCCGCCGTGATGGTGGTGGGCCAGCTCGTGCGCGACCTCGTTCTCGTCGTCGACGCGGTCCCCGGCGCGTCCGAGGGGACGCCGGTGCACCTGCGGCGGGAGATGCTCGGCGGTAAGGGCGCCAACCAGTCGGTCTCCCTCGCGCAGCTCGGCGTGCCGGTGGGCCTGGTCGCCGTCGCCGGCGACGACCGGGTCGGCGACGACATGCTGGCACAGGCGGTACGGGACGGCATCGACGTGTCGGCCGTGGTGCGCCGGGCGGGCGCCGACACCGGGCTGATCGTCGACGTGCTCGACGCGAGCCACCAGTGGCGGTACCTCGAACACGTGCCGGAGACGGTGCTGCTGACCGAGGCCGACGTCACGGCCGCGGCCGACCGGCTCGCCGCGGCGCCGGCCGTCCTGGTCCAGCTTCAGCAACCCTCCGCCGTCGCGCTGTGCGCGGCGCGGCTCGCGACGGGACTCGTCGTGCTCGACGGCACCCCGGTGGACGACCACCGGCGCGCCGCGTTGATAGCGGAGGCCGACGTGATCCGGACGGACGCGCGCGAGACGATCGAGCTGCTCGGTGCCGCCGCCCGCGATCCGGACGGGGCGCTGCGCGGCGCCCGGAGGCTGCTCGAACTCGGCCCGTCTCTCATCGCGCTCGCGCTGGACCCGCTGGGCAATCTCTTCGTCTGGCCCGACGGCCATCTGCTCATTCCGTTCACGCACACGCGGATCGTGGACACGACCGGGGCGGGCGACGCGCTCATCGCCGGTCTGACCGCGGCGTTGCTGCGCGGCGAGCGGCCGGAGCGGGTGGCCCGCTTCGCCGCGGCCGCCGCCAGCGCCACGGTCGGACACCCGGGCGGACGACCCGACCTCAATCCGGCTGCGCTGCGGGAACACCTCGCCCTCGTCGAGGAGGCCCTCGCACGCGGCTGAGGGCGTCTGCGCAGATCAGCCCGCGTCCTGCGGCGGGTCTCCATCCTCCGCGGGTCGCTCCCACCGCACCCCGCCGGGAAGTCGGTCCATGGTGTGCAGCAGGTCGCGCATCACCTGCCGACAGACCATGGGGTCGTGGCTCATCGCGATGTCCCACGTGCCGGGCGTGGCCGCGCCGCCGCCCGACTGCACGGGTCGGGCCACCAGAACGCGCGCGGCGGAGGCGGAGAGCCCCAGCAGGCAAAATTGTCCGTCCAACGGGTGCCCCGGCGGCACCTCCCCGGTACGGGTCCGCCAGTCCTCGTACACGTTGACGTCCCTGCCGATGAAAAGACTCAGCGGCGCGCTCTCGAGCAGCGAGCGGTAGTAGGCGACGGAGCCCGATGAGCGCGTCCTGTTCTCGGGGAACACCACCGCGATGGCCGGGGTCTCGACGGTGCGCGCGGCCTGGGCCGCGAAGTGCCGGGACAGCCGGTCCAGGTTGTCCTGTTGCGCTCCTGCTCCCCAGTGCCGCCCGCCCGAGGCCGAGGTGACCACCTCCCAGGGCGTGGCTCCGCTGCTGGGGCGGACCGGCAGCGGGACCGGCGCGTGGGGCACGGGCAGCGTACGGGGAAGAGATCCCGGCTCCCCGTGGTGGATCCCCTGCCGGTAGACGGGGCCCAGTGGCCGACCGAGCATCCGCGCCGAGCCGTCTTCGACATGTTGCACGAGGATGACGGTGCCGACCCGTTCGCATTCCGTGAGCGCGGCGGTGAACGCGTTGGCGGCGCTCTGCCCGCCGTCGTGCAGCAGTGCGTGGTCCAGCCGGATCACATCCGGTTCCAGGGTCGGCAGCAATGCCATGGCCGGCGGGCTGAACTCCAGGTCGTCCAGGGAGACGCCCCAGCCCGCGGCGCGGGCACGGCGGACGGATTCGAGCACCTCCAACGGATACCGGGCCAGCGCGCGGGCGGGCACGTCGATGAAGACGCGCAGCCGCGCCTCCGCCTCCCACATCGTCGCGAGCAGGTCCTCCGGGCAGGGCATGATCAGCGAGTCCGGCTCGACGTTGGCGAACAGCGACACGGAGGGATGCAGCTCCGCGTCCATCAGCCCGCGGAAGGCGGCCGCGCGGCAGATCCAGTCCAGCTCGCCGGCGCGGCCGACGGCGCGGGCCGCGGCGAACAGCCGCAGCGGTGACCGCAGCGGCCCCTCCGGCCCGCGGGTGAGCGCTTCGAAACCGACGATTTCCCGACCGAGCGCGTCGAAGACCGGTTGATAGACGATCTCCACGGCACGCCGGTCGATTATCGAGTTGATCAGCTCCGCACCGGCCGCCCGTACCCCGGCGACCGCGCCGGGGGTACCGGCCGGGGTGGCGGGACGACGGGCGGCCCGCGCCTCATGGGACCGGCCCCCGGCGACCGTCGCTCGAGCCTCCTGCCGCGGCGCCACGGTCGGGTGCTCCATCGCTCGTCCGCCGCGGCGCTGCGCATGCTCCGGCGACGGCGCCCCCGGTACGTGTCCCTCGCGCTGCCAGAGGATCCACCGTGCGGACGCGGGGCCGTCCGTGTCCGGGCTCTCGTCCCTGCTCCACAACTTCACGGACGCGACCCCTGTCTCCGGCGTTCGATGCGGACGGCACGTCAATGATCGGCAGCAACAGCCCCGAGTTGTGAGGTACGGCCGGACGGCCACTGATCGGGTGACATCGCGCAGGGTCCGGTGTGAGGCGGGGCGATGCCATGCCCCTGCGCGGTGCCGCAGCCCAACTCCCAGAGCGTGCGGCGCTGCTGGCTCGTCTCGACGCCTTCAGCGACGGCCTCGAGCCCGAGCGTACGGGCCAGCTCGATGGTGGAGCGGACGACGGCTTCGGCCTCCGTCGAGCCGCGCATCACGGCCACGAACAGCAGGACGAGACCGGTCAACAGCCCAACCTGTACCCGTTTGTCCTTTTCTTACCGCGCAGCGCGACGATCGACCGTCCTCGTCGGTCACGCTACGGGTTACCCCCGCCCGGTCACCTGCAGCTGGCGCTGCCGCCCCCGACCCGCGTCGATGGAACGCGGGGCGGCACCGCCGTCGGCCGGCGGACCATCCGCCGGATTGGCAGGATGGAGTCATGACCAGCATCGCCTTCATCGGTCTCGGCGCCATGGGCAGCCGCATGGCCGGCCGGCTGCTCGACGCCGACCACCAGCTCGTCGTCTGGAACCGCAGCCCCGCCAAGGCGCGCGAACTCGTCGCGCGCGGCGCGGCGCTGGCCGACACCCCCGCCGACGCGGCCCGGCAGGCCGAACTGGTGATCACGATGTTGGCCGACCCCGCCGCCCTGCGGGACGTCACCGAGGGGCCGGACGGCGTACTCGCCGGGGCGTCGGCCTCGACCACGTTGATGGAGATGTCCACCGTCGGTCCCCCCGCCGTTGCCCGGCTGGCGTCGCTGCTGCCCGACGGGGTCGGCCTGCTCGACGCCCCGGTCCTCGGCAGCTTGGCGGAGGTCGAGTCCGGCACACTGCACATCTTCGTCGGCGGCCCGGCCCCGCTCGCGCAACGGTGGACACCGCTGCTCGCCCCGCTCGGCTCCCCCGTACACGTCGGTCCCCTCGGCGCCGGCGCGGCCGCGAAGCTCGTCGCCAACTCCACGCTGATCGGTGTCCTCGGCGTTCTCGGCGAGGCGCTCGCGCTGGCCGACGGGCTCGGGCTCTCCCGCGAGGCGGCGTTCCAGGTGCTCTCCGCGACCCCGGTCGCGGCCCAGGCGGAGAAACGCCGCCCGGCGGTCGAGTCGGGCGACTACCCGCCCCGGTTCGCGCTGTCGCTGGCCCGCAAGGACGCCGACCTCGTCACCGACGCCGCCGCCGGGGCACGCCTGGCCCTGCCGGTCGCCGTGGCCGCCGGCGCCTGGGTCGCGGCGGCGCAGGAGGCGGGGCGCGGCGAGCAGGACTACAGCGCGGTGCTCGCCCAGATCATGCAGAGCGCCCCACGCGGACGACTGCGTTAGCCACGTCCATGGACCGGCGCGAGATCCATCGGGCTGGGGGCCCTCTCCATCCACTCGCACGGGTTCGGCGTCGAACGGTCACCGCGGCCCTCGCGCCCATCTGCGCACCGGAGTGACCAGCCTGAGCCGCACCGAGCGAACGACCGCTCAGTAGCAGGTCGGCGGTCATCCCGTACTCTTGCCCGGCCCCCGCGACACCCCGGCCGCGTCATCCCGAGGAGTTCACCGTGCTCGTCCTCCTGCCGCCGTCGGAGGGAAAGGCCGCATCCGGGTCGGGCCGTCCGCTGGATCTCGACGCGTTGTCCCTGCCCGAGCTCAACCCGGCGCGGGAACGCGCGCTTGAGGCGCTGGTGAACCTCTGCGCGCAGCCCGACGACGACGCCGCCCGCGCCGTGCTCGGGCTCAGCCCCGGCCAGCGGGACGAGGTGCGGCGCAACGCCCGGCTGCGCGAGGCGTCGGCGCTGCCCGCCCGGCGGCTCTACACCGGCGTGCTCTACGACGCGCTGGACCTCGCCTCGCTCGCGCCGCCGGCGCGACGGCTGGCGCAACGCTCGATCCTCGTCTTCTCCGGGCTCTGGGGCGCGGTGCGCGTCAACGACCGCATCCCGCCCTATCGCTGTTCCATCGGAGTCAAACTTCCATCGTTGGGCGCGCTCGCGCCGTACTGGAAGAAGGCCATGCCCACCGCGCTCGCCGAGGTCGCCGGTGACGGGCTGGTGCTCGACCTGCGCTCGTCGGCTTACGCGGCGATGTGGCGGCCGAGCGGCGCGACCGCCGGCCGCACCGCGACCGTGCGGGTGCTGCACGAGCGGATCGTCGGCGGCGTCGCCAAGCGCGCCGTGGTGAGCCACTTCAACAAGGCCACCAAGGGACGGCTGGTGCGGAGCCTGCTGGCCAGCGGATCGCGTCCGAAATCCCCGGCGGAGTTGGCGGTTGCCCTGCGCGACCTGAAGTACACGGTCGAAGAGCAGCCGTCCGCCACCGGCGCGCCCGCCCAGCTCGACGTCATCGTCACCGACCTGTAGCCGGCACGGGCGGGCGGCGCGGCCGGGGGCGTCGGCAGGGTACGACGCGGGTACCGTGTGCGAAATCTTCCCGGGGCGGCCCGCGCGAGCACGCCGCTCCACGTCCTTTCCGCCAGGGAGTTGACATCACAGTGAGCGATCGGGTTGCGAGCCCTCAGCAGGGTGGGCCGGCCAGCGAGCAGCGGCCGGGCAAGGCCGAGAAGCGTGCGGCCGAGAAGATCGCCGCGGCGGAGGCCGCCGCGGCCAAGCGCCGTCGGCAGGCGCTCACCGGCGCCGTCGCCGGGCTGGCCACGCTCGGCGCGATCCTGGCGGTGGTGATCGTGCTGAACAACACGACCCGCTCGGCCGAGACCGACGCCGCCCCGGCGGCCGCACCCGCGACCGCGGCGAGCGAGGCCGCACCGCCGGCCAATCCCGGCTTCCCCCCGCTTCCGCCCGGCGCCGACGCGGCGCTGGCGCAGAAGCCGGCCGTGACCGCCGGCTCCGGTGACCTGGAGAAGCTCACCGTGACGCCGCTGGTGAAGGGGACGGGTCCGGCCGCGCAGGCCGGCCAGACCATCACCGTCAACTACGTCGGCGTCTCGTACCGGACCGGCGAGGAGTTCGACTCGTCGTGGAAGCGGTCCGAGCCGTTTTCGTTTCAGCTCGGCGGCAACGTGATTCCCGGCTGGAACCAGGGTCTGGTCGGGGTGAAGGCCGGCAGTCGGGTGCAGCTGGACATCCCGGCCGCGCTGGCCTACGGCGACAACCCGGGGGGCGGGGAGCCCGCCGGCCCGCTGCGGTTTGTCGTGGATGTTCTCGCGGCCCAGTAGGACAACCCGCTGCCCGTCCCGTCGCGGTGCCCCTTCGGCGCGGCGACGGGGCGGCGCGCGTCAGCGGGTGAGCAGGGCGGTCACCGACTGTGCGGGACCGGCCGCCGCGTAGTGCCAGCCCTGGGCGGTGTCACAGCCCAGCCGCCGCAGCGCGTCGGCCTGATCGGCGGTCTCCACCCCTTCCGCCGTCACCGTCATGTCGAGGGTGTGCGCGAGCCGGACCAGGGTCGAGAGGATCTCCCGGTCGACGCGGTCGGGCCGGTCGGCGTGGCGCAGACCGGCGATGAACGAACCGGCCAGCTTGAGCGTGCCGACCGGCAGATCGCGCAGATAGGCCAGGTTGGAATACCCGGTGCCGAAGTCGTCGATGGCGATCCGCGCACCGAGGTCGGCCAGCGCGTGCAGGGTCTGCAGCGGCTGCCCGGAGGTGGCCATCACCGCGCTCTCGGTCAACTCCAGTTGCAGCCACCTCGGATCGAGCCCACTGCCGTCGAGGATCTCGGTGACGGTGGTGACGATCGCGGGATCCCGCACCTGGCGTACCGCCAGGTTGACGCTGATCAGCAGATCGCGGTGCGGGTGGGTCACCCGCCACCGCTGCCCCTGCTGACAGGCCTCGCCGAGCACCCACCGCCCGAGCGCGACGATGAGACCGGTCTCCTCGGCCAGCCCGATGAACTGGTCCGGCCCGAGCACGCCCAGCTCGGGGTGGCGCCAGCGGACGAGGGCTTCGACTCCGGTCAGCGTGCCGTCGCGGAGACTGACCAGCGGCTGGTATTCGAGGAAGAACTGGCCCTGCGCCAGCGCTTCGGGCAGTTGCGACGTGAGGCGGTAACGGCTGACGTCGCGGGCATACCGCTCGGTGTCGAAGAGGGCCCACCGGTCGCGGCCGTCGGCCTTGGCCCAGTAGAGCGTCGTGTCCGCGGCCTTCATCAGCTCGGCGGCGGTCGTCGCCGTGGCCGCCCGCTCGACCAGGCCGAGACTGGCGGAGATCTCGATGGCGTGCCCGTCCAGATCGAGCGGGGCCCGGACGGCCGCCAACGCGGTCTCGGCGACCGCGACCAGTCCCTGCGTGCCGCTGCTGCCCCCGATGAGCACGACGAACTCGTCACCGCCCGTCCGGGCGACGAGGTGACCGTCGTCGGCGAGCCGCGCCGCGAGCCGACCGGCGACCGTTCGCAGCAGCTCGTCGCCGACGTCGTGCCCGAACGTGTCGTTGATCGCCTTGAACCCGTCCAGGTCGAGGTAGCAGAGCCCGACCCGCGCGCCGGGTGGCGGATCGGTCAGCATCGCGTTCAGCCGGTCGTAGAAGAGGGTGCGGTTCGGCAGATCGGTGAGCGGATCGTGCGACGCCTGGTGGCGTAGCTGCGTCTGCAGCCGCTGCCGGTCCGTGATGTCCTCCACCATGGCCACGACGAAGAGGGGCACGCCGTCCTGGCTCCGGATCAGCGAGACCACCAGGTCGGTCCAGATCTTCTGGCCGTCGCTGCGGTAATACGCCTTGTCCATCCGGAAGTGGTCCCGCCGCCCGGTCGCCAGGTCGTCGTAGGTGCGCCACACGTCCGGTGCGTCGTCCGGGTGGACGAAGTCGGCCACGACATGCTCGATCATCTCCTCGGCGCTGTAGCCGAACATGTCGCAGAGCGCCCGGTTGACCTCGATGACCCGGCCGTCGACGGTCGCGATGCCGATCCCGACGGCGGCCTCCGCGAAGAGCGCCTGGAACCGTGCCTCGCTGGCCCAGCGGGCCCGGTCCGCTTCCGCACGGGCGTCCATCACGGCCGTCCGGATCTGCTCCTGCTCGTGCAACGCCCGGTCCTGCATGGCCTGGGTGTAGCCCGCCGCCACCGCACCCTGCAGCTCGCCGAGACGGGCGAGCCGCTGCCCGGCGAGCGCCGCCGGGGCGAGCTGCGCCCCGAGCACCGCGAGGGTGCGTTGCAGCGAACTGGGGTGGGTGAAGTGGGCGGCGACCAGCCCGGCGCCGACCTCGGTCGGGACCCGCGGGTCGTAGTCGTCCGCGGCGAGGGCCGCGATGAGCCGCCGGGCCGGCTGCTCGAGGTGGGTTACCAGCTCCTCGCGGCTCATCGACACATAGCTGGTACGCGCGATCGCCCGCGCCCATGATCGGGCGAGCTCGTCGTCGCGGGGCCGCGGCTCCATGCTGGTCGCCGGAATCACCCGATGCGGGCGACGCCCGCGTAGCCGGGATAGCTCTCGACATCCGGGCCGACGTCGTCCGACGAGTCGGGCCGCCAGAGCGGCATCTGCACCACGCCCGGATCCACGAGCGTCAGGTCGCCGAAGAGGGCGCTGATCTCCGCCCGGCTACGGACCCGCATCGGACTCGCGGACTTGTTGTAGAGCGCCTGCAGCCGCGCCGCCTGCTCGGGCTGACCCTCGCTGCTCGCGTGCGAGATGACCAGGTAGCTGCCCGGCGCGACCGCCTTCGCGAACTCGGAGACGATCTCCCGGGGCCGCTGGTCGTCGGGGACGAAGTGGAGCACCGAGACGAGCAGCACCGCCACCGGCCGGTCAAGGTCGATCAGTTGCCGCAGCGCGGGGTCGTCGAGCACCTGGCCGGGCTGGCGGAGATCCGCGGCGATCACGCTCGCCCGGTGGTTGCCGTCGAGGATCGCCCGGCTGTGCGCGACCGCGACCGGATCCCAGTCGACGTAGACCACCCGGGAATCCGCGTCGGCCCGCTGCGCGACCTCGTGCACGTTGCCGACGGTCGGAATGCCCGACCCGAGGTCGACGAACTGGTCGATGCCCTGCGCGGTGAGGAACCGGACCGCGCGCCGCAGGAAAGCGCGGTTTTCCTGCGCGTGGGTGGGCAGGTCCGGCATTGCCTGCAGCACCTGAGCGGCGAACTCGCGGTCGACGGCGAAATTGTGCAGGCCGCCGAGGTAGTAGTCGTATACCCGGGCGACCGCGGGCCGGTCGACGTCGATCTCTGGTGGTGCCCAGTCGGGTCGGTTCACGGACACGCCCTTTCGGCGGGGGGACCGGAAGATCCCTGCCAGCATAGGCGGTCGTCGAACTCCAGGCGACCTCCCGGATCAGCGACCACCGATACGTCTCCGACGGCACGGAGGGGATCGGGCTGCCGCGCAGATGAACCGGCTAACCTCGCCAGGTGACATGGCTTGACGTGATCGGCTGGACCGGCTCAGCATTGCTGGTCTGGTCCCTGCTGCAGACCCGCATTCTGCGCCTCCGCACGCTGAATCTGATCGGCTGCTTCGTGCTCATCGGATACAACGGCGCGATACGGGTCTGGCCGATGGTCGGGCTCAATGTGGTGCTCGCGATCATCAACGTGCACTACCTGCGCAAGATGCTCGCGACCCGGCACGACGAGCGGACGTACACCGTGGTGGAGGTCGGCACGGACGACGAGTTCCTGGCACACATGCTGCGGGTGCACGCAGCCGACATCGCCCGGTTCAACCCGCAGTTCGAGTGGGACGGCGGCTGGCCCGACCGGCTGGCCTTCCTCGTGTTGCGGGCCGACGAGGTGGTCGGCGTCGTGCTGTTGCGGCACACCGGGAACGGCGTGGCGCAGGTTGATCTCGACTACGTGACGCAGCGGTTCCGGGACTTCACCCCCGGCGAGTTCGTCTACCGCCGCAGTCGGTTCCTCACCGACCGCGGCTTCCGCCGCGTGGTCACCCCGCCGGGGATGGTGGGGGCGTACTACGGGCGTCTGGGGTTCCGGCGTGAGGGCGACTCGTACGTCCTGGATCTGCCGGCGCCGGAGGGCGCGCCCGGCGCGTCCCCCCGCTGAGCCGGACGCGCCCCCTACCGTCCTTCGAGGTCGAGGGTGCGGAGCAGGCGTTGCAGGATGTCGACGGTGGCCCCGGGCGGTTCGGCATCGGCGCACACCCGGTCCATCGCCGCCGCGTAATGCTCCACGTCGCCGCGCTTGTCGAGGTAGAGCGCGCTGGTGAGTTGTTCGATGTAGACCACGTCGGACAGGTGCGGCTCAGGGAAGCGCAAGATGCTGAACGCCCCGCCGGCGGCGGCGTGGCCTCCGGCGTGGAACGGCATCACCTGCAGGCGGACGTTGGGCAGGCGCGTCGCCTCGATCAGCGCCGCGACCTGTCCCCGCATGACGTCGAGGCCGCCGATCGGTCGCCGCAGCGCCGCCTCGTCCACGACCGCGCGGAGCTGGGGCGCGTCGGGGCGGGTGAGAATCCGCTGCCGGGCCATCCGCAGGCTGACGCGCCGCTCGATCTCCTCCGCGGGCGCGCGGCCGTGGTCGAGGAGCACGACCGCCCGCGCGTAGTCCGCCGTCTGCAGCAGACCGGGGATGAACTGCACCTCGTAACTGCGGATGAGCGCGGCCGCGGCTTCCAGCCCCAGGTATGACTGGAACCACGGCGGCAGCACGTCGCCGTAGCTCTGCCACCACCCTGGACTGTTGGCCTCGCGGGCCAGAGCGAGCAGCGTCGCGCGTTCCTCGGTGTCGGTGACGCCGTAGAGCGTGAGCAGGTCGGCGATGTCGCGCTCCTTGAAGCCGACACGTCCGAGCTCCATCCGGCTGATCTTGGACTCGGACGCCCGGATCTCCCATCCCGCGGCGTCGCGGGCCACGCCGCGGGCCTCCCGGAGCCGACGCAGCTGCGCGCCGAGGAGCATGCGCCGGACGGTCGGGCCGGTGACCGACCCGTCCCGGGCTTGAGCCGTCGTCACGTGCCGACCTCCCCTCACCCTCGTCCTGGTCTCGCACGACCTGGCGATCGTCAGTCAGCTCTGCGCGGAGGTGATGGTCATGCGCCACGGTCGGGTGGTCGAAT
>NZ_JBFANZ010000022.1:0-107103 GCF_040659735.1 Micromonospora sp. NPDC049679
GCCTGGCCAACCTCGGCGGCGTCAACTCACTCAACCAGGCCCTGGTCGGCACCCTCGGGGTCGTCGTGCTCGCCCTCGCCATCGACCTGTGCCTGGCGCTGCTCGGCACGCTGACCCGCCCGGGTCGGCGGGCCCGTACCGCGGCCCGGCGCCGGGTCGCGCCGCCCGCCGTACAGGTCGGCGCCACGGCCGCCACCACGCCGGCCGCCATGGCCGCATCCATCAACGCGAGAGGTCAATGATGTCCGACGACGTGATGATCAGCCTCGAGAACGTCAGCAAGCGCTACCGGGGGCAGAAGGCCCCCGCGGTGGAGGACGTGTCGATGACGATCCACCGCGGCGAGATCGTCGTCCTGGTCGGCCCGTCGGGCTGCGGCAAGACCACCACCATGAAGATGATCAACAGGTTGATCGAGCCCAGCAGTGGGCGGATCACCCTCGACGGCGCCGACGTGACCTCGCTCGACGCCACCGAACTGCGCCGCCGCATCGGCTATGTCATCCAGCAGGGCGGACTGTTCCCGCACATGAGCGTCGCGACCAACGTCGGGATGGTGCCGAAGATGCTCGGCTGGGACCGCCGCCGCATCGACGCGCGCGTCGACGAACTGCTCGACCTGGTCGGGCTGGAGCCGGGCCAGTTCCGTAACCGGCTCCCCGGCCAGCTCTCCGGGGGTCAGCAGCAGCGCGTCGGGGTCGCCCGGGCACTGGCGGCCGACCCGCCGGTGATGCTCATGGACGAGCCGTTCGGCGCGACCGACCCGCTGACCCGCGAGCACCTGCAGAACGAGTTCCTGCGGCTGCAGGAGAAGTTGCAGAAGACCATCGTCTTCGTCACCCACGACTTCGATGAGGCGATCAAGATGGGCACCCGGATCGCGGTGCTCGGCGAGCGGTCGATGATCCGGCAGTTCGACACCCCGGAACGCCTCCTCGCCGCCCCCGCCGACCAGACCGTCGCGCAGTTCATCGGCGCCGGCGCCTCGCTCAAGCAGCTCAACCTGCGCCGCGTGGGTGCGATCGAGTACGACCAGGCGCAGCTGGTGCGACCCGACGAGTCGCCGGCCACCGTGCTGCGCCGGCTGGACGAGTCCGGCGACTGGGCGGTGCTGACCGTCGACAGCGACCAGCGGCCGCTGCGTTGGGTCGCCCCGCGCGACCTGACCCCGCACCAGACCAACCTTGAGGGGCTCGGCATCCCCGCCGCGACGGTCGACGCACGGGCCACCCTGCGCGACGCGCTCGACGCGATGCTCACCTGCAGCTGCGGCGCCGCCGTGGTGGTCGACGACGACGGCCGCTACCGCGGCGTGGTGGGCATCGACCGCCTCATGCGGGCGATCGGCGAGATGCGCGACACCGAACGCGACCACGACCGGGGCATCACCGAGCCGGCGTGGCACGGATCGTCCGGGAGCTGGAAGCTCGCGGTGCCGGCCCAGCCGGGGGGATCCCGGTGAGCGTGACGACGACCGCGGCCCCGACAGCCACGTTGACGCCGCCGTCGCGCTGGCGGTCCCTGCTGCGCAGCCATGCGGCGATGCCGGTGGTGCTGGCCGTGGTGCTGCTCGCGACGTACCTCTGGGTGCAGTCGCTGCAGCTCGACGACATCGAGCGGCGGTCGCTCAACGCCGACATCCTCGTCCGGATGCTCGCCGAGCATCTCAAGCTCACCGCGGTGACCACCGTGATCGTGGTGATCGTCGCCGTCGGGGCGGGCATCCTGCTCACCCGCCCCGCGCTGCGGTGGCTCGCCCCGGCCGCGACGGGCCTGGCCAACATCGGGCAGGCGACCCCGGCGATCGGCCTGCTGGTGCTGCTCAGCCTCTGGCTCGGCATCGGCTTCACCACCGCCCTGATCGGGCTGATCGCCTACGCGCTGCTGCCGGTGCTGCAGAACACCATCGTCGGCCTCAACCAGGTCGACCGGAAACTGATCGAGGCCGGCCACGGCATCGGCATGTCACCGCTCGCCGTCCTGACCCGCGTCGAACTGCCGCTCGCCGTACCCGTCATCCTCGCCGGCGTACGCACCGCGCTCGTCCTCGCCGTGGGGGTGGCCACGCTCGCCACCTTCATCGACGCGGGCGGCCTCGGTGGACTGATCGTGACCGGCATCAAGCTCCAGCGCACCCCCGTACTGGTCACCGGCGCGGTCCTCACCGCCGCGCTCGCGCTGTTGCTCGACTGGCTCGGCGGCGTGATCACGGACCTGTTCCGCCCCCGCGGCCTGGGCTGACCACGACCGCCCCGAACCCCTGTCCCCCACCCGACGCCCCTGCGCCATGGAGGTAGTTCATGCTCACGAAAAGGCTCTCCGCCCGCCTGGCGGCCGGCACCGCGCTCGTCGCCGTCGCGCTGTCGACGGGATGCTCCGTGACGACCGAAAACTCCGGTAGCGACGTCTCCGTCGGGGCGGGGTCGATCAAGAAGGACCCGGCGCTCACCGGCCAGACCATCGCCGTCGGCTCGAAGGACTTCACCGAGTCGATCCTGCTCGGGCACCTCACCATGATCGCCCTCAAGGCGGCCGGTGCGACGGTGACCGACCGGACCAACATCAAGGGCGCGGTGAACAGCCGCAACGCGCTGCTCTCCGGGGACGTCGACGTGTCGTGGGAGTACACCGGCACCGGTTGGATCACGTACCTCAACCACACCGACCCCATCCCGGACTCGGCGAAGCAGTACGAGGCGGTGGCCAAGGAGGACAAGGAGAAGCACAAGGTCGTCTGGGCCCGCATGGCGCCGGCCAACAACAGCTACGCGATCGCGGTGCGCGAGGACAAGGCCAAGGAGTGGAACCTCAAGACCGTCTCCGACCTGGCCACCTTCGTCAAGACCAACCCCGCCCAGGCCACGCTCTGCCTGGAGAGCGAGTTCGCCGGCCGCAACGACGGATGGCCCGGCCTGACCAAGGCGTACGGCATGTCCGTGCCGGCGGCGAACATCAAGACCGTCGACACCGGGGTCGTCTACACCGAGACCCAGAAGGGCACCTCCTGCAACTTCGGTGAGGTGTTCACCACCGACGGCCGGATCAGCAACCTCAAACTGGTCACCCTCGAGGACGACAAGAAGTTCTTCCCGATCTACAACCCCGCCCTGACGGTCAACGGCGCCACCGCCGCCAAGTACCCGTCGCTGGCGACCCTGCTCGACCCGATCACCGCCAAGCTCGACGACGCCACCCTGCGCCAGCTCAACGAGCAGGTCGACGTCAAGGGCCAGCCGGCGGCGCAGGTCGCGGCCGACTGGATGAAGAAGCAGGGCTTCATCGCCTGACCGGTAGCGCGTGCCGTCCCCCTGACCACCGGACCGGTCAGGGGGACGGTTGCGTCTGGGCAGCGCGCGCATGCGGGACGGGTACGAGCGCCGCGTTCACCGCAGCCGGGAGAGGAATCTCCTGACCTGTTCGCGGGGCCGGTCGCTGATCTGCGGACCGTGCGTGAAGGCGGCCACGTCGTACTCCAACTCCCCCAGCACGTGCGCCGTCTCCTGCGTCATCCGGAAATCCGAGCAGAAGAACCAGACCGGCCACCGGATGCCCGCGACGTTGAAGAGCGCGTCCCCGGTGATCAGCACCCTGGTCGGCTCGTGCAGCAGCGAGACATGTCCGGGTGAGTGGCCCGGCGTGTGCACGACCCGCAGCCCGCCGCCCACGTCGAGGAGGTCGCCGTCGGCGAGCGGCTCGGCGACCTGGACCGCCGGGAACTTCCCGCGGGGCAGCCGGCTGAAGAGCCGCCCGGCAAACAGCGACTGATCCGGCTCCGGCGCCTGACCCGTCTCCGCGTACGACATGTCGGCCCCATGCACGACCAGCGGTGCCCCGGTGCGGCGGACCATCTCGGCCGCTCCCCCGGCGTGGTCCGGATGGGCGTGGGTGAGCAGAATCCGGGTGACGTCGGCGGGGGTCTTGCCGATCGCGGCGAGCCCCGCGACGATCCGCGCCGGTGCCTTCTTGAGACCGCAGTCCACCAGCGTGACGCTGCCGTCGTCGTCCACGAAGGCGTACGAGTTGACGGCGGCCCGACCCACGGTCGGGATCCGCCAGACGTTGGGGGCGAGCTGTACCGCGGGCGACCGAGCCATGGACGCGACTCTACGCAGCACAATCCAACCGCCACCGATCGTGCGGTTGTGGTGGGCAGAACGGCGCAGTACGCCCCTTATGCGAGGCACCACAACGGCAAGATCGACGCGCTCAGGACACCGCGACCCGGTCCCCGGCCGACGGTCGCGGCGCGGCGGACGCGCCGCGGCGGAGCAGCACGGCGGTCAGCAGGACGGCGACGAGCGCCAGCACGGCCAGCGACCAGAGCACGGTACGCAGCCCGCCGGTGAAGCCCGGATCGGCCAGCCTGCCGCCGGTGGTGGTGGCGAGCACCGAGCCGACCACCGCGATGGCCACGGTCTCGCTGGCGAGCCGGGCGGTGTTGATCATCGCGGCGGCGGTGGCGGCCCGCCCGGGCTCGACGCTGTTGATCGCCTGGGCGTCGAGCATCCCGATCGACAGCCCGATGCCCACCCCGATCGTGAGCAGCGGTCCGGCCAACCCGGGCACCTCGACGCCCGGTCCGAGCACCGTCAGCCAGGCCGCGCCGATGGCGACCACCAGGACGGAGAAGACCACGACGGCCGGCGCCGGGATCCACCGGGTGATCAGCCCGCCCAGCAGCGGGAGCACCAGGGTGGGCGCGGTGAGCAGGATCAGCGCGGCACCCGCCTGGCCGGGGCTCCAGCCGACCACCGCGGTGAAGTACGACGGCAGGTAGACCAGCAGCGGCACCATCACCGTGACGATGGTCGCCGCCGCGACGCAGGTCCCGAGGAAGCGCGGACTGGCGAGCAGGCCGAGGTCGAACATCGGCTCGGCCCGCCGTCGTTCGACGCGCACGAAGACGGCGAACAGCACGGCCGATCCGACGAACGCCGCAACGATCAGCGGGTTGCCCCAGCCCTGCGCGGGCCCCTCCACGAACCCGAAGATGACCAGCAGCAGCGCAGAGGTGAACGTCCCGCTGCCGGCCCAGTCGATCCGGCGCGTCGTCGCCTCCCGCGACTCGGGCAGCAGCGGCACCAGCGCGAGCACGACGACCCCGACGATCGCCGGCCCGCCGAACACCGCGCGCCAACCGAACGCCTCGATCAGCAGCCCGGCGATGGACGGCCCGAACGCCAGGCCGGCCCCGATCACGGTGCCGAACAGCCCGAACACCCGGGCCCGCGCCCGCCCCTGGAAGGCGGCTGCCAGGATGCCGGAGGCGCTGGTGGCGGCGGCCGCCGCACCCACACCCGCGAGTGCGCGTACGACGTCGAGCAGCACGATGTCGCCGGCAACCGCGCTCAACGCCCCGGCCACGGTGAAGATCGCGACGCCGGTCGCGAAGACCCGCCGTCGGCCCAGCAGGTCGGCCAGCGCGCCCGTGGCGAGCATGAAGCTGGCGAAGGTGGCGTTGTAGGCGTTCACCACCCACTGCACGGAGGCGAGGTCGGCGTGCAGGTCGGTGCCGATGTCCGGCAGCGCGACCGAGGCGCCGGTCAGCGAGACCGGCAGCGACACGGTGGACAGCAGTACGGCGACCAGGATGACGGCCGGATGATGGCGCAACGATTCTCCCCGCTAACGGATCACCAAAACCTAGCGCGAGGCAGTGATGACGCCCGGAGCCGCCCGGCAACTACGCAGAATTACCCGCGGCACCCACGACAGAGATGGCGGAGTGGAATACTCCCCGGAATTCAGCCAGCGATCACTCGCCGCCTACCGCTACCGCGACGAGGCCACCCGCGGGCGCGCCGCGACCGCACCGGACCTGCACGACGCTCTGCGGCGGGTCGCCGACGAGGGCTGGTCCCACCTGATCCTCGACGGGAAAGTCTTCACCAGCGTCGCTGATCACGCGGATCGTGGGGAGGGTTAGGGAGTTAGGTCTTGACCAGCTGCAACTCAGGGTCGATCCGGCGGAGTTTGCTGAGCACCTGGTTCATGGAGCCACGGAAGAATCGCGCGTCGGGAGTGAACACGACGTAGACCTTCCAGACCTCGGTCATCACCATCGCGCATTTCGTACGGCCGGTGTCGGCGTCGTGGCCGACGACCCGGAACGTGAGCTTCGAGCCGAGCGCCATGGTCTGTTCGTCGGTCGCCTTTCCCGACAGCACGGTCATGGCCGAGGCCACCCCGGCTCGCCCCTGGTAGACGCCCACGGCCTGCGGCAGCCCGCCGAGCGGGGAGCCGTGGGAGACGGTCCAGTTTCCGCCCAGCCGCAGGATGGTGCGGCAGGTGAGGCCGGCGGCGAACGCCTCCATGCAGGCGTCCGGGGACGCGTGGACGTCGAAATTCCAGGTCCGGGTGTGGTCGCGCAGTCCCATGTTTCCCCCCTGCGAAGTCCCTCCAGCGGGCTGCGTCTCCGGCTTGCCGGTTCCGGAAACGCGACCCGCCGGCCCTGTCTCGAACGATAGGGACGCCAATATCGAAAGGGACTGAGGAGTTCGGTTGAGACCTAAACCGTACTGGCGTGAACGCATCATCTGATCCGCTGGCGGAACCCGACGCGTCGTCGTCGATCAATGGCATGATCGGCAGCGGGGGCGGGTCCGAACCGGTGGCCGACCGGCGCGCCGGCGGCGCACCCACCCCGGCCGCCTTGATCACCAGTCAGCGTTGGCTAGATCACGATCCGTAGCCAACGGGGGGCGTACCGCGTTGATGCAGTGAGCGGGTGTGGTCCGGCGTCGACTGCGACGGCGACCGGTCGCCCAGCGGCTCACCGCTCCTCGACGACTCAGCACCGTCGGGGGTCACGCGGTTGGGGCGGGGCGGGCATCTGACACGGTGTGCCCGCCCCGCCCACCGCCGTTCTACGACCAGTCTTCGGCCGCATCCTGCTCGCTCGGCGTGTACTCCGGCGGCGGTCCACCGTGCGTCCACGGCGTCTCCTCGCGGGTCGGCAACGCCGCGCCCGGCCGGTAGGTGTCGTTCAGCGTCGTGTACGTGACCCGCTCCCCCACCTCCGGCACGCTGCCGGGCGGCGCGGTCAGCGACCGCCCCATCCCGCCGGAGAGTTCGAGCACCACCTCGGTCCTGGACCCGTCGGTCGGCGTGACGAACACGACGGTCGCCTTCTGCGCCGACCGGGCCGGCGAGTAGACCGCCGCGCCGGGCGCCAGCGCCACCGGATCCTCGGCGAGCACCATGATCCGCGGGCGCAGCACGGGACGCTTGCCGGTGTCGTCGACCCGGTCGGGCTTGGCCATCGTCACCACCCCGGCGAACGCCTCCCCGGTCAGCCGGTGGTCGGCCATCACCAGCGGGTCGTCGTAGGCGCGCTGTGCCGCGTATGACGCCTGCGCCCGTTCCAGCCGGTCGAGGCGCTGCGCCGCGGCGACCGCCCCGTCCCGGCGCGGCTGCGGATAGCTCTCCCCCGACTGCACATACTCCGCGTAGCCGGTGAACGCGTCGCGGTCCGCCACCCACCGCCCCTCGACCCGGGCGCCGGGTGTCAGCTCCCGCAGCTTCGCGACGCCGCGCCACATCAGCCGCCAGGTCGGCTCCAGCTGGTCGCGGAGCAGCCGCTCCAATTCCGCGTACGCCAGCAGCCGCGCGCCCTCGTCGTCCAGTGCGGCCTGGTAGGCGGCGATCGCCGGGGCGAGCCGTTCGTTGTCGAAGCCCGGATCGGTGACCGGCCCGGCGGGCGGCCACGTCGCCGGGTCCTCGGCCCGGGCGGCGGCCTGCGGACCGGTGAGGCCGGGCGGCGGGTCGAGCCAGCCGAGCAGCGCGGCGAGGTTCTGGTCCTCCATGGCGCTCTGCCCGGTGGCCCAGTGCAGGGTGAGCGCCTCGGTCATGGCCAGCAGCGCCGACGAGCCGGGATGCTCGGCGCGCTCGGCGAAGAAGGTCAGCCAGCGGCCGAGCAGCGGCACCGACGGGTGGACCGGGTAGTCGCCGTCGGTGCGGCGGAAGCGGGTGGAGCGGCCGAAGAGGCGGACGAAGCTGATCCCGGCCGGGTTGGGCACCAGGATCTGCGGGGCGTCGAGGTAGCGCTGGCGCGGGTCCTTGCCCCGGCCGCCGTCCACCGTCTCCGACACCCCGCAGTGACCGTCCACATAGGCCACGAGGATCGACGCCAGCTCGGCGGCGAAGGCGAAGCGCTGGTCGCGGTTGCGCGGCTGCGCCACGATCAGCAACTTCGGATGGTCCGGGTCGGTGCCGACCAGCGCGGCGAGCGGGGCGTTCGCCTCGCCGGCCATGGTGAGCGGCACGAAGACCAGCGGCCGCTGCGACAGGTGCAGGTGTCGCACGGTGGCGATCGGCTGGGCCACGCCGGCGGCGAGCGCCTGGGCGCGGGCGAGCGCGGTGAGGGTGCTCATGCGCGCCTCCGAACGGCGGCGAGCGGCAGCGCGTACCCGGATCGGGTCATGACAGCACCTCGGAGCGCAGCCGTGCGGCGGCCCGGAGCAGCGCGGCCGCCTCCGCCTGCTCCTCGGTCGGCGGCAGCGTGCCGGCGGCGAGCCCGAGCGCCGTCTCGACCGAGTCGATCCCGCCGAGCTCCTCGCGGACCGACTTGCCGAGCGTCGCGGTCGCGCCGGTGGCCTCGTGGCGGCAGAAGTAGGCGACCTCGCAGGCGGACAGGCACTCGGGGGCGTAGCGGGCCTCGACCGCGGCGAGCGCGGCGGCCAACGACGCGGGCGAGCGGGTGGGGTTGCCGGCGGCGTCGGGCGCCAGGTCGAAGGTCAGCTCCGGCGGCAGCCCCTCGAGGAGCGCGTCGACCTTGGCCATCCGGGAGAGCTGCCGGCGCAGCGTGGCGAGCTGCTTGCGGACGTCGAGCAGCGCCGCGGTCGGCTGGTTGGAGAAGTCGCGGGGGCAGACGAGTACGACGTTGTGCGAGACCAGCTCCGGGTCGTGGCCGGCGTCCTCGAGGAGCTGCCGCATGGCGAGCACGTAGACCGCGGCCTGGATCGCGGCGCCGGAGACCTTGCCCGGGTCGGCCTGGTCGTCGATGACCGCGAACGACTTGATCTCGACGACGTGGAAGCGCCCCTCGATCTGCAACGCGATCAGGTCGGGCTCCAGGTAGACCGGCTGACCGGCGACGTCGAGCCGCAGCAGCGGATGGTCGAAGAGGGTGCCGGCGCCGTCGACGTGACCGGCGGCGCGGGTCAGCAGCTCGCGGGCGCGGGCGTGCCGCTCCTCCTGGCTCTCCTTCCCGTCCGGGGTCTCCAGGTCGTCGTAGGCGACCTCGGGGATCGGCAGCCCCAGCCGTTCGCGAAGCAGCCGCAGCAGCTCGGCCGCGCCGTCCGCCTTGACCTGCGCCTCGAAGACGTTTCCGCGGGCGATCGCGAAGCGCGACTGGCCCGCCGGGGCGGGGAACCCCACCTGGGCGGCGACCCGCTGCTTGTCGATGCCGGCGCTGTCGAGCACCGCGCGCCGGTCGCAGCCGGGGTTGCCGGTCAGCGCGGCGATGGTGCGCGCGTTGTGCCGGCGGGGCGGGAGCGCTCCGCGCAGCCGCCCGAGCCGCTCGTCGATGCCCGTCACGGCTCCACCTCTCCCCGCCACCGTTCGACCCATTCGCCCGAATCCGCCACGCCAGCACGGTACAAGCTCCGCTCCAGCGATGGCCAGGGCAACGCCGCGCGGCGGCGCGGCTAAGGTCCGCCGTCGGGGTGCCGATTGACCTGGGAAGACCGACGACACCAAGGAGTCGATTCCATGACCCGTACGACCCGACGCGGCGTCGCCGCTCTCATCACCGCCGCCGCGCTGAGCGCCGGCCTATTCGCCGCCCCCGCCCCCGTCTCGGCCAAGAGCAAGTCGCCGCGCTGCACCGTGACGGCCGACCAACGGGCGACCGCCGTCGACCAGCTCAACGCCGGCCTCAACGCCCTGCGCGGCCGCAAGCCGACCACCGCGGAGCGCAAGGCCCTCAACGCCGCCGTCGCCGAGCTTGTCCGGGCCGCCCGGGACGCCAAGATGAGCCCCGAGGTACGCAAGGCGAAGCTCGCCGAGCTCAAGGCGCTGCACGCCAAACTGCGGGCCGCGACGACCGCCGAGGAGCGGCTGGCCGTGCGCGCCGAAATGCGCGCGATCGTGCTGGACCTGAAGGCCGCGCGCCTGACCAAGGCGGAGCGCGCCGAGCTCGCCGCCAAAATCAAGGAGTTGAAGGCCGCCCTGCGCGGCAAGCTCACCAAGAGCGAGCGCAGCACCGTCCAGGCCTCCGTCAAGGCGGCGAAGACCGTGCTCACCTGCAAGGTCGTCTGACCCACGCCACTGCGCCGATCGTGCGGTTGTGGGGCCTGGCACACCGGATTCAACGGGGCGCAACGTGGCACCACAACCGCAGGATCGGCGGTGATGGGCGCACGGCGCGCAGTCCTGGGTGGACAGTCGATCGGTGTGGTCTTGTGGATTTGCGTGGCTACATTGGGTGAGTGAGGTCTGTCGATCACCGCGCTGAGCTGGTGAGCGGCGTCTACCGACCGATCCTCCCGGCCCGCCGGGGCGAACTGATGGCGCTGCAACACCTCACCCCCGCGCAGATCCCCCGCATCCAACCGATCCTGCGGATCCGCCCCACCGCACACGGTCCGGTCCGCGACGCGTACGACTTCTTCGTGGCGCTACGCGACCGCGCGCCCTACGGCCTGCGGGTCGCGGTCGACCTCGCCGACCTGCCCGACGTCGCCACGGGGCTGCGCGCGCCGCCGTACGACCTCGGCGAGGACCTCGCCCGGTGGGGCATCCCGATGCTGCCCGTCATCGGACTTGTCGACAGTGGACATCGGCTCGCCGGGCACGGAGCCGCCGCCCGGCTGCACCTCAACCGGGCCATCGTGCGCTTCCGCCCCGACGACTACGCGGCCGGCCAGACGCACGCCACCGACGCGGTGCGGCGGGTGTGGCGCCACACCGGGCTCGCCCCGGAACAGTGCGATCTCGTCATCGACCTGGCGGAGGTCAGCTGCCGGGACGACGTGCGGAGCGCCGAGCAACGCGTACGGCGCATCGTCCTCTGGGCGTGGCACCACCCCTGGCACTCACTGACCCTCGCCTCCGGCGCGATGCCGTCGAGCCTCTCCCAACTCCCGACCGATCGGGCGCAGCGCCTGCAACGCTGGGACGCGCTGCTGTGGGCGCGCGTCGCCGACTTCGGGCTGGACTACGGCGACTACGGCATCTCCCCGCCCGTACCGACCCGCGCGCCGCCGCACGCGCCGCTCCCCACGATGCGCTACACCGCCGACGACGCGTGGTGGATCTACCGGTGGGCGCGGCGCGGCGGTCGCCGCGATGACCGCTTCTACGACCTGTGCCGCGCCCTGGTCGCCTCCGACCACTGGCCCGGCGAAGGCGCGGGCTTCTCCTGGGGCGACCACGAGATCGCCCGGCGGGCCCGCTACACCCCCGGGCCGGGCTCCGCGACGAGCTGGATCGCCTGGGGCACGTCGCACCACCTCGCCCATGTCGCGAGCCGGCTCGCCGCCCGCCCCACCCGACCGGCGCCCTGGCTGAGCCCCCGCGTCGACCACCCGCGCTGACCGGTCAGCCCGCCTCCACCGTCGCCTCGGCGCTTTCTACCGCCGGCGGCGCGGTTTCGACCGGCAGCAGCGGATCCATGCTCAGCCGGGGCAGTGAGATCAGGTCCGGGTTGCACTCCACCGGCACCACCACCGAGCCGCTCGGCTGCCACTGCACCAGCAGCAGCGCGTAGTCGGGCAGGTCCTGCAGCGCGCGCGGCTCCACCGCGTACTCGTAGACCCGCTCCCGGGTCCCGGCCTCGCTCCAGTTGATCGCGTCGGCGACGCTGCGGGTCTGGCTCCAGTTGCGGGTGACGCTCCAGGTGCGGGTCTCATCCCGGCCGCGCGTGGCGATCAGACCGAGCAGCCCGTGCGAGCTGCGTCCCTCGCTGTCGGCGGTGCCTTCGGTCTCCGCCGTGCTGTGCGTCTGCGCGCCGCCGAGCGTGCGGGTCACCCGGGTCAGCGTGAACCGGTGCTGGCGACCGATGAAGTCCGCCGCCTGCCGCGCCTCGTCGTGGTTGGCCAACCGCATGAACCCGACCGCGCCGCCGCCGAGGGTCTGCGCCGACGCGTCGCGCAGGTGCCGGAAGAGCAGGACCAGGCGCACGCCGCGCCGCTCGCACAGGTCGCTGAGCCGCTCGATGTCCCGGCGCGGCAGGTCGTCGGCGCCCGCGATGACCAGGCTGCCGAGTTCCTCAGCGCCGGCCGCGACCCGGCGGATCAGCCACTGCACGACGAGGTCGTCCAGCAGTTCGCCGCGCGCGGTGCGCCCGTCGGTCGCGGCGGCGAGACAGGTCAGGGTGGCGGGCTCGCGGACCCGGCGGCGGGTGCCGAGGGCGGCCAGCGGAGTCAGGTACGCCTCCATCCGGCGCAGCGCGGGGTGGGCCTGCCGACGGACCTCCTCGCCGAACAGTTCCCCCGCGATCCGCTCGCGCTCCCGGGCGGTCAGCACCTCCCCCGGCGACGGCTCCCCGCTCGACGTGTCCCCGGTCGACACCGACACCGACGCGGGGGCCGGCTCATCGAGCAGGACCCGCAGCGCGGCCACCAACCGGGGCATCGACAGGTCGTCGCCGAGCGCGTCGCAGATCGCGGTGAGGATCCGGTCGTCCAGCGCCCGCTCCGCGCGGCCGGCCTGCTCGTCGCCGTGCATCGCCTCGACCAGCACGTCGACCAGTTGCCGACGGTCGAGGCCGGCGAGCAGGTCGCTCTCGGCGAGGTCGTCGGGGAGGAACAGCAGGTCGACGTCGACGCCGTTCTCCTGCGCGACCCGCAGCAGTTCGCGACCGACCGCCTCACCGGAGAAGTCGACCACGGTGAGCGGTGCCCGCGTCGCGAGCAGCGAGGCGCCCAGCACGGTGAGCACGGCTTCCCAGCCCCAGAGGCTGCCGCCGACGATGTCCACCCGCCGCGCGTCCGGGCGCAGCGTCGCCGCCCGCCACTCGGGCAGCGCCTCGATCCGCGTCTCCTCGTCGCGGTCGAACGCGGCCCTGCGGGCGCTCCAGTCGGCGTACGCCCGGTCGTACCAGGCCCGCCGCTCGGCCTCGGCGGCCTTCACCTCGCCCTTCAGCCGTCCGTAGTAGGCCCGGACGAGCGCCATCGCGCCCGCCGTGACGGCGAGAGCCAGCACGGTGAGCGTGCCGAGCGCGGTGCCGGCCCGGTCGTGGACGAGCCCGACCGCGACACCACAGCAACCGAGCAGGAGGGCGGTGGTCAGCCCGACCGCACCGACGGTGATCATCCGGCCGGGCTGCTTGCGCTTGACGGCCTGGGCCCGCGCGATCAGGTCGTACGGCGGCGTGGGCGGGGCCGGCGGCGGGTCGCCGAAGCGGCGGCGGGACCCGTTGCGGTCGGAGAAGATCCAACCGAGCCGCTCCCCCGGCGTGAGCAGCACGGCGGCAGGATCGTCGAGCTGTGGAGACGTCGCCATGGCGACTCACCCCCCATCGACCAGGGTATATCGCCGTGAGTTACCCCGTCGAGCCGCTGCGCACACCCTCCGTGAGGGGTCGCGTCGCGAGCATCCGTCGCTGCGCCCAGCGGCGGCATAGAGTCGCGGGTATGCCGAAAGCTATCTGGCGCGACCTGGTCATCGCCGAGAGCGACAACACCGTGATGGTCGAGGGCAACCACTACTTTCCGCGCTCGACGCTGCGCGAGGACGTGCTGCGCCCCTCGGATACCCACACGGTCTGCCCGTGGAAGGGCACCGCCTCGTACTACACGTTGGAGCACGACGGCGTACGCAGCGAGGACGCCGTGTGGTTCTACCCGGAACCCAAGCCCAAGGCAGAGATGATCCGCGATCGGATCGCGTTCTGGAAGGACGTCGAAGTCATCGACTGACGCTCCTGCGCCGCAACGGCGTCCGGCCTCCCCACCACGTGGGAAGGCCGGACGGCCCGGGTCAGACCGACTGCTCGGCGAGGCCGAACTGCACGGCTCCCTGACCGTCTACCGACGCGTCGAGCGCCTTGTCGTCGAGGAACTCGGCGGCGTCCGGCTCCAGGAACACCCGGGCGCCGGACGCGTCGAGCACCCGGTCCCCCCGGGCCGGCTCGGCCACCAGGCCGATCGTCAGCGCCCCGGCCGTGTCGTCGGTGGCGATGCGCAGCCCGGCGCCCGCCGGCACCTCCTGCTGGGTGGTCAGGTCGCGGATCACCAGCACGGCGTTGTCGGTCAACGTGAGCATCAAAGACTCCTCGTGATTGTCATCGTCGGTGGTTCTTCGGACACGGCTCCGCCGCTTCGGCGCGGCACACGGAGCTGGTCTACGCGGACGAAATGCCCGGCGCGGATGGAGGGCGGCAGGGTGCCGCCGGAGAACGTCGTCAGCTCGCTCGTGGGGCTGACGGGTGGTTCGGCAGGTTGGTTTTTCTCCAAAAATATGGAATTAGGTCAACGGCCGTCCGCACCCCACGTTGCCCCGTCTCGCCCGAAACGTCAAATCCACCCGGCCGCGATGCCGGAGCCGGCCACCACGTGGGACACCGGCTCCGGCGCGGGAAACCCGATCAGTACGCCGACGCGCGGACCGCGAAGACCGAGCGGCTGCCCGCGTACTCGGTCACCGACCAGAGCTGGTCGCGGGCCGCCCAGTAGGAGAGATCCTCCGGCCCGATCGGCAGCGTGTCGGTGTGCATGACCACCGAGCCGCCGGGGGTGAAGGTGGCCAGGTCCCCCTTGTTGCCCGAACCGTCGCTGGTGGAGAGGTAGTACCGGCCGTTGATCGCGGTCGCCCCCTGCATGCTCGTCACCGAGACGTCGTACGCCTGGGTGCCGTGGGCGTAGCCGTCGCTGGATTCGGTGAACATCCGGGTGGTGTAGTCGATCGGGAAGCGGACCAGCCGCGTGCCGGTGCCCGGGCTGGCGTACTCGCCCACGATGACGCTGTCCGGCGTGCTGGTCCGGTCCAACGCGGCGAACGAGAAGGTCAGCGGGGCGTAGCCGCCCGCCGTGGAGCGGGCGTACGAGAGCGCCTGCGGCAGCACGTACTTGTAGCCGTACGCCTGGTACGAGCCGTCGGACTGCAGGCCGATCGCGGCGCCGTTGGTGGTGCTGGTCTCCCACAGGTGGCGCATGTCGAAGACCCGGAAGCCCGCGTTGGTGGAGGCGACGTAGAGGTAGTGGCCGTACCAGAACATGCCGCCGGCGTGGAGGTTGATCGGCCGGAACGAGGCCCTGCCGTCGCTGCGGGTGTACGGCTCCACCAGCAGCACGTGCCGGTAGGTCGGCGCCGACGGCGTCGAGTAGTCCACGAAGGACACCCGGACGCCGCGGTCCACGCCGTCGGAACCGTCGTCGTACCAGCTCACCAGGATCGCGGTGGCCCCCTCGTAGGTGCCGGCGTCGTAGGCGTCCGCCGTGGTGGTGACCGCCTGCGGAATCCAGTAGGCCACGGTGTTGTCGCCACTGTTCCAGCAGAACGACGCCACCCGGTTGGCCGCGCTCGGGGAGCACGCCGTCGCGGCCCGGTTGCCGTCGGCGACGACCGTCGGGACGCTGACGTTGGGCAGCGCCGCGTCCAGGTCGTCGATGAGCGACGAGTAGGAGCTGGCCTTGAGCCGGAAGTTGGCGGCGGTCAGCGTCGTCGCGGCGGCGGAGGGGCCCGGCCCGTCGACCGCCTCCGACGGCCCGGTCGGCTCCTCGGCGTCCGGCGCGGGGCTCGGCGCGGGCTGCGCGACCGGCCGCGGCGCCGGCTGCGCCGACGCGGTCCCGGCGTTGACGCCGAGCAGGACGACCGCGAACGCGGTGATCAACGTGAACCGTGGTGCCACCGTATGCCTCCCCAGGGACAACGGAACGGGGTGATGGCTTGGACCCTGGTCCGGCGCACTGGCGGATGTCAATGAGCTAGGGAAGAAATCCTTCAGATATGCGACGACTGACGGCATCTTCCGCCGCACGCGACACCGACTCTGCTCCGCATCGCCACGACCACAACGACCACAACTTATTCGGCGACCGTAACCGTGACCTGGGTCACCGCCACCGCCACCATCAACGCAACGCGACGGAAACGCCGCGGAAACAGCTGACGTGATCCTGGTCGAGGAGATGGATGTGACGACAATCCGTACCGGGCTGCGGCGCCGGGCTGCGATCGCGGCCAGCGTGCCGCTGCTCGTGCTCGCGGCGACCGGCTGCAACAAGAGCGGCGGCGACTCGGCCGCCAGCGGGCCGGTGAAATACCCGACGAAGTCGCTGCAGCTGATGGCCCCGGCCGCGCCCGGCGGCGGCTGGGACATCACCGCCCGCTCCATGCAGAAGAGCCTCACCGACGGCAAGCTGATCGACCAGTCGGTCGAGGTCTACAACGTGCCCGGCGCGGCCGGCACCCTCGGCCTGTCGCAGCTGGTGACGAAGAACCGCGGCGACGCCCACCAGCTCATGGTGATGGGCCTGGTCATGGTCGGCGGCGTGGTGACGAACAAGTCGCCGGTCAAGCTCGACCAGGCCACCCCGATCGCGACGATCACCGCCGAGCAGGAGGTCATCGTCGTACCCGCGAACTCCAGGTACACGACGCTCAAGCAGCTCATGGACGACGCCAAGGCCAACCCCGCCTCGATCAACTGGGGTGGCGGCTCGGCCGGCGGCACCGACCAGATCCTCGTCGGCCTGCTCGCCAAGGCGGCCGGCGCCGACCCGAAGGCGATGAAGTACGTCGCCTACTCCGGCGGCGGCGAGTCGAAGGCGGCGCTGCTCTCCGGCGACCTGACCGCCGGCGTGTCCGGGGCGAGCGAGTTCAAGGACCTGGTCGCGACCGGCAAGGTCCGCGCGCTGGCGGTCTCCGGGACCACCGGGGTCGACGTCGGCGCCGGCACGCCGGCCCCGACCATCAAGGAATCCGGGTACGACGTCGAGCTGATGAACTGGCGCGGCATCGTGGCGCCTCCGGGCATCAGCGCCGGCGAGAAGGCGGCGATCACCGCGCTCGTCGACAAGCTGCACGCTTCCGAGCAGTGGAAGCAGACGTTGGCCCAGCAGAAGTGGGACGACTTCTACAAGAGCGGCGACGAGGCCGTGGCGTTCTTCAAGTCCGAGAACGAGCGCATCACGGGCGTGCTGGGCGACATCGGGCTGGCCAAGTAGATGGCACTGTCCACACGTGACACGGAGAGGGCGGCGCCGGGGGGTGCCGCCCTCCCCCGCGCGCCGATCGGGCCGCGCATTCTCGGCGCGGTTCTGCTGATCGTCGGCCTCTTCCTGTTCTGGGAGGCCTACCGCGCCGCCGACGGCGACTTCTCCCCGCAGGGGCCCTGGATCGCCCCGGTCGTGGTGACCGGCGGCTGGGTGGCCGTCGCGCTCTGGTACCTGGTGAAGCAGTTCGTCTCCCCCGACCTGCCGGAGTCGACGACGGTGGACCGGCCGGAGTCGGCGGTGCAGACGCTGGCCGCCGCCGCGACGGCGGACGCGCGAGCGGATGACGCGGCCGCGGTGGCCGTACCGGAAACGGAGCGCGACCCCGGCGTGCAGTGGCTGCCGCCGGCGCTGCTCACCGTCGCCCTCTGCGGCTACCTCGCCCTGCTCGACCCCGTCGGCTTCGTCCTCGCCTCGACGCTGTTCTTCGTCGCCGCCGCGCGCATCCTCGGCAGCCGCAGCCTGATTCGGGACGTCGTCGTGGCGATCGCGCTGGCGCTCGGCATCTACCTCGCCTTCACCCACCTGCTCGAACTCCACCTGCCGAGCGGGGTGCTGCCGCTGTGAACGTCTTCGGCGACCTCCTGCAGGGCTTCAGCACCGTACTGAGCCCCGAATACCTGCTCTACGCGGCCATCGGCGTCACCCTCGGCACCTTCGTCGGGGTGCTGCCCGGCATCGGGCCGGCGCTGACCATCGCCCTGCTGCTGCCGGTCACGTTCACCCTGGACGACCCGATCGGCACGTTCATCATGTTCGCCGGCATCTACTACGGCGCCATGTACGGCGGCTCCACCACCTCGATCCTGCTCAACACCCCCGGCGAGTCGGCGTCGGTGGCGACCGCCATCGAGGGTCACCAGATGGCCCGACGCGGACGGGCCCGGGCGGCGCTGGCGACAGCGGCGATCGGCTCGTTCGTCGCCGGCACCATCTCCACGCTGCTGCTGACCCTGTTCGCCAAGCCCGTCGCGTCGCTCGCCACCACCTTCCGCGCGGCGGACTACTTCGCCCTCGCGCTGCTGGCGATGGTCTCGGTGACCGCGCTGGTCGGCCGTTCCCTGGTCCGCGGCCTCATGTCGCTGACCTTCGGACTCTTCCTCGGGCTGGTCGGCCTGGACGGGCTGACCGGGCAGTCGCGATTCACCTTCGGCTCGCTGGACCTGCTCGAAGGCATCGACATCGTGGTCGTCATCGTCGGGCTCTTCGCCATCGGCGAGACGCTCTACATCGCCAGCCGGCTGCGCCAGACCCCCGAGCACATCACGCCGCTGGACCCGGTGCGCGGCGGCTTCGCCTGGATGAGCCGGCAGGAGTGGTCGCGGTCGTGGCGGCCGTGGCTGCGCGGCACCGTGGTCGGGTTCCCGTTCGGCGCGCTCCCCTCCGGCGGCGCCGACGTGCCGACGTTCCTCTCCTACACGTACGAGAAGCACCGGTCGAAGAACAAGGGCGAGTTCGGTAAGGGCGCGATCGAGGGTGTTGCCGGACCGGAGGCGGCGAACAACGCGGCCTTCTCCGGCGTACTCGTGCCGTTGTTGACCCTGGGCATCCCGACCTCGGCGACCGCGGCGGTGATGCTGGCGTCGTTCCAGGTCTTCAACCTGCAGCCCGGCCCGCAGCTGTTCGAGAAGTCGCCCGAGCTCGTGTGGGCGCTGATCGCCTCGCTCTACCTGGGCAACGTGCTGCTGCTGGCGCTGAACCTGCCGCTGATCCGGCTCTGGGTGAAGGTGCTGCAGATCCCCCGCCCGGCGCTCTACGCGGGGATCCTGGTCTTCGCCACGCTCGGCGTCTACGCCGCGTCGAACAGCTTCGTGCAGGTGCTCATCGCCTACGTGATCGGGGTGATCGGGTTCGGCATGCGCCACTTCGGCTTCCCGATCGCGCCGGTGATCCTCGGGGTCATCCTCGGCCCCATGATGGAGTTGCAGTTCCGGCGTACGTTGCTGCTCTCCAACGGGGACCTGTCGGTGCTGGTCACCCGCCCGCTCACCGCCGTGCTGCTGTCCCTGGTGGTCGTCGCGGTGGTGCTGCCGTACCTGCCGCGGATCATCGCGCGGCTGCGCGGCCGCACCGCCGAGCGGCTCGCCTTCGGCGAGGACGACTAGCACCTGCCCCACCCCACCCCGCCCCGCCGCGTTGATCATGGGCAAACACGCGACATTCCGGACTCCGCTATCGCGCGTATGCCCATGATCAACGGGGTCAGGCTCCGGTCCAGCGGTAGCGGCGTTCGGGGCGGCCGGCGGAGCCGTAGCGCAGGCGTACCTCTGCTTTTCCGGCGCCGACGAAGTGCTCGAGATACCGGCGGGTGCTGACCCGCGACAGCCCCACCCGGTCGGCGCACTCGGTGGCCGACAGGTCGCCGTCGGTGATCCGCAGCGCCCCCGCGACCAGCTCGGCGGTCGGCCCGGTCAGCCCCTTCGGCAGCTCGACCGGCGTGGGGCGGAGCGCCACGAAAAGCCGGTCCACATCGTCCTGGGCGACGTCACCGGAGCCGGAGAGCCCGTGGTGGGCGACGGCGTAGCGTTCCAGCCGGTCGCGGAGCGTGTCGAAGCCGAACGGCTTGATCAGATAGTGCACGACCCCGCCGCGCAGGGCCGTACGGATCGTGGTCACGTCGCGGGCGGCGGTCACCGCGAGGACGTCGGCGGTGGCGTCGCCCTCCCGGAGCCGGCGCAGCACCTCCAACCCGGAGATGTCCGGCAGGTAGATGTCGAGGAGCACCAGGTCGGGACGGAGCCGTTCGACCGACTCGATCGCGTCGGCCCCGGTGTGTGCGACCCCGGCCACGGTGAAGCCCGGCACCCGTTCCACGAAGCCGCACTGCACCTTCGCCACCATGAAGTCGTCGTCGACGACGAGCACCCGGATCACGCGGGCGTCCCGACGGTCAACGGCAGCCGGGCCCGGAACGCCGAGCCCTCGACCGCGATGGTCCCGCCCCGGTGCACGCAGACCAGCCGGGTCAGCGCCAGGCCGAGCCCGTGATGGCCGCGCGCCTCGTCCTTCGTGGTGTAGCCCTGCCGGAAGACCTCCTCGGCCAGCTCCGGCGGCACCCCCGGCCCCGAATCGCTCACCGTCACCCGCACCTCGCCGCCCTCGGCCCGCACCGTCACCTCCACCCGGCCGCCCGGCCCGGTCGCGTCGAACGCGTTGTCCACCAGGTTGCCGACCACGGTCACCAGGTCGGCGGCGAGCGCGTCGTCCACCGGAGGCAGGTCCGACTCCGGGGAGATCACCAGCTGTACGCCCTGCTCGGCGGCGAGGCTCGCCTTCGCGATGAGCAGCGCGGCGAGCGACGGGTCGCGGATCAGCGCGGTGACGTCCCGGTTGAGCTCCTCGTGCACCTGGCTCGCGCGCATGACGTAGCGGACCACCTCGTCGTGCTCACCGAGCTCCACCAGCCCGGCGATCGTGTGCAGCCGGTTGGAGAACTCGTGCGCCTGCGCCCGCAGGGTGTCCGTGGTGTGCCGGCTGACGTCGAGTTCGCGGCGCAACGCGGTCAGCTCGGTCCGGTCGCGCAGGGTGGTCACCGAGCCGACCTGCCGGCCGCGGATCACCACCGGGCGCCGGTTGAGCACCAGCACCCGTTCGTCACTGAGCACGATCTGGTCCACCCCGGTCACCCGCCCGGTGAGCACGTCGAGCAGGTGCGGCTCCATCGGCTGGGAGTGCAGGGAGCGCCCCACGGCGGTGTCGGTCAGACCGAGCAGCCGGACGGCCTCGTCGTTGACGAGCGTCACCCGGTCCGCGGCGTCCGTGCCGATCACCCCCTCCTTGATGCCGTGCAGCATCGCCTCGCGGTGCTCGACCAGCCCGGTGATCTCGCGCGGCTCCAGTCCCAGCGTCTGCCGCTTGACCCGCCGGGCCAGCAGCAGCGAACCGGCGACCCCGAGCACGCCGCCGAGGAGCAGATAGGTGACCAGGTTGGTGACGCCGCCGGCGAGCTGCTCGGGCAGGGTCGGGTAGAGGTGGCCGACCACTATCAGCCCGAGGAACCGCCCATCGGACTCGTTCAGGACCGGCACGTGCGCGACGAGGGCCTTGGAGCCGTCGTCGATGACGCCGACCCAGGAGCGCCCGGCGAGGCCGGTGCTCGGCCCGAGCACCGCGGGGCGGCCGGCGTCGGGACCGGTCACCAGTTTTCCGTAGGCGTCGGCGATCAGCACGTACGAGGCCCCGGAGACCGCCCGCGCGCTCTCCGCGACGGCCGCGAGCGCCTCCTGCGCGACAGGGTCACCCAGTCCCAACCGGACCGTACGGTTGATCGCGGCGTTCTCCCCGACCGACCGCAGCCGCGCGCCCTCCTCGAGGCGGAACGCCGCGTCCGACTCGGCGATGGAGACCGCGGCGACCGCGCTGACCACCATGACCACGATGCCGAGCTGGAGCAGCAGGAACTGCCCGGCCAGGGACATCCGCTGGCGCACCGCTCCTCCTCCCCCGCCACCGCACAGGTGCGCGACGACCTGTGCACAGCGTCACGGCAGGTCAGCGGCGCTGTCAACGTCGAAGATCGTGACAACGGCCGGCCGGGCGAGCAGGATCGGCGTCAACCGACGACGGAGGGAGGGCAGATGCGACGGATCCGCGCGCTCGCCGTCGGGCTCACCCTCGTTCTCGCTGCCGCCGGGTGCGTCTCCGACAGCCCCGCCGTCGACCTGCCCGACCTGCGGATCATGGTCCCCAACGCGCCGGGCAGCGGCTACGACGTCACCGCCCGCAGCGCGGCCAAGGTCCTGGAGGACGCCGGGATCACCCGGGGCGTCGAGGTGTTCAACCTGCCCGGCGGCGGGGGCGTCGTGGGCCTGCGCCGACTCGGCTACGAACGCGGCAACGGCCGGTTGATGATGCTGATGGGGCTCGGCGTGGTCGGCAGCCAGGCCGCCGCCGGCGCGCGGGTCACGCTGCAGGACACCACCCCGGTCGCCCGGTTGATCGAGGAGCCGAGCATCGTCGTGGTCACCCGCGACTCGCCGTACCGCAGCCTCGGCGAGCTGGTCACGGCCTGGCGGGCGGCGCCGGCCGCCGTGCCGGTCGGTGGCGGCTCCGCGGTCGGCGGCCCGGACCACCTCGCGCCGATGTTGGTCGCACACGCCGTCGGGATCACCCCGCGCCGGGTCTCCTACCGCCAGTACGACGGCGGCGGTGATCTGCTCGCGGCGATCCTGGACAAGCAGGTGGCGTTCGGCGTCTCGGGCCTGAGCGAGTACGCCGACCAGATCGCCTCCGGCCAGCTGCGGGTCCTCGCCGTCACCAGCGAGCGCCGCGTACCCGGCATCGCCGCCCCCACCCTGCGCGAGGCGGGCGTCGACGTGGTCTGCACCAACTGGCGGGGAATTGTGGCCCCGCCGGATCTGGCCGCACCCGATCTCGATCGCATGCGGGCAGCGGTCGCCCGGCTGCACGCGTCGCCCCAGTGGCGCGCCGTCCTGGAGCGGTACGGCTGGACCGACGCGTACCTCAGCGGGAACGACTTCGGTGCGTTCATGCGGGCCGAGAACGAGCGGCTCGATGCGGTGCTCGGCGATCTCGGCCTGACCGCCTGAGAACCAACCAGCATCGACGATCGTTGGTTTGGCGAGGGAACGCCAGGGTACAAACGCGGTGCCCGAAAAGATCGTCGTCGATCTCAACGCCCGAAGGGTCGTGCCATGTCCCAGCCCCCCACCGGCGACACCCGTCGATCGACGGCCGCCGCCGGCATGCTCGTCGTCACGAACGAGGCGGCGGGACGGACCGAGGGCGACGCGCTCGACGCCGCGATCGACGAGTTGCGCAGCGGCGGCGACGTCGAGGTGGCGAGCTGCCGCCAGGACACCGATCTGGGGCCGACCCTCGACCGGCGCGGCGACCGGCTCCTCGTCGTGGTCGGCGGGGACGGGTCGCTGCACACCAGCCTGAAGTACCTGTGGCGCCGGGGAGAGGCGGCGCGCTGCGTCGTCGGGCTGATCCCGCTCGGCACCGGCAACGACTTCGCGCGCGGCACCGGCATCCCGCTGGACCCCCGCGAAGCCGCGCGTCTCATCGTGCAGGGCGCCTCCCGGCCGGTGGACCTGGTCACCGACGACTCCGGAGGCGTCGTGGTCAACGCCGTCCACGTCGGGGTCGGCGCGGAGGCCGCGGAGGCCGCCCGGCCGCTGAAGCGCCGGCTGCGCCAGGCCGCGTTCCCGGTCGGCGCGCTCCTCGCCGGCGTCCGCACCCGCGGCTGGCGCCTGCGGATCACCCTCGACGGGGCGCTCGTCGCCGACGGCACGCGGCGGGTGCTGATGGCGGGCGTCGCCAACGCCCGGTCCATCGCCGGGGGCACCGCCGTCCTCGGTCCGGACGCCTCCCCCACCGACGGCGCGTTCGACGTGACGGTGTCGTTCGCGGTCCGGCCGCTCGCCCGCCTCGGGTACGGCCTGCGGCTGGTGCGGGGCCGTCATCCGGAGCATCCGGACGTCGTCTACCGCGCCGGTCGGTCGCTGACCGTGGAGGGTGAGCCGTTCCACACCAACGCCGACGGGGAACTCGCCGGGCCGGTCACCCGGCGGACGTGGGCGCTGCGCCCGGCCGCCTGGCGGTGCGTGCTGCCCGGCGCCGGCTGCTCGATCGACCCCCGGTAAGGGGCCCGGCCTGCGCTACCGTGTGCGTCGCGAACGGGAGTAGCTCACCGACCGGAGGGAACGGCCAGTGCGAGGCGATCCGTGGCAGACGGGCGACGACGTGTGGGAGCCGTCGCATCACGACCGGACCCCGACCACCTCCGGCGCCCCGGTGACCGTCCCTGCACAGGCGCCCCCGTCAACTCCGTCGGCACCGACCCCGCCGGCGCCGACTCCATCCGCGGCGGACGAGCCGGCCGGGGAGCCGTCGCCGCACGGTCACGGACACAGTCACGGGGCACCACCACCCACCGCATCGGCCTGTACCCGCAAGGCCGTGATCGCGACCATCGTTCCCGCCGTGCTGGCCACCATCGTCGCGCTCATCGCGCTCTGGCCGACCAACGTCCCCGAGGCACCCGCCGAGAGCGGCGCCCCGAAACGGGCGTACGGGCAGGTGCTGAAGGTCGTCGAGCAGACCTGCGAGGCGGCACCCGAGCCCGGCCTGCCCGGCGCGTTCACGAAGGGGCCGTGCGGGACCGTCACCGTGCGCGTCGAGGAGGGGCCCGGAGCCGGGCAGACGGTGGAGACCGAGCTGCCGCGCGGCGCCGGGGCGCCGCGGGTCGACGTCGACGACAACGTGGTGCTGCTCCAACTGGGCGACGCCATCGAGGGAGCCACCGGCTACACCATCGTTGACCATCAGCGGGGACGGCCGATGATCTGGCTGCTCGCGCTCGCCGCCGCCGTGATCATCGCCTTCGGCCGCTGGCGCGGGCTGAGCGCCCTCGCCGGCCTGGCCGTCAGCTTCGCCGTCCTCCTGCTGTTCGTGATCCCCGCCATCCTGAGCGGCGCCTCGCCGCTGCTGGTCGCCATCGTCGGCGCCGCGACGATCATGTTCGCCGTGCTCTACCTGACCCACGGCCTCAACGTGCACACCTCCGTGGCGATCCTCGGCACCCTGGCCAGCCTCGTCCTCACCGGCGTACTCGCCGCGGTCTTCACCGCGTTCACCGAACTGACCGGCATCGCCGGCGAAGACAGCGCCTTCCTCGCCGTCAGCCAGGGCAACGTCGACATGCGCGGCCTGCTGCTCGCCGGCATCATCATCGGCTCCCTCGGCGTACTCGACGACGTCACCGTCACCCAGGCCAGCACCGTGGCCGAACTGGCCCGGACGCCGATGCCGCGCATCCAGCTCTACCGGGCGGCCACCCGCATCGGCCGCGCCCACGTCGCCTCGGCCGTCAACACCATCGTGCTCGCCTACGCCGGCGCGTCGCTGCCGTTGCTGCTGCTCATCGCGGCCGGCAACCAGAAAGTCGTCGAGCTGCTCACCAGTGAATATCTGGCCCAGGAGATCGTCCGCAGCGCGGTCGGCACGATCGGGCTGGTCGCCTCCGTACCGATCACCACGGCGCTCGCCACCCTCGTCGCGACCAGCGCGCGCTCCCGCGATCCCTACCCGCCGACGTTCAGTGACAGATGATCGCCTTGGCCCCGGCGAACGACGAGCCGCGCCGACTCGCGGGCACTCTTCCCGGCAGAAGCCGATGACCTGCTACCACCTTCGCGTCTCCGACCGCTCTGCAGACAGCGATTAGCAAACGAGCCGCGGGATCGTGTCACGCATCAAGTGAAGCCGCCGCGTAACGCACAGCCCGGTCCGACCGGACGCCTTTTTTGGAGCACAGGGAGCAATACCCGGCGCCGAAACTCAACAGCGTACGGCGCTCAACGCCCTCATTACGGCCGTGGTTCCCGACACCCTTGGGCTACATCTTCACGACCTACCCACACCGGCAGCACATGTCAGCCCAGAGCGGCGCGCCGCTCAGGAAATGATTAACGCCCTGGTCTCGGGGAGGTTCCCCCGACCAGGGCGTTTCTCGTACTGCTACAAGGGTGGAGCCGAGGGGACTCGAACCCCTGACCCCCACACTGCCAGTGTGGTGCGCTACCAGCTGCGCCACGGCCCCTTGCTGTTCCCGGTCACCCGGGCACTCGCGCAATAGTACACATGCGGGCGGCACAGGTCATCTTGGAGGGCCTGCGTCACACCCGCGCGTCGTCGTACCCCTAATTGAGGGCGACGTCGGACGGGAAGTGCGCGACGGCGGCCATCATGCCGCCCTGCCGCCGCAGCACCATCGGCCACAGGTCGTCGGGGCGTTCCATGAAGGCGTCCCCGGGAAGGGCGTCCAGGACGAACCAGGAGCCCGCGGCGATCTCGTCCTCCAACTGCCCCGGTGACCAGCCGGAGTAACCGGCGAAGACGCGGATGCCGACGACGCTCTCGCCGAGGGATTCGGGGTCGGTCGAGAGGTCGACCGTGCCGACGAGACCGGAGACCTGGTGGAAGCCCTTCACCCGGCCGGCACCGGGGCGCATCCGGGCCAGACAGATCGCCGACTCGGGCTGCACCGGGCCGCCTTCGAAGAGCACACCGGGGTCGCGGGCCAGCATGCCCCAGGTGCCGAGCACCTCGGAGACCGGCACCTCGGTGGGGCGGTTGAGCACCACCCCCAGCGCACCTCCGGATTCATGCGCAACCAGGAGCACGACGGTCCGGTCGAAGTTGGGATCCTTGAGGGAGGGAGTCGCGACGAGCAGCCGCCCGGTCATCGACTCCATCGACCGTCCCCCGATTCGCTGCCCCTCGCTGTGCACCGCCACCTCCGCTATCCGTGCGCGTCCGAGACGCAGAACTCGTTGCCCTCGGGATCGGCCAGCACCGTCCACGCGAAGGCCGGCGTGCCGTGCTCCGCGACGACGCTCGCCCCCAACGCCGCCAACCGCGCCACCTCTGCGGCACGGTCGTCGGCGTGCCAGTCGATGTGCGCCCGGTTCTTGCCCGAGCGCGCCTCGGCGACGCGCTGCAGGCCGATGCCGACGCCGTCGCCCGTGACGGGGCCGAGGATCAGAAACGCGTCCTCGTGCCGCCACTTGATCTCGTAGCCGGCGGCCTCCGACCAGAACTTCGCCAGCGCCAGAGGATCTGTGCAGTCGATCGTCACCATGCGCGCAGTCAACGCCATGCCTGGCACCATAGCCTGCGACCTGCGCGGTGGTTAAGGTCTAGCGGCGTGTGTACGGCGCGAGCCTTTCCCGCTCGCCTCGACCAGCGAGAGGTTGGACACGTGGACCGACACGCGGAGCTCGCCATCATCGGCGGATCGGGGCTCTACACCCTGCTGAAAGGGGCCGTCGAGCACCTGGTCGAGACGCCGTACGGGGCGCCCTCGGACCCGGTCACCGTCGCCGAGCTCGGTGGCCGACGGGTGGCGTTCCTGCCGCGGCACGGGCGGGATCATCGTCATCCGCCGCACCTGATCCCCTACCGGGCCAACATGTGGGCGCTGCGCTCGCTGGGCGTACGGCAGATCCTCGCGCCGTGCGCGGTGGGCGGGCTGCGCCCGGAGCTCGGGCCGGGGACGTTCGTGGTGCCCGATCAGCTGATCGATCGGACGAGTGGACGGGTGCAGACCTACTACGACCAGGGAGCGGTGCACGTCTCGTTCGCCGATCCTTACTGCCCGGTGGGGCGGAGCACGATCCTGGCGGCGGCGCGGCGGCACGACATCGATGCGACGGACGGCGGCACCGTGGTGGTCGTCGAGGGGCCCCGCTTCTCGACCCGTGCCGAGTCGCGCTGGTATGCCGGCATTGGCGGGTCGATCGTCAACATGACCGGGCATCCCGAGGCGGTGCTCGCGCGTGAGTTGGGGCTCTGTTACACCTCTGTCGCGCTCGTGACGGATCTCGACGCCGGCGTGGAAGGCGGGCACGGGGTGACGCAGGAGGAGGTGTTCCGGGTCTTCGGCGAGAACACCGTACGCCTGCGCGAACTGCTCCTCGACGCGGTCACCGCGCTCCCGCCGGAGCGGGCCTGCCCGTGCGGGCAGGCCCTCGACGGCATCAAACTCCCCTTCGAGCTTCCCTGACCCGTCCCACGACCCCGCCGATCAAGGCGTTATTCACACGGACGGATCTCCGATCGCGTGAACACATCCTTGATCGACGTTGAAGGCGGGAAGGACGTGGGGACCGGAGTCGAGGGGTGCGCCCGCACGGTGGGCGGCGGCGGGGCGTGCAGGAGAGCCGGGGCGGGCAGCGTGACGTCCAGCACGACGACGTCGGGACGGTCGGGGTCGAACGCCGCCAGCGCCTGCGGCCCGTCGGCCGCGACGGAGACCGCCAACCCGGCCCGTTCGAGGTATCGCCCGATCACGTCGCCGACGGTCGGGTCGTCGGCGACGACGAGCACCCGGCTCGGGATCGGGGTGGAGGCGGGGCCGATCGGCGGCCCGGCGTACGGCTGCGGCATGGCTCAGCGCACCGTGGTGAGGAGCAGCGGCTGGCCGGAGCCGGCGTCGAGCACCGGCCGGGCGCCGAGCGGCCGGTCCAGCGTGACGGTCACCGGGTGGAGCAGAAGCTGCATCGTGCACGGCTGGTCGGACCGACTGACGGCTCCTCCGACCACGATCACGTCGTCACTCTCCTGCACCAGCGGCTCGATCTCCTTGTCACACGCGCCGACTCCGAGCCGGTAGCTGAGCTTGGCGCCGTCGACACCGGTCAGGTCCTGTGCGGAAACGAAGCCCTCCGGCAACTGCGGCGCGGGCGCCGACGCGGTCGGCATCGGGGCGATCGCGGCGGGCGCCACGGCGAGGCGGGCGATCGGGGCCTTCAACTCCTCGATCGTGAAGAGCCAGGCCGGCACACTCGCGTCGCCCCGGCTGGTCCGCACGGTGGCGGAGCCGAGCTTCACGCCGGTGACCGTCAACGGGATGCAGGCCGAACTCGGTGTGGAAGAGACCGATCCGGAGGCCGCGCCGCCGGACGGGGCCGGAGCGGCCGGACGCGCACACGGCGGCGGATCCCCCTGATCGAGTTCCCGGTACGCGTCCTTGGCACTCACCAGTGGCACGCTGAGCGTCCCGTCGGGAAACCGCACGGTGCCGTCGGCGGGCTTAGTGGCGGGCAGCGGGATCCCGTCGCGGTACCAGCCCGCGGCGAACGCGTGCTTCGTGTCCTCGGTGAAACCCGGATCCGCCGGGAGCACGGTCGCGTTCTGCATCGGCACGTATCCCTGCTGCCACTTGCCCGGCCCGACGGCGGCCCGCCACGCCTCCGCGACCTCGGTGGCCCGCTGCTCGAAGGCATCGGACCGCTGGTCAGGTCTGGCCCCGGCACCCGCCGGACCGGACGCGCCCGGCTCGGCGCAGGCGGCGATCAGGAGCATCAGCGGAAGGCCCACCAGGGCGGAAATACGGCGCATGTCGGGTGAGACGCGGCCGACCCGTCCCCGGTTCCCCCGGTCACGTCTCGCCGCCGATGTCCGTCTCGTACGCCTCGTACACCAGGTCCGCGCCGCGCTGCCGGTGTCGCGCCAACTCCCGCAACAGGTCGCCGGCCCAGTCGCGCAGTTCCTCGATGCTCAGTTCCGACGAACCGAGGCCGCACTGCAGGTGAGACAGCGTGGCGGCGATGGCGGTGTGCTCGCGGGTCAGCAGGTAGACGGTCCGGGCCAGCCGGGGGGCGTGGTCGAGCAGTTCGGCGTAGAGCCCGTCGGACCCTTCGGTGAGCACGATGTGCTCGGTGAACGCCAGGCGCAGCGAATGCAGGCGGATGCTCACCGACTCGCGCCACTCGGGGTCGGCGGCGGGCGCGGCCAGCGCCAGCTCCAGGGCGTGGATGGCGCCGGACAGGGTGGCCCGGTGGCGCCGGGCGACCAGGAGGGCGGGGGCCGGAGGCACGGGCGTGCCGGCGTCGAACGGACCGGTGTGCCGGACGCGCTCGGCGAACTGCGCGGCCTGCGGGGACGGTCGTGGCGCCATGACGCACCTCCTCGGCTCAACCCATGAGCCGATGGTGAGCTACGCCACAAGCAGTGTAAAGACCCCGATCAAGTCTCATTCGCCACGCGCGCAATGAGGACCGCTCACGTACCGAGCGGACCCCCCCCGATTCGCCCGTGAGGCCGCGATGTGGGACGCGGACGCGCCGAGGGTTGTGTAAAGAAATATTGACATCGTGTCGAAGCTGCTTTACCTTCAGCATGTCAAGTTTGCTTTACATAGGGGAGGCGGGAATGTCGTTCGACGAGAAGCGCGCGTGGATACAGGCGGTGGTCGCCGTCTGTGGATACGGCACGTATGTGGCCATCGTGCTCGCCCGGGCGGGGCAGACCCCGCTGACCGAGGTGCACTACGTCGGCACCCTGCTGTGGACGGTCGGCGGGGCCATCGTGGCGGGGATCGTGCTGCACATCCTGTCCGGCATGGTGTTGCCGGGCGGCACCGGCAAGGACCAGCGCGACCGGGAGATCAACCGGTTCGGCGAGCACGTCGGGCAGTCGTTCGTCGTCGTCGGAGCGGTCGGTGCGCTGCTCATGGCCATGGCGGAACTGCCGTACTTCTGGATCGCCAACACGCTATACCTGGCGTTCGTCCTGTCCGCGGTGCTGGGCTCCGTGGCCAAGATCGCCGCCTACCGCCGGGGCTTCCAGTGATGGCGAAGGCGACCCGGGTCACCAACCGGATCCGGGCGCTGCGCTTCACCCACGGCGAGATGACCCAGGCCGAACTCGCCGACCGGATCGGCGTGACCCGGCAGACCGTCATCGCCATCGAACAGAGCCGGTACTCACCCTCCCTGGAGGTCGCGTTCCTCATCGCCCGGGTCTTCGGTGTCCCGCTCGACGAGGTGTTCCAGTACGCCGAGGATGAAGGGGAAGGTCGATGAAGGCCATCGTCCAGGACCAGTACGGCTCAACAAATGTCCTGCGCTTCGAGGACGTCCCCGCGCCCACCGCCGGAGACGGGCAGGTTCTGGTCCGGGTCCACGCGGCCGGCATCGACCAGGGTGTGTGGCACCTCATGACCGGGCTGCCGTACCTCGGCCGCGCCGCCTTCGGCTTTCGCCGGCCCAGGATGCGGATCCGCGGGATGGATGTCGCCGGCCGGGTCGAGACGGTGGGCGCGGGCGTGACCCGCTTCCGGCCGGGCGACGAGGTGTTCGGCAGCTACACCGGGGCATACGCCGAGTACGTGTGCGCCCCGCAGGACCGGTTCGCACTGAAACCGGCGCGCCTGACGTTCGAGCAAGCGGCGGCCGTGCCGATCTCGGCGCTCACCGCGCTGCAGGGGCTGCGCGACGCCGGCCGCGTGCGGCCGGGCCAGACGGTACTGGTGATCGGTGCGGCCGGCGGGGTGGGCTCGTTCGCCGTCCAGCTCGCGAAGCACCTCGGCGCGCACGTCACCGCGGTGTGCAGCGGTGCGAAGGCAGACCTGGCGCGCGCCCTCGGCGCCGACGCCGTTGTCGACTACACCCGCGAGGACATCACCGACGGCACCCGGCGCTACGACGTCATCCTGGACGTCGCCGGCAACCGCCCGCTCCGGCGGCTCCGTCGCGCGCTCGCGCCGCGCGGCACCCTCGTCATCGCGGGCGGTGAGGGTGGCGGGCGGTGGCTCGGCGGCGTGGACCGGCAGCTGCGCGCCCAGCTGCTGTCCGCGTTCACCCGCCAGCGCCTGTGCGCACTGATGTCCCGTCAGCGCCTCGACGACCTGCTACTGCTGAGCCGCCTGCTCGAATCGGGCGACGTCACGCCTGTCGTCGACAGGGCCTATCCACTGAGCGAGGTACCCGAGGCCATCCGGTACCTACGTGCTGGCCACGTCCGCGGCAAGCTCGTCATCACCATTTGACGATGGCCGGAGAGCATCGGATATCAGAAGATGCGCAATGCCCGTGTCGAGCAGTCGGCCGTGACGGTGCCGTGGTGGGTATGGCGATCCTTCGCGGTCGGTTCGCCTGCACTCAGCGGTTCAGATCCGAGATGAGCTCTTCCACGCGCGCGATATCTGTGGCGTCAAACACCTGTACCGATTTGCTCGCGGACGCGGAGGCTGAGGACCGAGCGGAGCGCGGCCAAGGCGGTGGCGAGGTAGATCGCTGCGAGCAGGGTGAGCAGTTGCGCCCAGGGGATGCTGAGCGCGAAGCCGGAGATTCGCAGGGAAATTACCACCGTGGGCGGTAGGGCGATGATCAGACTGAGCACGGTGCTCGTGGCGACGAGAATGCCGTATTGGTAGAGCAGGACGTGACGTGCCCAGGTGGTGGGTATGCCGATGGATATCAGGCGGGTCAGGTAGCCGCGGAGTGTCCGGGTCTGGGCGCGGGTGGCGGCAAACACGGCGGTGAGCACGAGGATGACCAGGCCAGCGGCGGTGGCTAGCAACGCAGCGGCCGGAACGGGCGGCTTTGGTGGTGTGTGGATCCGGACCGCTTGTGCGTCTATGCCTACGCGGGCGACCGCTTCTTGCATGGCCTTGGCTGCGGTTGCGGAGACATCGGTGATGATCAGGGGCCCGTTCTGCGGCACGGGTAGGTTCAGGCTTTGCGCAGTAGTGCGGAGCATGACACCGTCGGTTCCGGTACGCCATTCAACGAGTGGCACGTCGACGGTGGCTATGGGCAACTCCGGCGTCCGGCTGGCGACCCTATCGCCCTCTTTCACGGCGAGGCGTGTGGGCTGTGTTGGTGCGTCGGGTGCGTCGGTCCATACGAGCAGTCCGCCCTCGGCCAGCGCGGCGCGTTGCGTCGGGTTGAGGGAGTGGCCGATCAACTGTTCGACTTGACCGGCGGTCTCCACGGCAAGGAGATTGCCGTTGTGGCCATCGCGGGTGACCGACCGTGTCAGGTTGCCGGACTCGTCGGTGGTGAACAGATAGGCCAGTTCCGCGCGTGGGAGTCCGTCTGCGACGCCGGAGGCCTCTACGGCTCGCAGTAGCGATGCTGGTGGCGGGAGCGTGGTGCTCGCGCGGTCAGCCAGCAGCACTTGGCCGGGTAGCGCGTCGGGGTAGGCCTGCTGATCCGTGGTGCGGATCAGGGTGTCGAGCAGCGTGAGGAACCCCATGGACGAGCCCAGCAGCGCCGTGAGGATGGCGACGATCGCGACAGCGCGGAGTGTGTCGGCCGCCAACTGCCGAAGCGCCAGGCGACGACGTGGCCCGCCTTCGGGCAGCACCCTCAGCAAGAGATCGAGCACGTCGGGGATGACGAGTAGCACCGCGAGCGTGAGCACGCCGGTGAGGATCATCGCCTTGACCGGAGAATCCACTCGTACGGCGTACGCAACGGTGGCGCACCACGCGGCGACAGCGAGCAGGTGCCGGGCATCTCGGACGCGTCGCTTGGCCACAGCTACCGTCTGGGACGTCAGACGGGAGCGCGGAGCCACAGCAGGGCTAGCCTGGTCTCTGCTGCGGGCGAGTGCAGCGCCGGCGCACAAGCTGGTGAGCACGACTAGTGCGAGCAGCCGCAACGGGGGCGCGGTAAGTCCCTCGATCGGGCCAGGTGGCCAGTCGCGCACCCGCGCGATGACCACTCTGGCCACCCCACCGATTACTCCCCCGACGATCGCTCCGGCCGCGGCCGCAGCTACGCACCAGGCCAGGGCCGCGACGGTCAGGGCGGCCGTCGCGGCTGCTGGTCGTACGCCGACCGCCACCAGCCTGGCCGACGCCCGCCGGAAACGACGATCGTTAAGTCCGAACACGAGCAGAACCGCCGCGACTGGCAGCAGCAGAGACGGCAGGGTGTAGCCGGCAGGGGTGCGCTCGATCGAAGTACGCTCGGGCCGCTCGAGCAGTTGCTCCCGGAACCGCAGCGTGCCGCCGACGACGAGGGCGTCGGCGCCCTCGGTGGCGGCACTCGACCGCCGTGTGTAGTCGTTCACCGCGCTGGTGAAGGCCGTCACGGCGCCTTCGGCGTCGCCTCCCGACCACAGCAGCAGCGGCTGAGCGCCTAGTAGCGGAAACCCTTGGGCGAGGCTGGGATCCAGCGATGCCCAGGTGCCCGGGGCGACCAGCAGGTTCGTCGTACGCGCGAACTGGTCCTCGGCGGTGCCGACAACGGTGAACGTCACCTTGCCGCCCAGCACGGGCAGGGTGCCGCCAGCAGTCGCCGTCACATCCTGCGGCTCGGTGACCACCACCTCGCCCGGCCGCGTCGGCCACCGACCGGACAGCAGGTCGTATCGGGCAGGGAAGGGTCGATCCTGCCAGGATGCCTCTAGCATGCTCACGCTGCGCGCCGGAGTGATGGAGAGCTGCATGTCGGACGCGCTCAGCATGACCTGAGAGTCTGCAAGTCCGGCACGCAAAGCCTGCGCCCGCACGTCCGGCGTGAACTGGTCTTCTCCGGGCGGCAGCACAACGCTGCCGTAGCCGACGGACGCGCCGAACCGACCCAGATCCCGGTCGGCGATCTGCGCGCCCGACAGGGACAGGGTTCGCAGGGTAACGAACATCGCCATGACGGCCAATCCGGCGACAAAGACAATCGAGGTTGATCGAGCTAGCTCCCGAGAGCGGATGAGACGCCGGGCGAGCCGGAGTACGAAACGCAGTTGCGTCACAAGAGACGCTGCGGAGGGCTCTGCGGTCACGAACGGTCTTCCAAGCGCCCATCGATGATCTCGTAGCAGGTGTCGGCGTAGTCGCGGCACCGACGATCATGCGAGCAGACCACAGCCGTGACTCCCTGATCACACAAGGCGCGAATGAGCACGAACAGCTCTTGGGTGGCTGCGGAGTCCAACGCCCCGGTGGGTTCGTCAGCGAGCAGGACGGCTCGCTGTCCCGTCAGGGCCCGCGCGATCCCGACTCGTTGACGCTGTCCGCCGGACAGCTGTCGGGGCAGACGATTTTCGATGCCCACCAGTCCAACTCGGCGTAGTTGGTCGGCGGCTTCGGCCCGCGCGGCCATGGCGGGCATGCCGCGCGCCTCCGAGGGCAGTGCGACGTTCTCCACGGCCGTGAATTCCTCGATCAGGTTGTGGTCCTGAAACACGACGCCGACGGTCTCGAGCCGCAGCTGCTCGCGTTGGCTCTCGTTTGCGGTGGCAACGTCGACGCCGCTGACCTGGATCTCGCCCGAATCGGCGAGGTCCAGGCCAGCCAGCAGGTTCAGCAGCGTCGACTTGCCTGAGCCGCTGGCGCCGTAGATGCACACGAACTCACCCGGCCGGGCTTCAAAGTCCACGTCACGCGCAGCCCACACAGTCTCTACCTCAGACTGATAGGCCTTACGAACTTTCTGCGTACGGATGAGTGGTGACATCACAGGTGTTTGACGATTCAGCAGCTGTACGCCGTGCGCCAGGACGAAACTTCGTCGCTGTTGGCGGGAGCGACGTTGCTGTCGCTCTGGTTGCGACCGAGAGTCTGGCGGTCTCCGGACCCGTTGGCGTCCTTCCACATGCAACCGGAGTGGGTCGTGGACTTGTTGGCCCAGGAGTCCATCTCGTCGTTGGCGTCACCGCTCAGGTTCTGGATGGTAGATGAGTCCTGGCCACGCTCGGCCAGCATCCACTTGTAGTCGTTGTTGCCCCACAGGCATGTAGGCCGCGTCGCAGTCACTCTGGGCCGCGCTGGCGGTTCCCGGAACGAGCACCAGACCCGTCCCTACGATCATTGCTGACGCGATGAGATTTTTGATCCTCATTGCACCTCCCCGTCTCGAGTGCGAGTGCCGTGATCCATGGCATGACACCCATCGAAGAACGTCTCATAGTAGTGAATCAATGACCAACCGAGAAAGTTGGTTGCGACACGTGCACCGCACTGCACTGACCTGGGGTTATGCACAAATCTTGATCTGGACGGCCACCGTGGGCAGGTCGGCCAGCATGGGAGCGCGCCGAGATCGCAGTTCAACCGGGGCCACACGGCCGGCCACGCAGTAGCCGCTCAGGCCGTCATCGTGCGGATCGGGGCCGGTCGAGTGTCGGAGACGCCGGGACTTGCGGTGATTGGCTCCGCCGGAGTTGTCAGGCAGTGGTGCGGTTGGCGACACCCGCAGCGTAGCGCTGCCTGGTATTTCCGGCCCCGCGGCCGCCGGGACCGCCGGCTGCCCCCGCATCTCGGCCAGTGTCGACGTCGCCCGCGCCAACGGGCTGCCCATCATCACGCCGCCGCAGACCGAGCTGAAGTTCTGCTCGGGCAAGCCGGTCACCGTCGAGGCCGGCCCGCACATGAAGTACCACCAGGAGGAGTACTGGCGCAGCCCGGAGTGGCTGCAGTCCTGGAACCGCCAGACCTACTGGACGGCGTCTTCGGCAACTTGAAGAACTTCGCGACCGGCAACATTCACCGCGGCTACATGCAGTTCACCGGCCGCGCACTGGTCACCCTCGGGCTCACCACCGACCGCTCGGGCCCCACGTCGCATCTGGCCTGTTGCATCCGCAGAGCCGTGTCGGCATGGTCGGCCGGGCGCAGACACACGTAGGGCCCGGTCTGATGACCGGGCCCTACGTGATCAAGTTGTGGGCTCTCCCCGAAGCCGGATTCGAGGAAAAGAATCCGAACTTTCGGGGAAACCCCGTGGTGGAGGTGCCGGGAATCGAACCCGGGTCCTTCGGCGTCTTGTCAGGGCTTCTCCGAGCGCAGCTCGCTATGTCTCTACTCGGCCCCACCGCTCACGCGAGCGAGTTGGTGTGACGGGCCCAGTCGCGATTAATCTCGCCGCACGAACCCCGCGACCGGGTTCGGTTGGCCAGCCTTCTAACTGATGCCGGTTACTGGGACGAAGGCGTTCTCAGACCGACAGACTCACTACTCGCCTCAGGCGGCGAGAGCGAAGTCAGCGCGCTTAGCGTTGGCGCTTATTGGTTTTCCGACGACCGATTCTCGAGACGACGTCGGCTTCCTCGGCTCGCTTCCCCTGCCGCAACGTACGAAGTCGAAACCAGTCACCCCCTGGATGTGCCCACAACCGGTCAAACCCGGCCAGTGGATCGGCGCTGCGACTGTCGCAGCCAGTCAAGAATAACGCCTCCCGCCACCAAGTTCATTCCGGATCTCGACCGGACTCTCCCGGTGGCTCCGCGCAGGCCGCTTCACCAGCGCGAACACTCACTTCAACCACCCGAGGCCGGGTCACATTCCGCGGCACGGGACGCCGTCGACGGTGCAGGTGAGCGGCGCGTTGGCGGCGATCAACGCGGTCGCGTCGAGCGTGACCGCGAAGCCGAAGCTGGTTGAGGTGTCGCCCGCCAGCGACGCCCCGGTGAAGGTCACGGTTGTCCCGCGCTGCGTGAATTCGACATCGGCGCGGGAGACGATGGCGAGCGGCGGCAAGGTCACGGTCGCCGTCCAGGCTTCGGCGGTCGCCGCTCCCGTGTTGCGGATGGTGAGGGCGCCGGTGTATCCGAGCAGCGAGGAACCGGTCTGCCGGTAGTCAGCGGCGAGCGGACCAGGGCTCTTCCGCAGCGGGGCGGGCAACGGCAGGGCGGTCGGCGATGCGGCGACCGCCCGCTCGACCGTCCGGGCGGGCGGGGTCGGCGCCGGCGGGGTCGTCGGCGCCGCGGGGGTGGACGGCGCCGCGCTCGGCGGCACGGCCACGATCGGCGGCGGGACAGGGGCCGGCCCGATGGTGGCCGGATCGACCGTCCCCGGCGGCAACAGGCCGGCCAGCGCCGCCCCGGTCGCCCCGGCGAAGAGCCCGGTCACGATGAGCGCGACGGATCCACGGCGTGCGCGGGCACGGACGGACCGCGGCTGCGCCATGGCCGCGGGTCGCGGCACGATCCCGGCACCCGCGGCGAACGGCAGCAACTCGACCGGCTGACCGGCAGCAACCCCGTCGAGTACGGCGGGGAGCGCCTCGCCGAACAGGATCGTGTACGTGCGGGACAGGTCACGCTGGCGTTCGGTGCCGCGTACCCCGAGGAAGCCTTCCTGGCCGACCAGCAGGCGACAGCCGGCGGCGCGCGGCACCACCTGCCAGGTGACGAGCGTGTGCAGCTGCTCGGCGCGCCACCGCATGACCAGCGTGTGCGGCGCCTCGACCGCGACGACCTCGCCTTCCACCGCGGCGTCGAATCCCGGCAGGTCACGAGGGCGGAGCCGGATTACGGCCCCGACCGTCGGCTCCAGGTCGGCCGGCATGAACCAGCGCGCCAGCAGGCGCCGCTCGGTCAGCGCCCGCCACACGAGGTCGGCGGGATGCTCGAGGTCGAACTCGAGCTGAATTTCGGCCATCAGGCGACCCTAGGGGACCAACCGCCCATCCGCCGTCCAGGCCGGGCGATCAGAAAGTTTCGCAGCGTGCGCCGTTCACGGTGCAGCTGGTGGGATTGACCTGTCGCCGGGTGTTCTTGTCTGCCTGGAAGCCCAACCGAAGGGTCGCGCCCGGAGAGACCGGCTGGTTGGAGGTGAACGTCAGCGTGCGACCCGACGCGGTCGCGGTGACGTTCCCCCAGTACTGACGCACCGTGATCCGCACGTCGTCCGGATACGTCAGCTGAACCTCGACCCGGCCAGCCGTGCGGGAGCGGTTCGTCACGTCGATGTCCGCTCTGAATCCGCTGAACCAGGCGTTGCTGACCGAGTAGCGAGCGGTGAACACGGGCTGGGGCGGCGCGACCGGCGTCGGCGAGGGCGGCCGGGGCGGGGCGCTCGGCGCGACCCGTACCGGGGAGAGGGTGAAGGTCACCGCCGGGGACGCCGAGGCGGGCCGCGTCGCGGACGGCGACGGAGAAGGCGACGACGGCGTGGCCGAGCGCGACGGGGCGGTCGTCGGCGTCGCGGTGGGAGCAGCGGGGTCGTAGAGCGCCGCTCCGTCGGGCGGACCGGGCAGTGCCGCAGCCGGCTGCACGATCAGCATCGGCGGGTCGACGCGACGCGCGTGGAAGACCGCCCACACGGCTCCCCCGATGAGCACGGCGACGACGACGCCCAGCACGAGGCTGGATCGTGCTCGCGCCGGCGACAGGTCCGCCGAGTCCCGCGCCACGTGCTTGCCCACCCCGCGATTCCCTCCCCCTCGGCCATCATGCCGACGAGGAGGCTAGCGGGAAATTACAACGACGTCACTCCATGCCCTTGCCGCGACGACCGACGACCCGCTGAATTTCCCGGTCGGCATCGCGTTTGGCCAGGTCCTGCCGCTTGTCGTAGGACTTCTTGCCCTTCGCCAGCCCCAGCTCGACCTTCGCCCAGCCGTCGGAGAAGTAGACCGAGAGCGGCACCAACGTCAGACCGCTCTCCCGCAGCTTGCCGAGCAGCCGATCGATCTCCATCCGGTTGAGCAGCAGTTTCCGGGTACGCCGTGGCTCATGGTTCGTCCACGTGCCCTGGGCGTACTCCGGGATGTGCATCCCGTGCAGGTAGAGCTCGCCGTTCTTCTCATGGGCGAACGCGTCGACCAGCGATGCGCGGCCGGCGCGCAGCGACTTGACCTCGGTGCCGGTCAGCGACATCCCCGCCTCGTACGTGTCGAGGATGGCGTAGTCGTGGCGGGCTTTGCGGTTGGAAGCGACGACCTTGCGCCCTTTTTCCCGTGGCATGTCTGACACCTCCCCGCGCTCTGGACAGCCGCGCAATGCTACACCGACGGGCGGGTCACCCCGATATCGCTTTTCGCATCCAACGTGCGGATACGGGCGCTCGCCCGTCGATGGCGCACCGGACGGATCCGGACCGAACGGGTCAGCAGAGGCAGGCGGGGAGCCAGTTGAGCGGCTGGACGGGCGAGCCGTTGAGGCGGACCTCGAAGTGCAGATGGTTGCCGGTCGAAGCGCCCGTCGTGCCCACCCGGCCGATGATCTGCCCCGACCGTACCCGCTGCCACGGCGAGACGTTGATGCTCGACTGGTGCGCGTAGCAGGTGCTCAGCGACCTGCCGCCCGAGCTGCCGTGACTGATGCAGGTGAAGTTGCCGTACCCGCCGTTCCAGCCGGCCCGCATCACTGTGCCGTCGGCCGCGGCGTAGATCGGCGCGCCGCCGCTGGCCGCGATGTCGACGCCGGCGTGCAGCTGCCACACGTTGTAGTACGGGTCGTAGCGGTTGCCGTAGTCACTGGACTTCCAGCCGTTCGTCGGCATGAGCAGCCGCGCTCCAGGCCGGATGACCGGTCCTGCCCCACCGCCGTTGCTCGGCCGCCGCGCCCGCTGCTTGGCCTCCCAGGCCGCGAGCTCGGACCTGATCCGGGCCGCCTCCCCCTTGGCCTGCTCGTACTTCGCCAGACTGGCGGAGCGCTCCTGCTCGGCGACGTTCAGTGCCGCCTGTCGCTGCGCGGCGAGCGCCTCCACCTCGGCGACGGCCGCCTCCGCGGCGGCCTGGGCGCGCTGCGCGTCGCCGAGGGACCGGTCCGCCGCGACGCGCGCCTCCTGCGCCGAGCGCTCGGCCGCACCCGCCGCGTTCTGTGCCTGCTTGGCCTCCGCACGCGCACCGGTCAACCCGTCGAGCGCCTCCTGCTCGCTGGCCATGACGTGCTCGAAGTAGCCATAACGCTCGGCGGCGTCGAGCGGGCTGCGGGACTCCATCAGCATGTTGAGACTGACGATGTTGCCGCCCTTGTAGTTGGCGGACACGAAGCTGGTGACGCGCTTGCGGGCCTGTTCGACCGCTTTTTCCGAGTCCGCGAAGGCCTGACGCGCCCCCGTGAGCGCCGTCGCGGCTTCGGTCGCCTTCCGCCGGGCGGTGTTCGCGGCCACCTCCGCGGCGGCGACCTGACCCCGCGCCTCCGCGACGCGCGTCTGCGCGGCGGGCAACGCCGCGGTCGCCGCGACCAGTTGCCGCGCGGCGTTCTGTGCCCGGCCGGTCGCGCCTTCGAGGATGGCGGACGCCCTGGCCACCTCCGCCTCGATGCGCTTCTTGTCACCGCGCGGATCGGCGTGCGCGGACGCAGCCGGAAGCAGCGTCGCCAGCATGGCCGCCACCATGGTCACGATCAGTGTCGCCACCGGCGACCTTCGGCACGAGCCCACGGAATACCTCTCCCCCCGTAACGTGAGAGTCAGGTTACTCCGGTCACATCGGACACAACCGCGACTTAGGGAGCCAATTACCTCACAAAACGCGGATCGCCGCCCATCCGACGAAGCGGATGGACGGCGATGGACCGCGCGATAAGGAAACTAGACGCGGAGGTAGAAGCGGAGCGTGACCCACGCGGTGACGGCGCTGACCAGCGCACCGGCACCGGCCATGAGCGGGAACATCAACAGCACCTCACTCCACTGGAGCGGGGTCAGCAGGTCGGTGAGGTCGCGCAGCGAACCGTCGAGCAGGAGCCACTTGGCCAGCACGAGGGCACCGAAGCCGACGACCGAGCCGAGCACGCCGGCGACCACGGCCTCCAGCACGAACGGCGCTTGGATGAACCAGTTGGACGCCCCCACGAGCTTCATCACCGCGACTTCTCGCCGCTTGCTGTAGGCCGCGACCTGGATCGTGTTACCGACCAGCAGCAGGGCGGCGAGCGCCATTACCGAGGCCGCCACGAGCGCGATGCTCTGGATCGCGTTGAGGATGTTGAAGATCTTCTCGAGCAACCGACGTTGATCGACGATCTGCTCGATCCCGGCCGTGTTCTTGTACTTGTCGAAGATGAGCGCGTACTTCGTCGGATCCTTCAGCTTCACCCGGAACGACTCGGGCAGCTGGTCCGCTTTCACCGCGCTCACGAACTCCGGAGCGTCCCGGTAGAGCTCCTTGAACTTCTCGTACGCCATCGCCTTGGTCTCGTGGATGACGTCCTTGACCAGCGGGTCGCCGGCGAGCTCGGTCTGGAGCGTGGTGCGCTGTTCCTCGGAGACCCCGTCCGCGAGGAAGATCGCGACCTGCAGGTCTCCGTAGTACTGCTCCTTCATTTTGTCGACCTGCATGTACATCAGGCCGCTGGCGCCCAGCATGGTCAACGACACGGCCATGGTGATGATCATGGCGATGCTCATGGTCACGTTGCGCCACAGTCCGACCATCACCTCGGACAGGACGTACTTCGCGCGCATCGGGGGGTTCCTTCCGGATCGCCGCAGGAGTGGTTCTCGTCAGGTCGTGGCCGACTGGCCCTGGCTTCGCGAAGGGCTAGCCGTAAACGCCGCGAGCCTGGTCGCGGACAATGCGACCACCCTCAATTTCAACGACGCGCCGGCGCATCTGGTTCACGATGTTGGAGTCGTGCGTGACCATCACGACCGTCGTGCCGGTCCGGTTGATCCGGTCCAGCAGACGCATGATCTCGATCGAGGTGTCGGGGTCCAGGTTTCCGGTCGGCTCGTCGGCCAGCAGGATCAGCGGCCGGTTCACGAACGCCCGGGCCACGGCCACACGCTGCTGCTCACCGCCGGACAGCTCATGCGGGTAACGGTGCTCCTTACCGCCGAGGCCGACCAGCTCCAGCACCTCCGGCACAACCCGGCGGGCGACCGCCTTGGTCTTGCCGATCACCTCGAGGGCGAACGCCACGTTCTCGTAGGCGGTGCGATTGGGCAGCAGGCGGAAGTCCTGGAAGACGCATCCGATCGAGCGACGGAAGTGCGGGATCTTCCACGAACGCATCGCGGTGACGTCCCGGCTGTTCACGACGACCTTGCCCTTACTGGGCGTCACCTCGTGCAGCAGCAGCTTGATGATCGTGGACTTACCGGAGCCGGACGGACCGATGAAGAAGACGAACTCCCCCTTCTCGATCGAGACCGACACATCGTCCAGCGATGGCCGAGACGACTTGGGGTACGTCTTAGTCACTTGCTCAAGCTGAATCACGGGTGGTGAGTCTACGCGGTGTAACCGAAAGTCCAAGTCCACCCTGGAGGCCTTCGCCAGGTATGCCCGAAACGCGTCTCAGGTCTTTGCTCCGGATGTGCCGGGCCCACCCTTCAGCGGGCCCGGCCGACCGTTCGGACCACGCGCACCCGGCCCGCGAACGGCGACACGCCGCGATCGGAGCGCGACACGCCGCGATCGACCGCCGCCCGCCCGGCCGGCTCCGACCGGGGACGGGCGCGCAGGTCAGGCCGCGTCGCCGGCGAGCTGGGTCTGCTTGCGCCAGCGGATCCCCGCCTCGATGAAGCCGTCGAGCTCGCCGTCGAAGACCGCCGACGGATTGCCCGTCTCCTGCTCGGTACGCAGATCCTTCACCATCTGATACGGGTGCAGGACGTACGACCGCATCTGGTCGCCCCAGGAGCCGGCGGCGTCGGTCTTCAGGCCCGCCATCTTCGCCTGCTCCTCCTGCCGCTTGCGCTCCAGCAGCCGGGCCTGCAGCACGCGCAGCGCGGAGGCCTTGTTCTGCAGCTGGGACTTTTCGTTCTGGCAGGTCACCACGATGCCGGTCGGAATGTGTGTGAGGCGCACCGCGGAGTCCGTCGTGTTGACGCTCTGCCCGCCCGGGCCGGACGAGCGGTAGACGTCGACCCGCATCTCGTTTTCCGGGATGTCGATGTGGTCCGTCTGCTCGACCACCGGCAGCACCTCGACCCCGGCGAAGCTGGTCTGCCGCCGCCCCTGGTTGTCGAAGGGGCTGATCCGCACCAGGCGGTGGGTCCCCGACTCAACGCTGAGCGTGCCGAACGCGTACGGGGCCTTCACCGCGAACGTCGCGGACTTCAGCCCGGCCTCCTCGGCGTAGGACGTCTCGTAGACCTCGGTCGGGTAACCGTGCCGCTCCGCCCAGCGCAGGTACATCCGCAGCAGCATCTCCGCGAAGTCGGCCGCGTCGACACCGCCGGCGCCCGCCCGGATCGCGACCAGCGCCTCCCGCGAGTCGTACTCGCCGGAGAGCAGCGTGCGGACCTCCATCTCCTCGATGGCCTTGTGCAGCGCGACCACCTCGGTGGTGACCTCGGCGACCGAGCCCTCGTCCTCCTCGGCCTCGGCCATCTCCAGCAGCAGGCCGGCGTCGTCGAGCCGGCTCCGCAGGTTCTCGAGTTTGTCGATCTCGGAGTTGACGTGGGAGAGCTTGGAGGTCACCTCCTGAGCCCGGGCCTGGTCGTTCCACAGATCAGGGGCGGAGGCCACCTCCTCCAGCTCCGCCTTGTCGCGGCGCAGCCTGTCGACATCGAGGACGGCCTCGATGTTTCGCAGGGTGGCGTCAAGATCTTTAAGCTGGTCGGAAATGTCGGCAGCGGTCACAACAGTCAAGAATACGTCCCCCGGAAGCGAGCAGCTCATCTCCCGTGGGCAACGCCGCACAGCGCCGCCACCGACGCCGGCGGCGGGCCGGACCGGCCGGGGTCAGCCGACCGGCGCGGTCTTGAGCCAGGAGAGCGCGGCCTTGTGGTACGCCACGGCGAACTCCAGCGCGGCGGCGCCGAACGTGTCGCCGGCCTTCTTCGCGTCCCGGGCCTGCTCCCGCGCCGCGGCCAGGGCCTCCGCGTGGTGCTCGTTCGCCTCCGCGTAGAGCTCGCGCAGCTGGTTGGCCGAGTGCAGGGTGCCGAAGGCGACCCGCAGGGCGATGGGGTTCCGGATCGCGTCACGGCCGGGCGACTCGGTCAGCCACCGGGCGAAGGTGCGCTTCCCGGCCGCCGTGATCGCGTACGGCTGACTGGAGCGCGGGCCGGGCTTGCCGAGTCGGACGTAGCCCTGGTCGGCGAGGACCGGCAATTCGCGGTAGACCTGACTGCGCGTCATCGACCAGTAGGGCGAGAGACGGCGCTCAGCGGCGGCCATCAACTGGCCGCCGGTCATGGGTCCTTCATGGAGCAGACCCAGCAGGGCTGCCGCGGTAGGGTTGATTCCAGAATCCGGCATACCCTCCACGCTGCCACTTTGTCTCCCCCGCGTCCAGGATTTCGCATGATCGGGAGCGGCGTGTGTTCCAATGTGCACTGTCCGTGGCAGACAGTCGGCTGAGGACTGTCGATATGCTCGGGTCACTTTTTGATCTTCAACGGACCGATCGGCCGACCCGCCCGCTCCACCGGTTGGCGATTCTGCGTGACGATTTGGACACTCTCCGATGGGTTGATCCGGCGACCCGACCCCCTGGATTTCGTCCCGTACGCCGGGTTCGGCGCGATTAGTGGGGCCTTCTGGGGCGCAACGTCCGATATGTCGGATCATAAGATCCGGGCCGGCTGACGAAGGCGCGACCGGCGCCTTCTCGTCCCACCCGCGGAGCCCCACCCGCGCAGAACCTCTTCTCGTCGATCAAGGACGTGTTCGCACGAATTGACCATCAATCGGGTTAACACGTCCTTGGTCGGGCTGAATTTCCTTGATCGGCGGACGGGCCGACGTCACCCGATCGGGTGGTGGCACGGCCACCACCGGGCGAAGGTCGGCGGATCGGTCCCCGCTCAGAGGTGGCTGCGCAGCTCCCACAGCTCGGGATAGAAACGCAGCTCGATCCGGGAACGGAGGTAGGCGCCGCCGGCCGAGCCGCCCGTACCCGGCTTGGTGCCGATCTGCCGCTCGGCCATCAGCACGTGCCGGGCCCGCCACAGGCAGAACGCCTGGTCATGCGCGACCAGCGCCTCAGCCAGGTCCCACAGCTGACCGAACCGCTCCCGGTCCCGCGCGATCGCGGAGAACGCCGTGATGCGCTGTTCGGCCGTGTCGACGGCGAAGCCCGCCTTGGCCAGGACCGCGAGGAACCCGTCCCAGAGACTCGGCTCCGCGAGGCGGCGCTCCAGCCGCTCACGGTCCCCGTCGCTCAGACCACGGAACCGCTGCAGGTAGCCCGGGTCCTTCGCCCCGGAGAGGAACTCGATCTCGCGGAACTGCGCCGACTGGAAGCCCGAGGCCGGCGCCAGCTTGGTGCGGAAGGCGAGGAAGTCCTGCGGCGTCATCGTGTCGATCACATCGACCTGCCCGACCAGGACACGTTCGATCGTGTGGCAGCGCTCCAGGCGCACCCGCGGCAGGTAGCTCTCACCGGCCAGCATCCGGTCCCGCGCGTCGGTCAACTCCGACAGCAGCAGCTTGAACCACAGCTCATAGACCTGGTGGATGGTGATGAAGAGCAGTTCGTCGTGGGCCGGCGGCGACGACTCGGGGACCTGCTGATCGAGCAGGTCGGGCAGGCGCAGGTAGGCGCCGTAGGTGAGAAGGCCGCCCTGCTCGCCGAAGCGGGGGTCCGGGGCGACGCCGTTGTCGCGAAGGGTCTTGTCAGTCACTCCCGAACGCTACCGCCCCACACGTTTGACCTGCGGCTCGGGCGTACGGCAGATTGGGCCGACGTGTCCACTCCACTGGTTCACTGGCTCGCCGGGCTCGACGCCGACGCGCTCGCCGGCATCCTGACCCGCCGGCCGGACACGCTGACCGAGCCACCGCCCACCGAACTGTCCGCGCTCGCCGCCCGGCTGCAGGAGCGCGGCTCCGCCGTCGCCGCGCTCGCGTCGCTCCCCCGCCCCGCCGTCCAGCTCATCGAGGCGCTCCAGGCCTGCGGTGCGCCGAGCGTCGGCCGGGAGCAGCTCGCCGCCGCGATCGGCCGCTCCCCCGACGATCCGGAATTCGACGGCACGCTGCGCACGCTCGCCGGGTGGGCGCTCGTCTGGCCGGACGGCGATGACCTGCGGATGACCGGGCCGCTCTGGTCGTTCTTCGCGCATCCGCTCGGTCTCGGCGCACCCGCCGCCCGTCTGCTCGGCGCGGTGCCTCCCGGCGAGCTGCGCGAGATCGCCGCCACCCTCGGGCTCTCCGCTCCGCGTAGCCAGCACGACCTGGTCGCGGCGGTCTCCGACGCGCTCGCCGACGCCGACCGGGTCCGCGCGCTGGTCGCGGCCGCCCCGCCCGACGCCCGCGAGCTGCTGCTGTCGGTCGCGGCCGCCGGCCCGCTGGTCGCGGCGCCCCCGCAGTACGAGCTCCGCAGCCCGGACGGCCCGGCGATCGGCTGGGCGGTCCGCCGCGGCCTGCTGGTGTGGGACGGCTGGCACCACGCGCAACTGCCGGCGGAAGTCGGCACGGCGCTGCGCGGCCCGGACTGGCGGGCGCCCTACGAGCCTCATCCACCGGCGCTCGCGCTGGTCGACGCGGACGAGACGGCCGTGGCGCGGGAGGCCGCGGCCGCGGCGACCAGCGCCGTCGAGCAGATCTCCGCCCTGCTCGACTCCGCCGCCACCACGCCCGTCGCGCTGCTCAAGGCGGGTGGCGTGGGAAGCCGCGAGCTGCGGCGGCTGGCGAAGTCGGTGGGGTGCGGCGAGCCGGAGGTACGGCTGTGGCTGGAGCTCGCCTACGCCGCCGGCTTGCTCGGCATCGCGGGTGGGCAGGTGCAACCGACCGAGGCGTACGACGAATGGTGCGACAGCGAACCGGCGGCCCGACTGCCGGTGCTGCTGCGGGCGTGGCAGCAGATTCCGGGTGCGCCGCTCGCCGAGCATCGTCCCGACGGCGGGCCCCCACCGGCCCCGCTGTTGCGCGACGGGGCCTGGTTGGCGGCGTACGACCTGCGCCCCATCCTCCTGCGCGTCGCGGCCGACCTGCCCGACGGACGTGGCGTGGCCGACGGCCGACAGCTGACCGAGGTCCTGCGCTGGCGGCTGCCGCTGCTGACCGGGGCGGGAGGCGCGGTGGCGCAGTTGCTCACCGGTCTGTGGCAGGAGACGCAGCTGATCGGGGTCGTCGCGCACGGCACGCTCACCCCGCTCGGACGGGCGCTGCGGCACGCTCCCGCGACCCTGGGCGACGCGGCGGCGGCGCTGCTGCCGCCCGCTGTGCGGCAGGCCGTCTTCCAGAACGACCTGACCGTCGTGGTGCCGGGCATACCGGCAGCGGCCCTGGCCGGACTCCTCGACAACGCCGCCGAACGCGAGTCGCGTGGGGCCGCGACCACCTGGCGGTTCACCTCGGGCTCGCTGCGCGCCGCCCTGGATGCGGGCTACGCGCCCGACGAACTGGTCGCCGCGCTCCGCGCCGCGGCGGTCGGCCAGACCCTGCCGCAATCGCTCGAATACCTGATCACGGACGTTGGACGCCGGCACGGCCGGATCCGGGTACGGGCGGTCGGCTGCGTCCTGCACGCCGACGACCCCACGCTGCTCACCGAGATCGCCGGGGTACGGGCGCTGCGCCCGCTCGGGCTGGCCGTTCTGGCCCCGACGGTGCTCGCCAGCGCGAAACCGGTCGCCGAGACGCTCGCCGCATTGCGGGACGCCGGCTACGCGCCGGCCGGCGAGGACGCCGACGGGGAACCGATCATCGAGCGGTCGCCCCGGCGCCGCGCCCCGGCCCTGCGCCGTGCCGGAAGAGGCCGACGCGGGGGCGGACCGGAGCAGGAACCGGCGGTGGATCCGACCGAGGTGGCGGAGCGGTTGCTGGCGAACGCGGTGGTCGACGGCCCGCTCGCGACCGTCCTCGAACTGCCCCGGCGGAGCGGACACGGGCGGCTCGACGAGCGGCAGGCCCCCGACGAGCCGGCGGGGCAGAGCGCCGACGCGGCCGTACGGCGGCACGCGGCGCGGCTCAACGACGCCGAGCAGCAGCTACTGGTCGGGGCGATCGGCACGGGCGAGCCGGTGCGGATCGACTACCGCAACGCCTCGGGCGGCTTCTCCACCCGCGTCGTGCAGCCGATGGAGGTGGAACGGCACCTGCTGGTGGCCTGGTGTCACCTGCGGGAGGAGGAGCGGGCGTTCGCGCTCGACCGGATCGAGGCCGTCTCCCCCGCCTGATCAAGGACTTACCGGTCGATCAAGGACGTATTCACACGGATGAAGATCGAACCGTGAGAACATGTCCTTGATCGACGTGGAAAGACCGCGGGGTCAGCCCATGTGGGGGTAGCGGAAGTCGGTCGCCGGCACGAACGTCTCCTTGATGGTGCGCGGCGACGTCCAGCGGGCCAGGTTGTGCCAGGAGCCCGCCTTGTCGTTGGTGCCGCTGGCCCGGGCGCCACCGAACGGCTGCTGCCCGACCACGGCCCCGGTCGGCTTGTCGTTGATGTAGAAGTTGCCGGCCGCGTAGCGCAGTGTCTCGCTCGCCCAGTCGACGACGCGACGGTCGTCGGCGAAGATCGAGCCGGTCAGCGCGTACGCCGCGGAACCCTCCGCCTGGGTCACCACGCTCTCGAAGCGCTCGTCGTCGAAGACGTGCACCGACAGGATCGGCCCGAAGAACTCCGTGGTGAAGACGTCGTGCGTCGGGTCGGTGCACTCGACGACGGTGGGCCGGACGAAGAAGCCCTCGGAGTCGTCGGCGGTGCCGCCGGCGATCACGGTGCAGGCGTCGTCCTTCTTCATCATGTCCAGTGCCGCGGCGTGCCGTGCGAACGCGCGGGCGTCGATCACCGCCCCGCCGAAGTTACGGAAATCGGTCACGTCGCCGTACGCGATGGAGCCAGTGGTCGCGGCGAGCCGGTCGCGCAGCCCACCATCCCAGATCGATCGCGGGATGTACGCCCGCGACGCCGCCGAGCACTTCTGCCCCTGGTATTCGAAGGCGCCGCGAACCAACGCGGTGTGCAGCGCATCCACGTCGGCGCTGCTGTGCGCGACAACGAAGTCCTTGCCGCCGGTCTCTCCCACCAGGCGCGGGTAGGACCGGTAGCGGTCGATGTTGTCCCCGATGGTGCGCCACAGGTGCTGGAAGACCTTGGTCGAGCCGGTGAAGTGGATGCCGGCGAGGTCGGGGTCCGCGAGGGTGACCTCGGAAACCTCGATCCCGTGCCCGGTGACCATGTTGATCACGCCGGGCGGCAGGCCGGCGGCCTCGAAGAGCCGCATCGTGAAGTGGGCCGCGAACTGCTGCGTCGGCGCCGGCTTCCAGACCACCGTGTTGCCCATCAGCGCGGGGGCCGACGGGAGGTTGCCCGCGATGGCGGTGAAGTTGAACGGGGTGATCGCGTAGACGAAGCCCTCGAGGGGCCGGTGGTCGAAGCGGTTCCACACCCCGGGCGAGGACTGCGGCTGCTCGCCGAGGAGCTTGTGCGCGAACGCGACGTTGAACCGGAGGAAGTCGATCAGCTCACAGGCGGAGTCGATCTCGGCCTGGTAGGCCGTCTTCGACTGGCCGAGCATGGTCGCACCGTTGAGCGTGTCACGCCAGGGCCCGGCGAGCAGTTCGGCGGCGCGCAGGAAGATCGCGGCCCGGTCTTCGAAGGACAAAGCACGCCACATCGGGGCGGCTTTCTTCGCGGCCGTCACCGCCGCGACGGCGTCGGCGTTGGTCGCGTTGTGGGTGACCCCCAGCACGTGCCGGTGCCGGTGCGGCTGCACGACCTCGATCGCCGCGCCCGCGCCCATCCGCTGCTGACCGTCGATGGTCATGGTCAGCTCGAGCCGCTCGCCGGCGAGTTCGCCGAGACGCCGCTCCAGGCTGGCGCGCTCGGCGCTGCCCGGCGCGTAGTGGCGGCCGGGCTCGTTGCGCGGCTCGGGTACGGAGAAGACGGCGTCCATCACAGGCTCCCGGATGATCTCGACTGCATTGGCGAAATCGGACCGACCGGGGCTCTTCGTGGGAGCCACAACGGCAGATCCTCGCCCAATCCTCGCACGGCCTCCGCCCGCCCACGGTCGCGCCGTGCAGCACCGGCAGCCGGCTCCGAACCGGCCGCGCGTCGTGCCCTACCGGCACCGCGCGGGTCGGGTCAGGGTCGCGCGTACCCTGAACAACCGGTGCCCCGGCGGCACCTCACCGCTGTCTCAGCCGCCTCCACGCCCGCGGCCGGCGATCCGTCGAAGGGGAGACGATGACGAACGAGACCGGCATCTCCGCGCCCGCGCGCCCGGCCGACCCCGAGCCGACCGGCGCGTCCGCCGCGCCGGTCACGGGCACGGAGGACGGCGCCCGGCCCGCCGCCGCGATCGGCGCGGTGTGGCTGGCGGCTCTCGCCCTGCTCTGGCTCGCCGTGATGCTCCGATCCGTGCAGGCGTCATTGGAGTCACCGGGCGACGGGGTCTTCGGGATCACCGCGGCGGCCATCGGACTGCCTGCGGTGATCTCCGCCGCGCTGGTCGGCGGTGCGGGCGTCGGCCTGGCCGTACGCCGATTCTTCGGACGCCACCTGCACGACCACCCGACCGCGCGGTTCGCCATCGCGGTCGGCGCCGGCCTGGTCAGCGGGGTCGGCTCGGCCACCGCGGTCGTGCTCGGGCACGGCAACGGCGGCTCGGCGATCATGGTGCTGGGCGGCACGATCGCCGCCGGCGCCACGATCGGCGGCGCGCTCGCCGGCATCCGGGCGAGCGCCGTGGTCGGCGCAGGCGTGGCGGCGTCGCTCGGCGTCTTCCTGCTCACCTTCGTCCGGGAGCTGTTCAAGTCCGACCTGCTCACCCTCTTCGGGGCGGGCGACAATGCCGTCTCGTTGCTGAACGCCCAGCACTGGCTGGCGTTGGCCGGATCGGTGCTCGGCGGCCTGGTCGCCGGAGTGATCGCCTTCGCCTATCTGCGCCGGGCGGTACGCCACCTCGAGGCGCCGCCGCGCTGGCCGGTGTACCTGCTCGCCGGCGCCGGCACCGGGGTGATGCTGCTGCTCACCGAGGTGATCACCCGTGTCGGTGGCGCCCAGGTGCTCGCCCTGGCGCGCTCGGTCAGCGAAGACGACAGCGCGTTCCAGGACATGGCGGACAGCGCCCGGATCAACGCCGGCCTGGTCGTCCTCTTCGTCGGGGCGATCACCGCGATGATCGCGTTCGGCCGGACGTTGCGCCCCGCGCACGAGCCGACCGACGAGCCCACGGAGCCCGCGCCAGCCCACTGACCGCGGCGGGGTGCCCTAGACGAACGTGTCGAGCTCGGAGACGTCGTACCACTCCAGCTCGTGGTCCTCCGCCCCGTCGACGGTGAACTGGGCGTCGGGATCACCCGCCCCCGCCTCTTCGATCACCGCCGCCGCCGCGGCGATGTCGTCGGCCGCATCGGCGCTGTCCACGTGGATCGCGGCGACCGCGCGCACCGGCACCGGCCCGACGAGTCGCACCGCGCTTGAGCCGAGCTCGCCGTCACCGCGCTGCACCGCCGCCGGAGGCAGATCGGCCGAGACCACGACCCGGCGGCGGGGCGCGGCGGGATCCTGGCGCAGCAGTCGGAGCGCTCCCTGGGCGGCGCGGGTGAACGCGACGTACTCGAGCTCCTCCTCGTCGCCCTCGGCGTACCACTCCCGCAACGCGGGGGTGACCGCGTCGGCGGAGTCCGCGGTCAGCTCGCCCGTCGTGCGCAGGGTGCTCAGCATCGGCATGGTGGCCGGCACGTACACCCGGATGAGCTGCTCTGTCACCGCACGGTCTCCCAACTCGACACCTGCGCGCCGGCAACACCGGCCGCGCCCGGCGCCGGTTCGCGGCGCCGCCCCCTGTCCTACACCCCGCAACGCCCCGTCGGAAGCTCATCCGGCCCGGTGTGTCCGATCAGCAATGCCCGGCCCGCGCACAGGAGTGGCCCGCGGGGCGGTCGATGGCAAACTAGGACGACCGCCGTCCACCCCTCCGGGAGTCACCGTGGAACCGAGGTTCCTGCAGCTGTCCGACGTCGCCGCCGAGCTGAACGTGTCGGACTCGCAGGTCTACCACATGGTGCGCAGCGGCGAACTTCCGGCGATCAAGATCGGCGGCCGGGGCCAGTGGCGGGTGGAACGCGCGCGGCTGGAGGAGTACATCCAGCGGAAATACGCCGAGACCTCCGAATGGGTGCACGGGAACCCGCTGGTCGATCGCGAACCGGAATAGCCGACCGCACATCCCCGGCCCCGGCCGCGCCGATCCCCGCGATCGCTCCATCCTTACCCGCCCCGGTCCCGCCGGAGGCGGTCGCAGACGTCTGGACGCCCGGTCCCGCGTGAGGCGGTCGCAGACGTCTGGACGCCGCGCGAGGGCGGTGCTGCCCTGCGCGTGCCGATTCCGGCGGCATGCCGCATTGACCCCAACGGATATCGTCCAGTATGAATGAGGCTTGTCGAAGGCAAACGAAGGTAAACGCAAGATCGAGAGGAGCACGGCGTGCAGCCTGTGCGGATCCCGGCCCGCCCCGTCGTACGGCTACGCCCGGCGCCCCCTCTCGACCCGCCCTTCGAGGACGAGTCCGACCCGCAGACCTGGGCGCTGCCGTCGGGCGCCCGGCAGCTCGCGCTGAAACTCGGCCCCGTCGCGCGCACCGACACGGTCCGGCGCCGTCGCGCAGAACCGGCCGCGACGGTCCCGCCGGCGGACGACGTCCCCCGAGCCCTGCCGTCCGACGCGCTGGCCGCGGCGTCCCCGGAGGCCCGTCAGGCCGCCCGCCGTTTCCTCACCACCTGTCTGGAGATCTTCAACGGGTACCGGCCGGTCTCCCACATCCGGCCGCTGTCCGGTCCGTTTCACGCCCAGGCGATCAGCCAGCATCTGGCGACCGGGATCGACCGGATGGCCGGGCACCGGGTCATTGGGCGGCCGAAGGAGTTGGTGCGGCTGCGGACGCTGCGGGTCTGCGAGCCGCGGCGCGGCGTCGCGGAGGCCGCCGCCGCCCTGAGCGCGGCCGGGCGCACCTGGGCCATCGCGTTCCGCCTCGAACAACGCGGCGGCAGCTGGGTCGGCAGGATGGCCGAACTTCTCTGACCGGCACCCCGTGCGCTCAGCCGGCGCGACCGTGGGCGCCGTACACGACGAAGGCTCCCCGCGAAACGCGGGGAGCCTTCGTCAGCAGACGTACGGTCAGGCAGTGGGCGCGCCGTGGCAGCGCTTGTACTTCTTGCCCGAACCACAGGGGCACGGAGCGTTACGGGAGGGGCCGTTGCTGCTGACCGCCTGCCCGGGCGCGGGACGCCGGGAAGAGCTGGACGGCGAGGGAGCCGGACGGCCGACGCCCAGCGCGGGCGCCTGCTCCACCTGGACCCCGCCGTCGGCGCCCGCGGCGCCATCCACCACGGGGGCCGTGTAGCGAAGCCCCTGCGGCGGCTGCGCCTGGCGACCCAGCCCCTTGGCCTTGATCTCGACCGACGGTTCCTCCCGCATCGGCATCGGCGCCGGGCCCCGGCCGCCCTCCACCGAAGCCGGCGCCTCCTCCACCTGAACCTCTAGGTTGAACAGGAAGCCGACCGTCTCCTCCTTGATGCCGTCCATCATCGTGGCGAACATCGCGAAGCCCTCGCGCTGGTATTCGACCAGCGGGTCCCGCTGGGCGTAGGCGCGCAGACCCACACCCTCCTGGAGGTAGTCCATCTCGTAGAGGTGCTCACGCCACTTACGGTCGATGACCTGCAGCAGCACCATCCGTTCGAGCTGCCGCAGCGCCTCGGCGCCGAGCTCCGCCTCGCGGCGCTCGTACGCGGCGTGCGCGTCCTCGAGGAGCTGGGCGAGCAGGAAGTCGGCGTCGATGCTGCCGCGCTCGCCACCCGCCTCCTCCTCGAGGTCCTCGATCGTGATGCCGACCGGGTAGAGCTGCTTGAGGCTGGCCCAGAGCTGTTCCAGGTCCCAGTCCTCGGCGTAGCCTTCCGCCGTCGCGCCCGTCACGTACGCCGTGATCACGTCGTCGATCATGTGCTGGACCTGGTCGTGCAGATCCTCGCCGTTGAGCACGCGCTTGCGCTCGGCGTAGATCACCTGGCGCTGCTTGTTGAGCACCTCGTCGTACTTGAGGACGTTCTTGCGGATCTCGGCGTTCTGACCCTCGATCTGCGCCTGCGCGCTCTTGATCTGGCGGGTCACCATCTTCGACTCGATCGGCACATCCTCGGGGATGTTGAAGCGCTCCATGACCGCCTCGACCGCCCCGGCCCGGAAGCGCCGCATCAGCTCGTCCTGCAGCGACAGGTAGAAGCGCGACTCACCGGGGTCACCCTGTCGACCGGAACGACCACGCAGCTGGTTGTCGATCCGGCGCGACTCGTGCCGCTCCGTGCCGAGCACGTAGAGGCCACCGACGGAGGCGACGTCCTCGGCCTCCTCGTCGCAGGCCTGCTTCCAGCGGGGCAGGATCTCTTCCAGCGCCTTGTTGTAGTCGTCCTCGTGCTCGACCGGGTCGAGCCCCCGCTGATGCAGCTCGTTGGCGGCGAGGAACTCCGGGTTGCCGCCGAGCAGGATGTCGGTGCCGCGGCCGGCCATGTTGGTGGCGACCGTGACACCACCCTTCCGCCCGGCCTGCGCGACGATCTCGGCTTCCTTGGCGTGGAACTTGGCGTTGAGCACCGCGTGCGGGATGCCGCGGCGGCGCAGCAACTGCGACAGGATCTCGGAGTTTTCCACCGAGACCGTGCCGACCAGCACCGGCTGCCCGACGGCGTGCCGCTCGGCGATGTCCTCGACGACGGCGTTGAACTTGGCCTTCTCGGTCTTGTAGATGACGTCCGGCCGGTCGAGCCGGATCATCGACCGGTGGGTCGGGATCGACACGACGCCGACCTTGTAGACCTTGTTGAACTCGCCCGCCTCGGTCTGGGCGGTGCCGGTCATGCCGGAGAGCCTCTCGTAGAGGCGGAAGTAGTTCTGCAGGGTGATCGTGGCAAGAGTCTGGTTCTCCTGCTTGATCTCCACGCCTTCCTTGGCCTCGATGGCCTGGTGCATGCCCTCGTTGTAGCGCCGGCCGTGCAGGATGCGACCGGTGAACTCGTCGACGATCAGCACCTCACCGTCGTTGACGATGTAGTCCTTGTCGCGCTTGTAGAGCTCCTTGGCCTTGATCGCGTTGTTGAGGTAGCCGACCAGCGGGGTGTTCACCGACTCGTACAGGTTGTCGATGCCGAGCCGGTCCTCGACCTTGGCCACGCCGCGTTCGGTCACCGCGATCGTGCGCTTGGCGTAGTCGACCTCGTAGTCGCCCTCGCCGTCCGTGCCCGGCTGCAACCGGGCCACCACGCCGGCGAACTCGCCGTACCAGCGCGCCGAGTGCTCCGCCGGGCCCGAGATGATCAGCGGTGTGCGGGCCTCGTCGATCAGGATCGAGTCGACCTCGTCGACGATCGCGAAGTTGTGGCCGCGCTGCACCAACTCCTCCCTCGACCAGGACATGTTGTCGCGCAGGTAGTCGAAGCCGAACTCGTTGTTCGTGCCGTACGTGATGTCGCACTCATAGGCCGCGCGGTGGTCGGCGGACGGACGGTTGGGCAGGATCACGCCGACGGTCAGCCCGAGGAACTCGTGCACCCGTCCCATCCACGCCGCGTCGCGCTCGGCGAGGTAGTCGTTGACGGTCACGATGTGCACGCCCTTGCCGCTGAGCGCGTTGAGGTAGGCCGGCAGCACAGAGGTGAGCGTCTTGCCCTCACCGGTCTTCATCTCGGCGATGTTGCCGAAGTGCAGCGCCGCGCCGCCCATGATCTGCACCTCGTAGTGACGCTGGCCGAGCACCCGGGAGGCCGCCTCGCGGGCCGTCGCGAACGCTTCCGGCAGCAGGTCGTCGAGGGTCTCGCCGTCGGCGATCCGCTGACGGTACTGATCAGTCAGCGCACGCAGCTCGGCGTCGCTGAGATCGACGTAGTCGTCCTCGATCGAGTTGACGGCAGCCGCGACCGCCTTGAGCCGGCGCACCATGCGCCCCTCGCCGGCGCGAAGGACCTTTTCCAGAATCGACACGGATCAACGCTCCCCTAGACAGTCTGCCGAACCATCGTAGGCGCACCATGAGCCGAATCGTCAGTCACGGCCCCCGCCGATCCGTCGGAAGTCGACATTTCGCCCAGCCGGCCCGCTCCCGCCCAGCACAATCCCGTTACGCCGAGGGTGAAACCTCCGGCAGGATGGCGGGCGTGGAACCCCTGGAAATCTCCGAAGACGGCCTGCTGCTGCGCCCCTGGCGCCCGGAGGACGCCGACGCGCTCCACCGGGCGTGCCAGGACGCGGACATCCGGCGCTGGTCCGCCCTTCCGTCGCCCTACCCCAGGGAGCACGCCGTCGCGTTCGTCGAGCGGACCGCGCCGAAATGGCTGGCCGACGACATCGCCTACCACCTGGGTGTCTTCGACGCCGCGACCGGCCACCTGCTCGGCACCTGCGCGCTCAACGCGCTCGACTTGGCGCGCGGCGACGCCCGGATCGGCTACTGGACGGCGCCGTGGGCGCGCGGGCACGGGGTCGCCGAGCGGGCGTGCCGACTGCTGGCCCGGTGGGCCTTCGAGGAGTTGGGACTGGAGCGCATCGGCTGGCGGGCCGTGGTCGGCAACCATGCGTCCCGGCTCGTCGCGCTCCGGCTCGGCGTACGGATGGAAGGAATACAGCGGGCGGGGTTGCGCCACAGCGACGGCCGCCGCGCCGACGCCTGGGCCGGTTCGCTGCTCCCCGGCGATCTGGTCGACGGGGAGCGGCGACCGGCGCCGCCGGGTTCGGTGCAGGCCCGGCGGGCGGCGGTGTTCGGACACGAGCAGCCGGTGCTCTTCGCGAGCACCCGGCACGGCGAGATCCGGCTGCGCGCTCCCGAGGAGCGGGACGTCGACGCGGTGGTCACCGCCTGCCAGGACCCGGAGACGCTGCGCTGGACGACGGTCCCCGACCCGTACGGTCGCGGGGACGCGGAATTCTTCGTCGGGCCGCACACCCGGGGACGGTGGGAGCGCGGAGACGGCGCGGTCTTCGCGGTGGCGGACTCCACCGACCGGTACGTGGGCTCGATGGAACTGCGGATCTCCCTCGGCGACCCGGCGGTGGCCGACGTCGGCTTCATGGTGACGCCGGCGGCACGCGGTCTCGGGTACGCCCCGGCCGCCCTCGCCGCGCTCTGCGCGTTTGGCTTCACCAGTCTCGGACTGGCCCGTATCGAGTGGCGCGCCAACGTGGGCAACACCGCTTCCCGACGGGTGGCCGAGAAGGCGGGCTTCGTGATGGAGGGCACCACGCGCGGCGGGGTCGCGCACCGCGACGAGCGGATCGACGCGTGGGTTGCCGCCCTGCTGCCCCGGGACGCGATAAATCCTGGGCCGCGATAGATCCTTCAGCCGGGATGAATCCCGGGGCGCGATAGCTCCGGCACCCCGCTGAGCCACGGACCGGCCAGGCCCGGCGTCGCCTGCTGCGGGCCTGGCACGGTCGCGGCTCTCAAGGGCAGAATTCCTCCCGGTACGGCGGTCAGCGGGGTGACGCGCCGCCCGGCAGGTCGGAATCACAGCGTTGGTAGCGGGTACCGGAAAGGGCGGGCCTACGCCGTCGGAGCCGCTGCGCGGCCGGCTGCCGCCCCGCCCCGGTCACGGATGTCCGCCCACGCTCGCGCCGGAGGGCGCGCCGGGGCCGGACCCTGCCCAACCCGTCCGTTTCACAAGGCGAGGGAGATGATCCCGTAGTCGTAGCCCTTACGTCGGTAGACGACGCTGGCGCGGCCGGTCTCCTTGTCGTGGAACAGATAGAAGTCGTGACCGACGAGCTCCATCTGGAACAACGCGTCGTCGACGGTCATCGGCTCTGCCGGGTGTTCCTTCTCCCGGACGATGTGCCATGGCTGGTCCTCATGCTGTTCGAGCACGCCGTGCTCAAGCACGGCGACAGAGCCACCGTCACTGCTCGCGGCCACGTTCTCCGGCACCAGCGCCGGCTCGTCGAAGCCGACGGTCGGGAGGCCGGCCGTCGCCTCGGCGACGGAGACGGGCGCGTGCCGTCCGCGGTGGATGCGGCGCCGGTCGGCGGCGCGGCGCAGCCGGGTGTCCAATTTGTTGATCGCGGTGTCGAGTGCGGCGTAGAAGTCCTTCGCGCACGCCTCAGCGCGGATGACGGGCCCGCGGGAGACACAGGTGATCTCGACGCGCTGGCAATGGTCGGACTGACGCGGATTGCGCTCGTGAAAAAGTTCGACGTCCACGCGGATGATCTTGTGGTCGTAACGCTCTATCTTGGTGAGTTTCTCGGCGACATGAACTCTGTAGTGGTCGGGCACCTCAACGTTGCGGCCCTTGACGACGATATCCACGCATGACCTCCAGATGATCGGACGGTCTCCTGCAGAAACAAAACCCGGCCGGCCGGCCGTTGGGCTGGCGATGTCGACCGGTGCTACCGAACGGCCCGCCTCCTTTCCGCTGTGGGGCGGCGGTGTTGATCACCGGTCATACCCCCATGAAGACGACGCTAACCTCTGTTCGGCCATGAGTCACCAGTCCTGAGCAAGACCGTTTCGAGGAGATTCGCCCATCCGGCTCGAAGAGGCGAAAAGGGCAACTCGTTTGGGTTAACGGACGTCTCTCCGCCGCGTCGCCGCAAGTAACGCGGCGCGATCGACCCGTACCCCGACATCCCGGAGCAGGTCACTGACCGCGGCGAGGGTCGCACCCGTGGTGACGATGTCGTCGAGGACGATCACCAGCCGTCCCGCCGCCACCCGGCGCAGCCCGGCCATCCGCGTCGCGCGTACCCGGAACGACGCCGCGGCCGCCGCCGCCCGGCCCGCGCTGTCCAAAGTCGCCGAATCCGCACGCGGCAGCGCGCGGAGCGGCCGGGCGAGCGCCACCGGCCATCCGGCGCGGCGCAGAGGCCCGGCCGCGTGCCGGGCCAGTCGCCAGAGGTGGTCACCGTGCCGGGCCCGCGCGGCCTTCGCCGTCGCCGGCACGGGAACGAGGAGCACGCCGCGCGGCACGCCGCCCGCCGCCGCTGCGACCACATCCGCCAGCAGTGTCCCGAGTGGCCGCGCCAGACCGTGCCGGCCCCGCTCCTTGTAGGCGAGCAGCACCTCGCGGAGCGCCCCGTCGTACTCGCCGAGGGCCACGCAGCCGGGCAGCCCCGCCGGGGCGGGCGTCGGGCGTGCCGCGCGGGGCCGCAGCGCCTCCAGCTCCGTCACACAGGCATCGCACGCGCCCTGCCGCAGCGGAACCCCGCGTTCCCGGCACCCCGCGCACTCCGCCGGCAGCAGCAGGTCGGTCAGGCCGGCCCACACCTCTCCCACCGACATCCCGATCGCGCCCTCAGTAGAGGAAGAAGGGGGCGGACGCGCCGCTCGACCGCGCGGTCGGGCCGGGAGTGGCGGCGGCGCCCACTCCGATGATCTCCTCCGCCCTGATCTCCTCGCCGGGTCCGAAGAGGTCGTACGCGATGCCGTTGGCCACGTACATCCGCGCCCCGACCGCGCCGCCACCCACTGGGCTCCCGGGGTAGGCGGCGAGGTGACCGACGCTGGCGGTGCCGAGGTCGCGCAGTGGCCGTGTCTCGATCACCCCGTCGACCGTGATGTCGTAGAGCACCCAGCGGTTCTCGCTGTTGCGCCCGGCGACGACGACGGTGTTCTCGGTCGCCCAGTCGGCGGTCGTCAGGTTGCGCAGCGAGGTGGGGAGCGGCCGCGCGGGCTCCGCCTCGACCAGGTCACCACGGGTCAGGGCGGCCACGTAGAGCCGGCCGCCGGCGACGACGACGATCCGGTGGCCGTCCGGTGCGACACCGACCGCGGTGACCGCACCGGTGGCCCCCGGCAGGGCCACCGGTGTCAGCGCGGCGCTCCCCGGCTGGAACTGGTAGAGCCTGCCGTCCGCCGGCACCAGGCCGATGGTGCCGGGCCCCTTCAGCCAGACGGGACGGCCGACCGCGGCGAAGGTGCCGTTGAGCGGCCGGAACGACGCGACGCCCTGCGCGGTGCCCGAGCCGACCACGATCTGCCGGCGCTGGCCCTGCTGCACGACGAGCGCCACCGACGTGACGTCACCGTCCCGGGTCAGACCCGCCGACACGATGTTGCGGTTGACGGCGGCGGTGAGCAGCGGAACCGGGTCGCCGGCGCGCCCGGAGCTGTGCAGCCGGCGCACCTGCCCCTGGTAGACGCAGAACCGTTCGGGCGTCTGCGCCAACTCGTGCGCCGGGTTGGCGACGAGCAGGTCCGCCCCACGGAAGGTCTTCGGGTTCTGCCCCTCGATGGTCAGCTCGATGCTCTTGCCGAAGTCCGGCCAGAGCGACCACATCAGCTGGGCGGCGAGGCGTTCCAGCTGGCGGGGGTCGCCGGAGGGGGCGGCGTCGGCGGTAAGGCTGATCTTGAGGACGTCGCTGGTGTCCGGCACGTTGCGGACCCCCTTCGTACCCGCCGGCATCGCCTGCACGACCTTGTTGATCCAGGTCGACGGGCCGGCGAGCAACGCCTGGAGCAGCTCGTTGCGGCGCCGCTCCAGTGGCACCGCGAGCGGCAGGTAACGCAGATCGGGCACGAGCAGCCGCTGCTCGAGATCCCAGAAGTAGATGGTCCGCTGCAGGTAGAACGTGCTCAACGCGTCCTCGCTGAGCAACAGGATCGGCGGCGGGTTGAGTACGAACCTGCCGGTCTCCCCCTCGACCGAGCCCACCGTGAACGTGTATTCGGCCGCCGCGACCTCCGGCGGTTCCACCGCGCCGTTCGGTTTGAGCACACCGAGCTGCTGCACCCGGAGCGTCACCTCGTCGGCGCCGGCCCCCGCCCCCGTGATCTGCGGCCGCTCCCGCAGCCGCACCACGTTGAGGGCCACCTCGGGCTTCGGCACCTTCACCTGCTCGCGGTTCTGCGGCGCGACGAAGTTCCGGATCTGCTCGACGGCGCGCGCCCCCGTCTCCCCGGCGGCGGCCTTGAGGAAGTTGAGCACGAACATCTCGGTTTCCTGCGCCGCCAGCCGGGTCGGCGGCCGTTGGCCGGAATCCCAACCCGAGGCCAGTCCCGGCGGCGGGCCCTGACCGTCGACGGCGACCGCGGTCTGGTCCGGGATGCCGCAACCGGCCAGCACGACGACCAGCGCCGCCGCCCCGACCGCGGCGATCAACCGCCGGCTCATCGGCTCCCCCCGGTGGTGAGCGGGGCGGCCGGACCCGGCTCCCCGTCCACTGCCGCGCCCGCCCGGGCGGCCGAGTCGGACGGCACCAACCGCAGCGGCGACGACGTCAACCGGTCCCCCGCCCGCACCGGCAGCGTGAGCCGGAACTGCGCGCCGTCACCCGGCGCGCCCCACGCCTCCAGCCAACCGCCATGCAACCGGGCGTCCTCCAAACTGATCGACAACCCCAGGCCGCTGCCACCGGTCTGCCGCGCGCGGGACGGATCGGAGCGCCAGAAGCGGTTGAAGACCAGCTTCTCCTCGCCGGGCTTGAGCCCCACCCCGTGGTCGCGCACCGTGACCGCGACCGCGGCATCGTCCATACCGAGCGTGACCTCGACCGGGCGGTGCTCCCCGTGCTCGATCGCGTTGCCGAGCAGGTTGCGCAGAATCCGCTCCACCCGCCGCGGATCGATCTCCGCGATCACCGGCGTCTCCGGCACGTGCACCTCCACGTCGACCCCGAGGCGGCGGGCGACGCTGTCGAGCCGGTCGACGGTCCGCCGGACCACCGGCACCAGATCGGTCGGCTCGGAGTCGAGCACGGCGAAGCCCGCGTCGAACCGGCTGATCTCCAACAGATCGGTCAGCAGGCTCTCGAACCGGTCGAGCTCCGCCTGGAGCAGCTCCGCGCTCCGCGCGACCGCCGGGGTGAACTCCTCGCGCTCGGAGAAGATCAGGTCGGCCGCCATCCGGACCGTGGTGAGCGGCGTGCGCAACTCGTGGGAGACGTCCGAGGTGAAACGTCGCTGCAGCCGGGACATCTCCTCGAGGCGCACGATCTGGCGCTGGAGGTTGGTCGCCATCCGGTTGAACGAGGCCGCGAGCAGCGCGAGGTCGTCCTCGCCGCTGACCGCCATGCGCTGGTCGAGCAGGCCGGCGGAGAGCCGCTGCGCGGTGCGGGCCGCCACCCGTACGGGCCGGACCACCATGCGGGTGACCAGCGCGGAGAGCAGGCCGAGCAGAATGACCAGGGCGAAGCCGGTGACCAGCACCGTGGTCCGGATCTGGCTCGCGGCCTGGTCCTGAATGGTGAGCGGGGCGAAGTAGTAGAGCTCCACCTGGCCGAACTTGGTCGGCACCGGCGAGCCGTAGACCAGGTATTTGGCCCGCCCCTCGCCCAGATCGCCGGTGCGGATCTGGTGCGCCTGGTTGCCGGCCGCGACGCTCCTGGCCAGTTCGCCGCTGATCATGTGCCGCGCGTCGACCCGGGGCGAGGTCTCGGTGTCGATGTTCGGGTACTGGCTGGCGGTGAGGGCCACCACCATCCCACCCACCTCGTCGGGGTCGCCGCCGGCGAGGCTGAGCACCGTACGTTGAAAGGTGGCCTGGAGCTGCGGGTCACGTGGGTGGGCGTGGATGCTCATCTGCTCGGCGGCGGAGTCCCGACCGCTCTGCAGGCGCCGTCGTACGTCGGTCTCCGCCTTGTCGAGCAGGATGTTGCTGCTCTGCGTCGCCACCATGTAGGCGAATCCGCCGACCAGCAGACTCGACGCGACCAGGGTGATGGTGACCACCCGGACCTGCAACGACCGCCGCCACGCCCGGTGCAGACCGATGGCGAGCACCGAGGCGCGGTGCAGCGCGGCACGCCACACCTCACGCGCGACGGCGCGCACGCGGGCGGAGAGTGCGGAGGCGGAGGTCAGGGGGCGGGTCACAGTGCGCCCACGCTATCCGGTGCCGGCCTTGTAACCCACGCCCCGCACGGTCAGGATGATCTCCGGCCGCTCCGGGTCCGGCTCGATCTTGGCGCGCAGCCGCTGGACGTGGACGTTGACCAGTCGGGTGTCGGCGGCGTGCCGGTAACCCCAGACCTGCTCCAGGAGCACCTCACGGGTGAAAACCTGGCGCGGCTTGCGGGCGAGCGCCACGAGCAGGTCGAACTCCAGCGGCGTGAGCTTGACCTCCTCGTCGTCCCGGCTGACCGTGTGCGCCGGCACGTCGATGGTGATCTGGTTGCTCGGCGGGCCGATGGTGAGCAGTTCCGGCGCGACGTCCTCGCCCCGACGCAGCCGGGCCCGCATCCGGGCCACCAACTCCTTGGGCTTGAACGGCTTGACCACGTAGTCGTCCGCTCCCGACTCCAGGCCGAGGACGACGTCGACCGTGTCGCTCTTCGCGGTGAGCATCACGATCGGGATCCCGGACTCCGTGCGGATCGCCCGACACACGTCGATACCGCTCATGCCGGGCAGCATGAGGTCGAGCAGCACGATATCGGGCCGACTCTCCCGGAACGCCGCCAGCGCGCGCTCGCCGTCGGCGACGAAGGACGGCAGGAAGCCCTCGCTCCGCAGCACGATGCCGAGCATTTCGGCCAACGCGGGATCGTCATCGACGACCAGTACCCGAGCTCTCATGCGACCAATATTCCATCCCGTCTCGCATTCGTGGGATCGCCACCACCCCGACCCGCCGCCGCGTTCACCAGCGCGTACGACAATTCGGACGATCATCGTGGTTCCGACCGGCCGTGGACCACCGCGGCCCACGCCGCCCATCGACGGGTTCGTCCAGGGCAGCACCAGCGTGCCACGATGGCCGCTGATCTGCTCACCCGCAGGTTCCAAACAGGAGTACGCGTGGACCACCCCGGCCCGTCCAGCGCGCTCCCGCTGCGCCCGCTCACCGTCGGTGAGCTGCTCCTCGCGGCCGCGCTGACGGCTGCCGCGGTGGTTCTGGTTCCCGGCGTGGGTGCCCCGCCGCCTGCCCCGCTGGCCCCGCCTTCGGTGGCCCGAGCTGCGGTGGCCCGACCCCCCACACCGGAGCGCGGAGGGCTAGACGAAGAGGGCGCGGCCCCAGAAGTCGCCGGGCTCGCGTACGCCGGCGGGGCAGGCGAAGAGCCCGCTGGAGACGTGTCGGAGGTACTCGTTCATCACGTCGTGGCGGGCGAGCTGCGTCTGCACCGGCACGAACTGCTTGCGCGGGTCGCGCTGGTAGGCGATGAAAAACAGACCGGCGTTGAGCCGGCCGAGGCCGTCGGAGCCGTCGACGAAGTTGTAGCCGCGGCGCAGCAGCCGGGCACCGTTGTTGGCGTCTGGATGGGCGAGCCGGACATGGGCCAGCTTGGGGATCAGCGGTTCGCCATCATCGCCCTTCGCGTTCAGGTCGATCGGGTCGAACTCACCGGTCCGACCCAACGGGGCGCCGCTTCCCTTGGTCCGGCCGACGATCTCCTCCTGCTCCCCCAGCGAAGTGCGGTCCCAGGTCTCGATCAGCATCCGGATCTTGCGGGCCACCAGGTACGACCCACCGTCCATCCAGGACTGCCCGTCGGCGGACTGCGCCCAAAGGTGGTCGCGGAGCAGATCGGTGTCCTCGGCCTTCAGGTTGGCCGTGCCGTCCTTGAAGCCGAAGAGGTTGCGCGGGGTGGCCTGGACGCGCGACGTCGAGGAGGTACGGCCGAAGCCGAGCTGGGACCAGCGCACGCTCACCACGCCCATGCCGATGCGGGCGAGGTTGCGGATCGCGTGCACCGCGATCTGCGGGTCGTTGGCGCAGGCCTGCACGCAGAGGTCACCGCCGGAGATCTCGGCCTGCAGCGCGTCGCGGGGGAAGCGTGGCAGCTCCTCCAGGGCGGCGGGGCGGCGTGCGGCGATCCCGAACCGGTCACGCCCGTCGGCGTCGCGGAAGAGCGACGGTCCGAAGCCGATCGTCAACGTCAGGCCCGATGGCGGGAGGCCGAGCGCCTCACCCGTGTCGTCCGGCGGGGCCTCGGGGATGCCGCCGACCGCGCCGATGACGCCGGCATCCTTGCCGGCGGTCATCCGGGCGGCCGCCTCGGTCCACTCGCGCAGCATGGTGACCAGCCGCTCGCGATCTTTGGTGACCACGTCGAAGGCGACGAAGTGCAGCCGGTCCTGGGCGGGGGTGACGATGCCGGCCTGGTGCTCGCCGTAGAACGGGACGGCGCCGGTCAGGTGGGTGTCCCCGGCCGACGCGGGATCGACCGCACCGCGTACCAGGGCCCCGGCCCCGGCCGCGGCCCCGGCGACCCCGACACCGGCGAGCGTCATCGCCTGCCGCCGCGACAACCTACCCATTCCCCTACCCCTCTCTCCGTTGATCAAGGGCATACGCGCCATCCGGGTGTCCGGAATGTCGCGCGTATGCCCTTGATCAACGCGAAAACCCGGCTACTTGGCGACGACGGCCGCGACCTTGCTGATCGGCTCGGCGAGCGCGTTGATCACGTCCGAGAGCTCCTTCAGCTCGTCCTTCGATAGCTGCGTGTGCAGCTTCCAGCCGTCGCCCGCGCGGTGCTTGCCGAGCGTGGTCTCGACGGTGGCGAACGCGCCGTCCAGCTGCTTCACCAGATCCGGCGAGCGCTCCTCGAGCGCCGGGCGCAGCGCCGCGATGGCCGCCTTGGAACCCTCGACGTTGGCGCTGAAGTCCCACAGGTCGGTGTGCGAGTAGCGGTCCTCCTCGCCCGTGATCTTGCCGCTGGCCACCTCGTCGAGGAGTTCCTTCGCGCCGTTGGCAAGCTGCAACGGAGAGAGCTTCTCGGCGTTGGCCTTGGCCACGACCTCCTTGACGTCGGTCATCAGCCGCTCCGCCAGCGGGCCGTCCTTGGAGATGTCGCCCGTGGTCCACAGATCCTTCTCGATCCGGTGGAAACCGGTGAACTCCATCCCCTCCTCGATTACCTCCTCGCGTCCGTCGATCTTCGGATCGAGGTCACCGAAGATCTCCGCGACCGGCTCGATGCGCTCCCAGTAGGTGCGGGCGACCGGGTAGAGCGCCTTCGCCTTCGCCACGTCGCCGGCCTTGACCGCGTCGACGAACTCCTGCGTCTTCTCCAGCAGCGCGCCGGTCTGGCTCTTGACGTACCGCTGGTAGCTCTCGGTCGCCGCGGCCAGCGCGGCGTCGTCGGTGAGCGGCGCCGACGAGCCGCTCACCCTCAGCGCGGTGCGGATGCCCTTGCCGCTCATCCCCGGCTTGCAGGCCGTCTCGTACGTCCCCGCGGGAAGCTCGACGTGCAGGTCGCGGCTGAGCCCCGGTGCGATGTTCTCCACCTCGCCCATGATCCGGTCGCCGGCGGCGTACACGTAGAACTCGGTGACCTTGGCACCCTTGTTGGTCACCTTGAAGGCGACCGCGCCGGCGCCGACATCGGTCCTGCCCACCTCGCAGGCGGTGTCGGTGGCGTTGACCGAGATCGGCCCGCCGGCAGCCGAGCCGCTGTCGCTGCCGTCTTCGGAGCACGCGGCAAGCCCAGTGGTCACGAGGGCGCCGGCCGCGGCGAGCGCCATGAGGCGGGTGGTGCGCATCAGCGGATCTCCTTGGAAATTCAGGCGTTGCGCGGCGCGGCCGCGGAGTCGACGGGGGTGGCGGACGGCGTGGTCGCGGGATCGCTGGACGGCGCCGGTGCGGCGGCGCGACGCGCGGGCATCAGGAAGAACACGAGTACGGGCACCGCGTACGCCAGCCAGGCGACGACCTCCAGCACGCTCGGCGCCGGCGTGATGTTGAACATCCCGGCGAGCAGCGCCGCGTACCAGGTGTTGGGGTCGAGCGTGCCGGTGATGTCGAACGCGAGATTGTTCAGGCCCGGGAGCAGGCCAGCCTCCTGGAAGTCGTGCACGCCGTACTTGAGGATGCCGGCGGCGACGAGGACCAGCAGCGCGCCGGTCCAGGTAAAGAACTTGGTGAGGTTGATCCGCACGGCGCTGGCGTAGAGCAGGAAGCCGAGCACCACGGAGGTGAGGATGCCGGCGACGATCGCCAGCATCGGCCCGGTGTCGTCATTCGCGCCCTGCACGGCGGCGAAGAAGAGCAGGGCGGTCTCCAGCCCTTCCCGGACGACGGCGAGGAGTGCGAAGAGCGTGACCGCGACCGGTCCGACGGCGATCGCCCTGTCGAGACCCTGGCGCAGCTCGCCGCCGATCGAGCGGGCGGCCCGGCGCATCCAGAAGACCATCCAGGTGACGAAGACGACCGCGGCGACCGAGGTGACGGCCTCGAAGAGTTCCCGGTCGCGGTAGTCGGCGAGCAGCGTGGTGCGGGTGTAGGTCAGCAGGGCGCCGAACCCGACGGAGAGCACGACGGCCACGCCGACGCCGAGGGCGACCCAGGGCAGCCGGTTGCGCCGCTCAGATTTGACGAGAAAGGCGACGAGGATGCTGACCACGAGCGTGGCCTCAAGACCTTCGCGCAGGCCGATCAGAAATGTGGCGACGAGTGGGTTGTCGCTCATACCGAACTCCGGAAGTTGGTTAGCTACCCCTAACTTAGGGCAGGCACACCTTCCCCCGATACCGGTTCCCAAGTCAAGTCAGGGATCTGTAACCCCCGGAACAACCGGCGGCCCTCCCCCGCTCGCCGAGGTGTGACACGATCGCGGCGATGAAGCCCTTCGTGCCGTGGCTGATCGTGCTGGCCGTGATCATCACGCTGAACGCGCTCAAACTCCGACCGCTGGCGACGGCGATCGCGGTCGCCTGGCTCGCCTACTGCGTCTGGACCTGGGTCCGGCCGCGGCGCGGACAACCCTGACGCCGGTGCGCGCGGTCGGCGTCAGCCGTCACCGGAGAAAGACGACCGGGCCGACCGATTTCTCGGCCGGCCCGGTGCGCGGATCAATCAGTAGCGGTAGTTCTCCGGCTTGAACGGGCCCTCGACCGGCACGCCCAGGTAGCCGGCCTGCTCCTTGGTCAGCTGGGTCAGCTTGACGCCGAGCGCGTCCAGGTGCAGCCGGGCCACCTTCTCGTCGAGGTGCTTCGCCAGCGTGTAGACCCCGATCGGGTACTCGTCGGTCTTCGTGAAGAGCTCGATCTGCGCGAGGGTCTGGTTGGCGAACGAGTTGGACATGACGAAGCTGGGGTGTCCGGTGGCGTTGCCGAGGTTCAGCAGCCGGCCCTCCGACAGCACGATGATCGAGTGCCCGTCGTCGAACTTCCACTCGTCGACCTGCGGCTTGATGTTGATCCGCCGGACGTCCGAGCGCTTCGTCAGCCCGGCCATGTCGATCTCGTTGTCGAAGTGGCCGATGTTGCCGACGATCGCCTGGTGCTTCATCCGCGCCATGTGCTCGTTGGTGATGACGTTGAAGCAGCCCGTCGCGGTCACGAAGATGTCCGCGCTCTCGACGACGTCATCGATGGTCGCGACCTGGTAGCCGTCCATCGCCGCCTGCAGCGCGCAGATCGGGTCGACCTCGGTGACGATGACGCGCGCGCCCTGACCCCGCAGCGACTCGGCGCAGCCCTTGCCCACATCGCCGTAGCCGAAGACCACCGCGACCTTGCCGCCGATGAGGACGTCGGTGGCGCGGTTGAGGCCGTCGATGAGCGAGTGGCGGCAGCCGTACTTGTTGTCGAACTTGCTCTTCGTCACCGAGTCGTTGACATTGATCGCCGGGAAACGCAGCGTGCCGGCCTGCTGCATCTCGTAGAGCCGGTGCACGCCGGTGGTCGTCTCCTCGGTCACGCCCTTGATGCCGGCCGCGAGCCGGGTGAACCGGCCGTTGTCCTCGCGGAGCGAGCGGTGCAGCAGCTGCAGGATGACGCCGTACTCCTCGGAGTCGGCGCTCTCCACCGGCGGCACCGCGCCGGCAGCCTCGAACTCGGCGCCCTTGTGCACGAGCACCGTGGCGTCACCGCCGTCATCGAGGATCATGTTGGGACCCTGCCCGTCCGGCCAGGACAGCGCCTGCTCGGTGCACCACCAGTATTCCTCGAGCGTCTCGCCCTTCCAGGCGTAGACCGGCACGCCGGCCGGCGCCTCGGGGGTGCCCTCCGAGCCGACGACGATGGCCGCGGCGGCATGGTCCTGGGTGGAGAAGATGTTGCACGAGGCCCAGCGGACCTCGGCGCCGAGCGCGCAGAGCGTCTCGATGAGGACCGCGGTCTGGATCGTCATGTGCAGCGAACCGGTGATGCGCGCCCCACGCAGCGGCTGCGTCGCGGCGAACTCGCGACGGATCGCCATCAGGCCGGGCATCTCGTGCTCGGCGAGGTCGATCTCCTTCCGCCCGAACGTCGCGAGCGACAGGTCGGCCACCTTGTAGTCGCCTTCGGCGACGGTGCGGGGACGGCCCTGGGTCGACGCGCGGCCTGCGGGCGCCGGAAGGGTGCTGCTGGTCATCAAGAAAGCTCCTGTCGGACGGAAATCCTGCGCAACCAGTCACCTTACGCCGCCACGGCGGGGCGGCAGCCGACGACGGCACAGCAAGGCAGGAGAAGACGACGCGGCGACCGCGGAATAGCGCACGGGGCGGCAGGTGGCGAGCGCTTCCGCTCAACCCCCGACCGCCCCGCGCATCCCCCCGGTTTGGATCTCCCGCGCGTCCGTCACGATCGTCATCGTGATAACGCTGCGCGCCAAAAGAATCACACTGCGCAATGGCAATGTCAAGTGTTTCCAGAAATTTCCGAAATGGGTGTCCAGACCAGCGTGAAATCCCCGAGATCGGGCGTCAGCGGAGACCGACGGACGCGACGTACGCCTCCCCGTCGCCCGAGATCGTCAACGGCGTCTCCGACGGAACCCCCACCGCGGCGCACCCCGCGGGGATCGTCACGGCACGCGTGCCGTCGTCCACCGAAATGGCGCCGCTCAGGCAGAACACCAACCGCGGACCGGCCACCGACAACCGCACCCGCGGCACCGCGGCGTCCAGTCGCAGCTGGTGCAGCGCGAAGTCCTCGACGGGCACCGGCCAGGTCCGCACCCCCGGCGACACCTGCACCGACCGGACCACCGGGTCGGGCATCACCTCGAAGCGGAGCACCCGCAGCAGCTCGGGCACATCCACGCGCTTCGGAGTGAGACCACCACGCAGCACGTTGTCGCTGGCCGCCATGATCTCCACGCCGGCTCCGTGCACGTAGGCGTGCAGGTTGCCCGCGGGCATCCAGATCGCCTCGCCGGGGTTCAGGACCACGTGGTTGAGCAGCAACGCCACCAGCACGCCGGAATCGCCCGGATACTCCTTGGCCAACCGGCGGGCGAGCGTCGCCTGGGTGGCGAACCGGGCGGGCGGCTCGGCCGCCACGACGGCGGCGACCAGAGCGGCCCGATCCTCCGCCGGGGAGGTCAACAGCGCGTGCACCGCGGTGCGCAGCCCCGCCACACCCGTACGCAGAACCGCGATGACCGGATCGAGCGCGGGAACCCCGAACGCCTCGAAGGCGGCGGCGGAGAGCCGCGGATCCTGGAAGCCGCAGAGCGCCTCGAAGGGCGTCACCGCGACCAGCAACTCCGGCTTGTGGTGCGGATCCGCGTAGTTGCGCTGCCCGTCCCCACCGCCCGCCGTCTCGACGGCGTACCCCTGACGTGCCTGCTCGGCGTCGGGATGCGCCTGCAAGGACAGCGGCGTCTGCGCCGCCAGAACCTTCAACAGGTAGGGCAGTCGCGGTCCGAACCGGGCCACCACGTCCGCACCGAGCCACTCCCGCGGCGCCGCGTCGATCAACTCCGCCAGGCTCACCGGGTCACCGTCGCGCTGCACCATGGAGGACGACCCGGGGTGGGCGCCCATCCACAGCTCGGCCTCCGGGCCGTCGCTCGGCACCGGGCGCCCCTGCAACTGCGCGATGACGGACCGCGAACCCCAGGCATAGGTGCGGATCGGGCAGGTCAACAGCTCCACGGTCAGCCCACGTGCGGGGCGGTGCCGCCCTGGGCCGGGCCGGCACCGTTGGCCGATGCCTCCGCCCCGGTCAGATCCCCGGCGCCGGTCGCCCGGACACCGGTGGCGTCGGCCTCGCCCGCGGCGCGCCGCGCACTGTAGATGTCCGGCTCCAGGTAGATCACCCGCGCGATCGGCACCGCCTGACGGATCCGCACCTCGGTCTCGTTGATGTTGCGGGCGATGTCCTCGCCGGTGTCGGAGCGCCGCACGGCGATCTTCGCCGCCACCAGCAACTCCTCGGGACCGAGGTGCAGGGTCCGCATGTGGATGATCCGCTCGACCTCCGGCCCGTCCGTGATCGCCTTCTCGATCGCCCGTACGTGCTCGGGAGTCCCGGCCTCGCCGAGCAGCAGGCTCTTGGTCTCGACGGCCAGGATGATCGCGATGACCACCAGCAGAACGCCGATGCACGCCGTGCCGGCCGCGTCCCACTTGCCGTTACCGGTGATCAGCGTCAGGCTGACGCCGAACAGGGCGAGCACCAGACCGACCAGCGCGCCCAGGTCCTCGAGCAGCACCACGGGGAGCTCGGGGGCCTTGGCGCGGCGGACGAAGTTCTTCCACGACGTGTTGCCACGGATGCGGTTGGACTCCACGATCGCGGTCCGGAACGAGTAGCTCTCCATCGCGATCGCGATGACCAGCACGACCACCGGCACCCACTGGTACTCGGTGATCCCGCCCCCTTCGTGCCACTTGTGGTACGCCTCGTAGAGCGCGAAGAGGCCACCGACGCTGAACAGCACGATGGAGACGATGAACGCGTAGATGTAACGCTCACGGCCGTACCCGAAGGGGTGTTGCGGAGTGGCCTGACGCTGCGCCCGGCGGCCGCCGAGCAGCAGCAGCGCCTGGTTGCCCGAGTCGGCCACCGAGTGGATCGACTCGGCGAGCATCGACGAGGATCCGGTCAACGCCCAGGCGATGAACTTGGTGACGGCGATGCCCAGATTGGCCATCAGCGCGGCGACGATCGCCTTGGTTCCCCCACCTGCGCTCACTGGTTCGACAACTCCTTCATTTCGGTGACGGCCGGCACTGCCATCGGGTCAAGTCCGTGGGCCAGGGCAAGGTAGATCGAGGCGAAGTCGGGTATGGCGATGAGCGAGGCGAGCCGCTCCAGGGTGGAGCCGCCCTCGGCGGTGACCACGTCGCAGCGCACCCCACGCCGCTCGGCGAGGGTCTGCAACGCGTCGGCTCGCCGCTCCTCGACCGCGAGCGGCTCGTCGGTGTCGTCGTCGGCGTTGAGGCCGCCGTCGCGCAGCAGCACGACCCGCAGCCGCGTGGCGTCCACCTCGTCCTCCGGGTCGGCGAAGATGTCCCGCGACGACTCGACCAGGCCGCCGAAGACGCCGTCCAGCAGGCCCACCCGCCCACGGCCGGCCTCACCGAGCGCGCCGGCGACCACCGGGTAGCGCGCGTTGGCCGACAGGGTGTCGCCGAAACGGCGCGCCGCGACCGTGGCCACCGGCGACGACCCCCAGACGATCGGCACCGAGCCGGCCAGCCCCAGCGCAAGCGACTTGGCCGGGTTGACGAAGGACTCGGCCGTCGGGCGGCAGCGGTCGGCGTCCGCGTCCAGCCGCGCCGCGGTTTCCGCGAGGTCCGCCTCATTGACCTTGACCAACCCGAGGCTCCGGGCGGCGAGCAGCACCGGCACCGTCAGGCCCCAGAGGCTCGCCCGGGCCGGCGCACGACGGGGCACCGGGATGAACGGCGCCCGGGCTCCCTCCGCGACGGACTGCAACTGCGAGTCCGGAGCGCCGATCGCGACCAGGCGCGCGCCGCGCCGCGCCGCCGCCTCGGCCGCGCCGAGCGCCTCCGGGCTACGGCCCGAGGCGCTGACCGCGATCACCACGTCGGCCGCGCCGACCCAGCCCGGCACGCCCGCGCTACGGTGCGCGATGACCGGTACGGGGCAGCGCGGACCGGCGACCGTCGCGAGTACGTCGCCCGTGCGTCCCGCCGTGCCGATGCCGGCGATCACCACCGCGCGCGGACGCCCCTCGTCGGCGAGGACCGAAAGGTTGGCCTCGGCGGCCAACGCCGCCGACTCGCGGACCTGAGCGCCGGCCGAAGCGGTGAACCGCAGCATGCCGCCGGGATCGTTCTCGTACAACGCCTCCGCGTCGTCCAGCAACGCCTCATCGGGGGTGCGTCGGCCACGCACCCCCGCTGTGCCATCGACGGGCGTTCCCATCACTCGCTCTCCCGCACGGCCGCGCCGCCCGCCCCGTCGGGACCGGTCGGACCGCCCGGCCCGCCCCGCGCCTCGTCGAGAAGGAGGACCGGGATGTCATCGCGGACCTCGAAGATCCGGCCACACTCCGTGCAGGTCAGCGTCTGCCCGGCGGCGTCGTAGTCCAGGGGGGCGTGATGCGTGTCGGGACACGCGAGGATCTCGAGCAACTGCGGGTCCAGGGCCACGGTGCGGCTCCTTCCACGGTCGTGCGGGCGGGGGCGGGGCGGGTCGGCGGCGGCCACCCGGCAGGAGATCTTAGCTGCGGACCAGGGCGAGCACCTCGTCACGCAGCGCGATCATGCGTTCCTCGGTCGGCGCCTCGACGTTCAGTCGCAGCAGCGGCTCGGTGTTGGAGGCACGCAGGTTGACCCATGCGCCGTCATCGAATCGTACGGTCAGACCGTCCAACTCGTCCGTGTCGGCATTCACGTACGCCTGTTTCACCTCGACCAACTTCGCCGTCTGGTCATCGACCGTCGAGTTGATCTCACCGGAGGAGACGTAACGCTCGAACTCGTGCGCGAGCTGCGACAGCGGACGGCTCTGCTCCCCCAGCGCCGCCAACACGTGCATCGCGGCAAGCATGCCGGTGTCGGCGAACCAGAAGTCACGGAAGTAGTAGTGCGCGGAGTGCTCGCCGCCGAAGACGGCGTTGGTACGCGCCATCTCGCCCTTGATGAACGAGTGCCCGACCCGGCTGCGCACCGGCTCTCCACCGTTCTCACGGACGATCTCCGGCACGGCGCTCGACGTGATCAGGTTGTGGATGATGGTCGCGCCCGGGTACTTCGCGAGCTCCCGGGCCGCGACCAGCGCGGTGACGGCGGACGGCGAGACCGGCTCCCCGCGCTCGTCGATCACGAAACAGCGGTCGGCGTCGCCGTCGAACGCCAGGCCGAGGTCCGCCCCCTGCTCGCGGACCGCGTTCTGCAGATCCACCACGTTGGCCGGGTTGAGCGGGTTGGCCTCGTGGTTCGGGAACGAGCCGTCCAGCTCGAAGTACATCGGGATGATCTCCAGCGGCAACGGCGGCAGGACCGCGTCACCGAGCACCGCCGGAACCGTGTAGCCGCCCATGCCGTTGCCGGCGTCGACGACCACCTTCAGCGGTCGGATGTCGGACAGATCCACCAGCGTGCGCAGGTGGGCCGCGTAGTCGGCGAGCAGATCGCGCCGCTCGATCGGCTTCTCGGCGCGCTCCTTCTCCGCCTCACCCGAGTCGAGCAGTTCCTGCGCGTAGTCGCGGATCTGCGTCAGACCCGTGTCCTGCCCGACCGGAGCGGCCCCGGCCCGGCACATCTTGATGCCGTTGTACTCCGCCGGGTTGTGGCTCGCCGTGAACATCGCACCGGGCAGGTCCAGCGCGCCGGCCGCGTAGTAGAGCATGTCGGTCGACGCGAGCCCGGCGTGCAGGACGGTCGCACCGGACGCCGTGGCGCCCTCGGCGAACGCCTGCGCGAGCCCCGGCGACGACTCGCGCATGTCGTGCGCGACCACGATCCGGTCGGCCTTGTCGCCGTACTCCTTCAACGTCCGGACGAACGCCGCACCAAGGGCGCGCGCCACCGTCTCGTTCAGCTGGTCCGGGACGGTGCCGCGGACGTCGTACGCCTTGACGATCCGGGACAGGTCAGACAATGTCTCGCTCCTCAACCGTTCGCTAGCCAACGGCCTGAGCGTATCGGAGCCGGCGCGGTGCGCCCCGGCGACCGCTCAGTCGGGCAGCTTCGGCAGGATCATCGTCTGCGCCTGGTCGTACGGCGGCACCGGCGGCGGCCCGGGCGCAACAGGCCGTGACCCGGCGACGGACCCCGGCAGGATCAGCGTCGGGCTCTCGCCACCCCCACCGAACGGCGACGGCGGCGGTGTCACGACGTACGGATAGCCGCCGGAGCCGGGGTCATCGCGGTCGCCGCGTCCACGTCGCAGGAGCAGCACGAGCAGGCCGATCCCGATGCCGACCATGGCGACGCCGACGAGCATCACGGCCGTACCCAGCCCGAAGCCGCCGTCGTTCCGCTGCGCGGCGACGGGCACCGAAGCCTGCGTCGGGGTCTGCTGCGGCGCAGCGGCCGCCTCGGTCGGCTCGGCCGTCGCTGTCGCCGACGGCGTGGGGGTGGGCGACGGCGACGCGCTCGGCGACGGCGACGGCCCCCGCACGCGGCGGTTGTCGCCGACCTGACCGATCAACGCGCCGCTGGCCGCGTACGCCGCTGCCCCCATGGACGCGGTCCCGCCCGGCGCGCCATCGAGAAACGCGATCCGATACCGCATCGCGATGCTCTTGCGCTCGCAGAGCCGGTCCTTCTCGGGCGCGGTGCGCCCGGTCACCACCAGGCCGTCGCCACGGCCGGTCAGCGCCACCTGTTGCCAGTCGCCGTCCTGCGCGACCTCCACCCTCAGCCGATCCGCGGTCAGCCCGGGCAGGCGGACCAAGAGCCCGGTGCGAACGTCCACGCAGCCGTCCGAACGCCGGGTCACCACCACGGTCACCGAGCCGGCGGCTCCCCCGGCGGTGAAGCTGCTCGGCAGCCGGAGCTGCACGCGGTCGTCGGCCGCCCGGGCCGGCGCCGCGCCGAGCGCCAGGAAGGCAACCAGCACGGTGAACACCGCCGCGAGGCGGGCAGCCCCACGCCGCACCGACACCTGCACCTGGCCTCCCGTCCCATCACGCACGGCGGACAGGCTACCCCCCGCCGATGCGCACCCCGCCCAGGTGCGGCGCCGGTCACGCCGTCGATGATCGCGGAGAGTTCTGGTGGCCATGGCGACCGGAACTCTCCGCGATCATGACGTCAGGAGCCCGCCAGCGCCGCCCGACACAACTGATCGGCCTGCCGCGTGCTCTCCGGCAGCCGGTAACGCGGAGACAACGCCAGCACCCGCGCACACGCGTTATCCAGGTCCATCCGATGCCCCACCGACACGAAGACCGGCTTCACCCCGTCCCGCGTACGCAGCACCCGGCCGATCGTCTCCGTCCCGTCGCGCAGCGGCGACCACCCCCCACGATGCTCGGCGGGCGGTTCCCAGGTGCCGACCAACGGCGTCTTTCCCACCCCCATCGACGGCAGCCCGGTCAGCACGCCCAGGTGGCAGGCGAGCCCGAAGCGGCGCGGATGGGCGCGCCCATGGCCGTCGCAGACCAGCAGATCCGGGGCGACAGTGAGCTTGTCGAGCGCGGCAAGCAGGGCCGGCAGCTCACGGAACGCGAAAAGGCCGGGCACGTAGTCGAAAGCGGGCCGGCCCGTCGCGACGGCCGAATCGACAACCGCGAGCGTCCGGGCGTCCAACACCACCACGGCCGCCGCGAGACGGTTGTCGTCTTCGGCGTACGCCACGTCGAGGCCGGCGACCGTGTCCGGCGCGGTGGGGCCCGGCCCGGTCAGGTCGACCAGCGGCCGGAGCCGATCCTGTACGGCCAACGCCGCCTCGACCGTGCTCGGCCAGTCCCGATCGGTGTTCACGCCGCTATCGTGGCGGGTCGCCGCACGGATGCGCGGCCGGGTCCCCCCTGCTTGCTGCATCCTATGTGCGTGTTCGGATCGCTACCGTCACAGGTTGTCGGCCAAGTGCCGGATCAGAGTGCCGTCCTCAGACCATTTCAGCACCTCTACCGGCCAGCCTTCGTCAGAATAGTGGTGCTCCTCCGCCATCTGGCCCGACAAGTACCACGCGTGGTGCACCCCAACAGCGCGCCCATTCGCCCACTCCCCCCGGTACTGCAATTTCCCGCCCGGGAAGTAGTGCAACTCCGACCCATGCTTCAGCCCGTCACGGTAGCCAATTACCGCGATGAGCTCGCCGTTGGCATCGTATTCGGCAACCTCGCCCGTGACCAGCCTCTCGTCCACGATGGCGCGTTGCGAATCGTCCCAGTCGAGATCGTCAATGTTGATACGTGTTTCACTCATTCAGGAACTGACCTTCGTCGGGCGGGTGATCAAGAAACTTCCCAGCATTGCACGGAACGTCACGGATGATGCCCGTACAGTTCGCACAGCAGGGCGCCGGCTTACCAGTCCCGCGGTTGAACCACGGAAAATAATTGTCGATGCGCAATTCGCTCAAGACGGACGGGTCGATCGGCAACCCCGCCGCCTGCCGCTCCCAGAGTAACTCATTCACCGCATAGATTTCAGAATGCCGACCCGGATCACTTGGATGGAGACCCTTGCCCTCATTGTGCTCCGCACACCACGCCAGGTAAGCATCAATTCGTTCCCGCACGACCGGGTGCAACTGTCCTTTCATGACCACAAGGTTGTTATGCCCCTCGGAAACGATCCCGGTACGGCGGTCGACGGCAACCGACACGCAGGGCTGGATTTTTCCCTTCGAAATGTCCGACACCGCTGGATCCGCCGCCAGTTCACGCCACAGGGTCACCCGCTGGCCCAGCAGTGCGGCAACGAAATCAGGTACGTCAACCCACTTGCCCGCGACCTGGACCGTCTCGATCAGACCATCTTCTCCGCGCTGCACCGGCAGGTCGGCACCGCCGAGCGTCGGCAGCGGCCGATACGAGGCAAGCTGCGATCGCGGCAGGTCAACAAGGACCCGCCGCGCTGCTTCAGCCTGACCAGCCTCGTCCTGCGGGGTGTGGGGTGGCGGGCCGGACGGCTGCGGCTGAGTCGGCGGAGCGCCGGGAGACGACGACATCCCGGCGAGCGATGGGCCGGACGACCGGCCACCACCCGTCAGCCCGGATTCTGACTCTGCGCGCGGTGAGTTCTCCGGCACCGAACCAGCAGGAGCTGTGGTTGCCCCAGCGACGCTGGGCCCGTCGAGCAGGTGCAGCCGGTTGATGTAGGTCGCGTTGTTGGCCAGCGTCGGCGCGGGCGCCGGGGTGGCCGCGCTCACCGGCACCGACGGCGTCGTGGTCGGCGGCGCGTCCGCGGCGACGGGGCCTGGCGGCATCGGAGCCGGGGTCGGTGTGGGTGGCGGGATCGGCGGGCGGGCGCTGTACATGCCCTGCGGCCGTCCATCGAGCGGCATCGGATCGCCGTTGCCGTCGAGGACGAGCGCGTCGATGGACACGATGTTCTGCTTGTTGGGCGCTCCCCAGTGGGCGTAGAACGGATTGTTCTCGGAGATGCGGCCCTGCTGCGGGTCGACGTAGAGGATGGTGCCGTTCTGGTTGATCGCGACCCAGGCGTGCGACCCTCCGCCTTCCCAGTTGTTCACGATGAACGCGTACGAGCCGTGCCCGCCCGCGAGCAACTGGTTGTGCAGAGCGGTATACCCCTGGTAGACCGCCTGTTGCGCCGTCGCCGGGTCGAGATGCCGCACGTCGGGCGAGAACTGCTGGAACCGTCCTCCGGTGAGGTCCTCGACGCGCCCCGGGCCGTCGTGTTCGCCGTCGAGCGGTCGACTGACGTCGCCCACCTCGTAGCCGTCGAAGGTGCGCGGCGCCGAGACGCGGGGTCGGCCATGGAGCCAGGTCTCGTAGAACGACAGCGAGCAGTCCAGGCAGTTGATGCCCCGCGTCGGGTCCATGGTCGGGCCGCCGTCGTTCGCCAGCCCGAACCACTGCCCCTGGCGCGGATCCGCCGTGCGTACGACGTTGCCGTCGGCGTCGCGCGGCATCGCCCGTTCGAGATCGGCCTGGTGCAGCGCCAGCGGCGGACGCAGCCCACCGCGTTGCCCGTACGGTCGGGTGGCGTCCACGGACGGCGGGTGGTCCGTGCCGGTCAGCGCGGAGACGTTGCCGGTCTCGACGCCGCCCTCGGCGAGGGTTCCGACGTCATCGTTGATGCGCTGGAAGTCGGCATCGCTGTCGATGAGGATCCGCTCCGGGACCTTGGTCCCCGCGAGGACCGCCTCGGCCTCGTCGGCCCGCGCATTCGCGAACTTCTCCCAGGCAACCGCGGCGTCGTGGTACTGCTGGGCCCTCGCCCGGTCACCCGCGCGGGTCAGCTCGATCCCGGTGGCCGCGTAGTCGCTCGCCTGCCGGCGAGCGTCGTCGGCCTCCGTGCGCAGGCGCCCCGCTTCTTTGTCGCGTCGGTTCTGTTCGTGCGTGACGCGTGCGTGTTGCGCGTAGCCGCGGTAGCCGCGTCGTTCGGGCCCCTCGTCGCGCACGTCCTGTCGGTGCGCGGGGCCGTTGGTCGGGGGCATCACGATGGGCACCGGGCCGCTGGTGTTGTTGGCGGACGGCGTGTTGCCGGAGGTGTCCACCGGGTGGCGCGGAGGGCTCTGGCCGCTGCGGGGGGATGGTGCGGTGCCGCCGGTGGATGGCTGGGTGTCGACGGCCGGCGCTCGGCCGTTCGTGGTCGGCGATGTGGCCGTCGTGGCCGAGGTCGACGCCGATGTGGAGGTCGACGGGGACCCGGCGTGCGTGGGTGACGTCGACGGGGCCGAGTTGGTCGAGGGCGACGCGATCGAGGGCGGGGATGCGGTCGACGGGGCGCCGGCCGTGGACGGTGACGTCGAGGTGGTGGGTGAGCCGGTCGACGGCGACGGTGCGGCGCCGGTCGACGGCGAGGGTGCGGCGCCGGTCGACGGCGAGGGTGCCGTGGACGGCGGGACGCCCGTTGACGAAACGCCGGTTGACGCGGAGACGGAGGTCATCGGCGAGACGGACGGCGCGGCGGTCGAGGACGCGAGCGACGTGCCGACGGAGCCCGTTGTCGGCGGCGGAGCCACGGTCACCGGTGGAGCGCTGGCCGATACCGGAGCCGCGCTGACGGGGGCCGTCACGGGCGCGGGAGAACTCACGGCGACAGCCGGGCCGCTGCCCGAGCTCACCCCGGCCTGGACCGTGCCGCCGCCGCTCTGCGCCGTGACGGAGGCGCCACCGCCCGCCGCGCCCGCCGTGACGGACGTGGACGCGGACACCGGATCCGCGGTCACCGTGCCGGCGAGGCTGACGTCCGAGCCGCCGGAGTGGGTCGGCCCGGCGTACGTGGAGGTGCTCGGCGCGCCGCTCGACACCGGGTCGGGACCGTACGACGGGCTCGACGAGCCCGAATAGGACGACCCGGAGTGCGCTGGCCCGGCCGAGGAGGACGAGGAGGACGACGCCGAGACCGGCGGGCCCGAGGAGACCGATGGCCCGGACGAGACCGGCGTGGAGTCGATGCTCGGTGGCGGGCCGGACAGATCCACCGGGCCGGACAGGTTCGTCGGCAGGGACGGGGTGTCGGCCAGACCGGACAGCTGCCCCTGGAGTCGGGCGTTGAGCGCGTCCGTCGACTGGCTCACTCCCGAACTGCTCGCGCCGGACGTGGCCGCGCGCCCGAGCTCCTCGAGGCCGGGCAGGCGACCTCCGGTGGCGAGGCTGGCCGCGGACTCGCCGAGCACCTCGCCGCCCATCTCCCGGGCGAAGTTCTCGCCGATGCGACCGGCCCGGCTGGTGGCGTGCCCGCCGAGTCCGGCGAGGGAGGCCCCGGCACCGCCGGCGAATCCCCCGGCGGCGGACATGCCCACCGACGCGAGGTCGATGCCGTCGCGGCGGCCGGTCGTGTTCTGGTAGATCTGGGTGCCGAGGTCGGTGCCGACCTCCTCGCCGGCTTCCTTGAGCCCTTCGAGGCCGGCCTTCTTCGCGAAGGACTTCAGGCCCCGCTCGGTGACCTCCTTCGCCGCCTTCTCCGTCGCTTCCTTGATGCCCTTGCGCAGCGTCTTCTTCGCGAGTTGGCCGATCAGCCGTCGGAAGATCTGCTGGACGATGGTGCGGGTGGCGGTCATCGCCGCGGCGGCGGCGGGGGACGCCGCGCCCGCGGTGAGGACCACCGCGACGGCCAGGGCGAGCAGCTCGACGACGAGGATCCCGATCTGGATCCACACCTCGATTTTGGCACCCTCGATGTCGCAGCCGCATTCCTGAACGAGCTGGCCGAGGTCGTGGCTGACGGTCAGCAGCAGGATCAGCGCCGCCTCGTCCCCGTCGGCGACCTTCCGCCACGCCGCGTCGAACGCGTGGCCGACCGCGCCGGTGTTGCCGTACCCGCTGAGCACCTCGCCCGCGGCGGTGAAGGCGTCATCGCGCGGACCGGCCAGTGCGGACGCCACGGAGAACCACTGGTCCGCGAGGTCCCAGACCTCTTTCTCGTTGCCCTCTGGCCACTCGACCCCGATGACCCATTCGAGGCCCTCGTAGACCCAGCCCGGCAGTTCCCACGGGGAATAGTCGAGCGGGTGCGGGATCGGACTCGGCAGGATCGTCACGCGGTAACGCCTCCCCCTCGGTGGCGACGGGTCCGGAAAGGACTGGACAGCGGAGTCAGACCGCGGTCTTTCCGACCCGGGTGGCCGCGGCCGCGTCCGTCTCCACACTGGCGTTGACCGACTGCACCACGTTGGCGCCGAGCCCTTCGACGTAGCCGCCGACGCTCCGCCACGACTTCAGGATCATCGTTTCGAACTCGCGGTAGGTCTTCTCGAAGGCGGCGCCGATGTCGTCCTTGCCCCAGGGGCGGTCGGCGCTCGCGGCCGCGATCTGGGCGCCGAGTCCGTCCCGCTGGTTGGTGATGGCCCTGCCGGCGTGGGCCAGGTCGGCGCCGCCCCGGTGCGCGCGGGCCGGATCGAGCCAGAGCAGGTCGTCAGTCATCGCGTTCCGCCTCCTCGCGCATGGCCGCGTCGGTGCGCCGCAGCAGCGAACCGAAGTTGCCGTCCTTCAGGTAGTCGGCGGCGCCCGAGCCGGCCGGCAGATAACCACCGACCAACTCCTGCACCGCCGCCGTGGCCCGGTCCGTCGCCTGCTGGATGGTCGATGTGATCTTGGCGGCGAGTGCGTCCACGTTGTGGTCACGATAGATCCGCGGGTCCAGCTCCAACGCGACCAGTTGGCCGCGGGGTCCGACGGTCGCCGTCACGTGGCCGTCCTCGGACCTGGCGCTCACCCGCAGCTTCGCCAACCGCTGCTGCAGATCATCCAGTCCGGAGCGGAGCCGCTCGTACTGCCCATAGACCTCGTCGAAGCGCGCGCGCAGAGCGCGGTTGGCATCGCGGTCAGCGGCCTGCGCCACCGGCGTCTCCCCCGTCTTGTGCGGCCAGCGCCTTGCGGCGGCCGGCAACCATTGACCCGTCGGTACGGCCAGACGATACCGGCCGACGCACCACACGGCCGTCCGGTAGTTTCGGGACCGCGTCCGGGCCAGCACCGGCGGCAGGGGAGGCACCGCTTCATGATCATGCGCGACGAGGCCGAGCGCATCGCGGCCGTCTGGGCGTATCGGGAGTCGCTGCGCCGCGGGCACGAGTACACGCCCCAACTCGACGAGTTCGATCTCGGTTACGTCGTGTGGTCCGCTCCGCCGCCGAACGTGCTCGCCGCCCCCGGTGACGGGCCACGCACCGTCATCGACCGGGAGACCGGGGAGCTCACCTACTGGCCGTCGGTCCCCGCACCGGTCATCCACGAGATGTACCGCGAACACCGGGCGCGGCGACCCGCACCCGTCCGCACCGCCGACCCCGCCGTCGACCTCCGCCGCAACACCACCCGGCTGTCGACCCCCAGCATCGCCGCGCATCTGACCCTGCGGGGTCAGGTGCACCGCGCCCACGGCGCGAAGGGCGATCAGGAGCTGCGCCACCATCCCCTGGTCCGCGGGTACCTCGACCGACTGCCCCCCGGGCACCTCGTGCGCGGCGGAGACCGGCACGCCGAGCTGATCGTCCTGTCGGACGTGCTCCACCAGTACGACCAGCAGCGCGCCGCGGCCGGGGCACCGCCGCTGACCCTGGAAACCGCGCGCGAGCTGCTCGCCGGGGCCCAGCTGGAGGTCTTCCGGGTACGGGAGCCCGGCGACCCGATCGGCGGACCCGCCAAGCACGCCTGCGAATCGTGCATCATCGCGCTGGTCCACTTCGGCGCGCTCGACTGGCCGGAACTCGCCTGGGCCGAGGAGTACGAGCCAGAGCCGCAGACCCCGCCCGACGCGCACCGCTTCCCACCCGCGGTCGCCCACGCACTCACCGCCGGAGGCTGGCGGCTGCCGGACCTGAGCAACCAGATCTCGGTCACCAGAATCGTCGGCGAGGTCACGTCCGTGGTCGGGCTCGCCCACCGGCACGAGCCGTTCCCCGCGGCCGAGCAGACCATCCACGCCTTCCCCCGCCTGGTTTGCAGCCGCCAGGGCCCCGGTGAGCAGGTGCGGGTCCGGCCGTTCCTGATCAGGCCGAGCGCCGCCGCGCACAGCGCCGACACGCTGGCCGACTTCGCCGCGGTGCTCGGCGCACGGCTCTTTCCCATCGGCACGGAGGAGGACGACAGCCTCCTCGCGGTCGACGAACACGGCCGGGTCTTCGCGCTCGATCAGGCCGGCGAGTGGTTCCTCGGCGTAACCATCGACGAAGCCCTCACCAATCTCCTGCTCGGCCGCGCCGTACCCAGGGTGAAAGACGACGGCACCTGGTGATGCTCAGTCGCGACGAGATCGAGCAGATCGCCGCGGTGTGGGCGCGCCGGGAGTCGCTGCACCGCGGATATGAGTGCACGCCGGTGCTCGGGGAGTTCGACGTCGGCTACACCGTGTACGCGACTCCGTTGCCGCAGGAACGGGGTGTTCCCGGCGACGGCAGCACGACCATCATCGACAAGTCCACGGGTGACATCTATGTCACCAACGGGACGCCGCCACCGATCGTGGTGGAGAACTTCCGGAAGGGCGTGAAGGGCTCGCCGCTGCCGCTTCGCACCGGGCCCCGACGGTCGGCCGTCGTCGCCACGGTGAATCCGCCCCTCACGCCGAGCCCCGTCCTCCGACGGCTGCCCACTCCCGGCGTCACGGCGCAGCTGACCGTGTCGGGCCGGGTGCATCGCGCGGCAGGCGCGAAGGGCGAGGAGAACCTCGTCTACCACCCGCTGGTCCGCGACTATCTCGAGAGGTTGCCGCCGGGGCACCTGGTGCGGGGCGGCGATCGGCACGCCGAGTTGATCGTCATCTCGGACGCGCTCTACGCGCACGACGCCGAGTTGAGGGCGGTCGGCGAAGCGCCACCGGCGCTGACCGTTCCACCCGACCTGCTGAACCGGGCGCAGTTCGAGCTGTTCCGCGTCCGCGAGCCGGGCGACCCGATGGCCGGCACGTCCGCGCACCCCTGCGAATCCTGCAGCTACGCGCTGGTCCACTTCGGCGTACTGCGGTCGCCGGAACCCACCACACCTCAGCAGTCGCCGCCGGCGCCCGGCGACCTCACGCCCGGCGACGCGATCGCACGGGTGGTCGCGGTCGCCGGCGCCACCCACCGCCACGAGGCCTTCCCCGCGGCGGAGCGGGCCCTCGCCGCCTACCCCGATTTCGTCAGCGACCGGCGCGGAGTGGGCGGGGCGGTGTGCATCCGGCCCCTCGCCATCACGCCGACCGCCGTCGCGCACACCGCCGACACCCTCGCCGATTTCGGCACCGTGCTCGGCGCCCGGCTCTTCCCCATCGGCACGGAGGAAGACGACAGCGTGCTCGCCGTCGACGAGCACGGCCGGGTCTTCGCCCTCGACCAGGCCGGAGAGTGGTTCCTCGGGGCCGACATCGACGAAGCGCTGACCAACCTGCTCCTCGGCCGTACGGTGCCGAGAGTCAGGAACGACGGGACCTGGTAGTCACAGGTTCAGGCCGGTCAGGACCATGACGCGGGGCTCGGTGTAGTCGTCCATCGCGCTGCGTACGCCCTCGCGACCGACGCCGCTCCCCTTCACTCCGCCGTACGGCATCTGGTCGGCCCGGTACGACGGAACGTCGCCCACGATCACGCCGCCGACCTGCAGCGCGCGGTGCGCGGTGAACGCGGTGTCCAGCCTGTGCGTGAAGACCCCGGCCTGCAGCCCGTACGCCGAGTCGTTGACCGCGTCGAACGCGGCGGCGTCGCTGGCGGCCTGTTCGACGACCAGCACCGGCCCGAACACCTCCTCGGTCAGCACCTTCGCCCCGGCCGGCACCCCGGTCAGCACGGTGGGCGGATAGCAGGCGCCCTCGCGGCGGCCGCTCACGACGAGGCTCGCCCCGGCGGTCACGGCGTCGTCGACCCACTCCTCGACCCGGCGGGCGGCGTCTTCGTTGATCAGCGGCCCGACGTCCGTGGTGTCGTCCGCCGGGTCGCCCTGGCGCAACGCCTCGACCGCTCCGGCCAGCCGGGGCAGGAACGCGTCGTAGAGCCACTCGTGCACGTAGACCCGCTGCACCGCGATGCAGCTCTGTCCGGCCTGGTAGTTGGAGAAGGTGGCGATCCGCTGCGCCGCCCACGTCAGGTCCTCGTCGCCGTTCCAGTCCTCGCAGATGACCGCGGCGGCGTTGCCGCCGAGTTCGAGTGTGACGTGCTTGTCGGGCACCGCCCGGCGGATCTGCGCGCCGACCGGACCGGAACCGGTGAACGACACGACCGGTAGACGGGGGTCGCGGACCAACTCGGCGGTCCGGTCGTTGGGGAGCGGCAGCACGGAGAAGACGCCCTTCGGCAGGCCGGTCTCGGCGATCAGTTCGCCGAGCAGCAGCGCCGAGAGCGGGGTCGCGGGCGCGGGCTTGAGCACGATCGGCGCGCCGACCGCCAGCGCCGGGGCGACCTTGTGTGCGACCAGGTTGAGCGGGAAGTTGAACGGTGCGATGCCGAGCACCGGGCCACGGGGCACCCGGCGTACGAGGGCGAGGCGGCCGGTCGCGGCGGGGTCGGTGTCGAGCCGCTGCAGCTCGCCGGAGAAGCGCCGCGCCTCCTCGGCGGCCCAGCGGAAGGTGGAGACGGCGCGGGCGACCTCGGCGCGCGCCCATTTCAGCGGTTTGCCGTTCTCGCCGGTGATCAGCCGGGCGATCTCGTCGGTCCGCTCGGCGAGGCGGCGCGAGACGTGGTCGAGCGCCGCCGCGCGGACGTGGGCGGGGAGCGCGGCGGCCTCGGCGCCGACCGCGACGGCGGCGGCGACCGCCGTCTCGACCTGGTCGGGGGTGGCATTACTGGTGCGCCCCACCACCCGCCCGTCGTACGGGTGCCGGATCGTCACCGTGTCGTCGCTGGCGGCGGGTTGGCCGGCTACGTAGAACGAGACAGGGTCCACGTCTGGCAGCCTAGACGAGGCACTCCCTCACGGAAACAGTTGCTTAATGCCCTTGTCTGCCGCGAATTCAGTCGAGAAGATGGCGGGAAGGTTGCGATTACCTCTGCAAGCCTCGACCTAGGCCACCCTGCGGGAGATCCGACATGAGTGACAAGCACGTGCTGCGCAATTTCGTCAACGGGGCGTACGTCGACCCGGTGGACGGGGCATACAGCGACCTGATCGACCCATGCACCGGCGAGGTGTTCGCGCAGGCCCCGATCTCGGGTGCCGCGGACATCGACGCCGCGATGACGGCGGCGGCGACGGCCTTCGAGGGGTGGCGGGACGCGACGCCGGCCGAACGGCAGAGGGCGCTGCTCAAGCTCGCCGACGCGGTCGAGACGCGCGCCGCGGACCTGGTCGACGCGGAGGTACGCAACACCGGCAAGCCGCGTCAGCTCACCGCCGACGAGGAGTTGCCGCCCGCCGTCGACCACTTCCGGTTCTTCGCGGGCGCGGCCCGGCTGCTGGAAGGCAAGTCGGCCGGCGAGTACATGGCCGGGCACACCTCCTACGTGCGCCGCGAGCCGATCGGCGTCTGCGCCCAGGTCACCCCCTGGAACTACCCGTTGATGATGGCGGTCTGGAAGATTGCCCCGGCGCTCGCCGCGGGCAACGCCGTCGTGCTCAAGCCCTCGGACACCACCCCGGTGTCGACGCTGCTGCTCGCGGAGATCGCCGCCGAGTTTCTCCCGCCGGGCGTGCTCAACGTCGTCTGCGGCGACCGGGACACCGGCCGTAACCTGGTCTCCCACCCGACCCCGCAACTCGTGTCGATCACCGGCTCGACCCGCGCGGGCATGGAGGTGGCCTCGGCCGCCGCGACGGATCTCAAGCGGACCCACCTGGAACTCGGCGGCAAGGCGCCCGTGCTGGTCTTCGACGACGCGGACATCGCCGCGGCCGCCGAGGCGATCGCGGTGGGCGGCTACTTCAACGCCGGCCAGGACTGCACCGCGGCGACCCGGGTGCTCGCCGGTCCGGGCGTCTACGACGACTTCGTCGCGGCGCTCGCGGAGCAGGCGCGAAACACCAGGACCGGCACGCCGGACGACGCGGACGTGCTCTACGGACCGCTCAACAACGCCAACCAGCTCGCCCGGGTCGCCGGGTTCGTCGACCGGCTCCCGGACCACGCCGCCATCCAGGCCGGTGGCGGGCGGGTCGGCGACCGCGGCTACTTCTACGCCCCCACCGTCGTGTCCGGGGTCCGGCAGCAGGACGAGATCATCCAGGACGAGGTGTTCGGACCGGTCATCACGGTGCAGCGCTTCGACGACGAGGACGCGGCGGTGCGCTGGGCGAACGGCGTCGAGTACGGCCTCTCCGCGTCGGTCTGGACGAAGGACCACGGTCGGGCGATGCGGATGACCCGGCGCCTCGACTTCGGCTGCGTCTGGGTCAACACGCACATCCCGTTCGTGTCGGAGATGCCGCACGGTGGCTTCAAGCACTCGGGGCACGGCAAGGATCTGTCGATGTACAGCCTCGAGGACTACACGCGGATCAAGCACGTGATGCACGCGATCGAGGTCTGAGCATGTCGCTGTCGGAAGATCTGCAGAAGCGGCGGTTCGCCGCCGTCGACGGGCTGCCGCTGGCCGCGGTGACCGGGCCCGCCGCCTAGCCCGTTGATCTTGCAGCTGTGGTGCCAGAATCATCGCTATTCACGGTCTATGCGAGGCACCACAACTGCAAGATCGCGCAAAATGGAGTAATCAGGACTGGTGTCCAATCCGTGGCTCGCCCTGCGTATCGGCGCCGACCCGGCCGAGCGGATCGGCCAGGTCGGCCGCGCCCATGAGGCGTTCGTCGCGGCGGGACGCGTGCCCGCACAGGTCCGGGACGTGGTCGCCGACTCCTGGCGCCGCTCGGCCGGCGCGCTCGTCAACCCGGACACGACCGCGCCGATCGACCTCAGCGACGACGCGCTGGAGGCGTACCGGGCCGGGCATCCGCTCGTCCGGGCGCTCCCCGTCTTCCGCGAACTGCTCGGCGGCATCGCGGAGGACGGCGAACACCTGATGGCGGTCTGCGACGCGCACGGCCGGCTGCTCTGGGTCGAGGGGCACGCCAACGTGCTGCGCAAGGCCGAGCGGATGAACTTCGTGGCCGGCGCCCGGTGGGACGAAGGGCACGCCGGGACGAACGCGCCGGGGACCGCGCTCGCCGTCGACCACTCCGTGCAGATCTTCGCCACCGAACACTTCAGCCGCCAGGTCCAGCCCTGGACCTGCGCCGCCGCCCCGATCCACGACCCGACGACCGGGCGGCTGCTCGGCGCGATCGACGTGACCGGCGGGGACCATCTCGCCAACCCGCACAGTCTCGCGCTGGTCCAGGCGACCGCCCGCGCCGCCGAGTCCTATCTCGCCAGCGTGGCGGCCGCCACCCCGGCGCCGGCCATCGTCTCGGCCCTCGGCCGCGACGAGGCCGTGCTGACCGTCAACGGTCAGCGGATCCGGCTCGGCCGCCGCCACAGCGAGCTGCTCGTCCTGCTGCTCTGCCATCCGGAGGGGCGCAGCGGCGAACAGCTCGGCCTCGACCTCTACGGCGACGACCTGCTGCATCCCGTCACGCTGCGGGCCGAGCTCTCCCGACTGCGCCGCATCCTCGACCCGACGCTGCTCGACTCCCGCCCCTACCGGCTGCGCGTTCCGCTCGACGCCGACTTCCACGCCGTCACGCGACTCCTGGAGCAGGGACGGGTGGCGGCGGCACTGGAGGCGTACCCGGGTCCGCTCCTGCCCGGGTCGGACGCGCCGGGAGTGGCCCGGCTCCGTCGCCTGGTCGACGGCCAGCTCCGGGCCGCGGTGCTGGCGCAAGGCGACCCCGCGTTGCTCGACGGTTGGATCCGCGCGCCGTGGGGCGCCGACGACCTGGAGGTGTGGGAGGCACTGGCCCGCGTGTTGCCCCCGGGCTCGCCGCGCCGCCCCCTCGCGCTGCACCGGGCCCGCCAGCTCGCCACGGAGTACGCGATGCCGCACGACGCAACGTGGATGCAACGTCGCGGTTACTAGCCTCCGCGCATCACCGCACGACGTCGGGAGGCACAGCCATGACCCTGTACGACGCGCCCACCTCATACGAGTCCCGCTACGACCACTGGATCGGCGGCGAGTACGTCAAGCCGGTCCGTGGCCAGTACTTCGAGAACCCCACGCCGGTCACCGGACAGCCGTTCACCGAGATCGCCCGCGGCACCGCGGAGGACGTCGATCTGGCGCTCGACGCCGCGCACGGCGCCGCCGACGCCTGGGGACGCACCTCCGTAGCCGAGCGGGCCAACATCCTCAACAAGATCGCGGATCGGATGGAGGCGAACCTCGAACTCCTCGCCGTCGCCGAGACCTGGGAGAACGGCAAGCCGGTCCGGGAGACGCTGGCCGCGGACATCCCGCTCGCCATCGACCATTTCCGCTACTTCGCCGGCGCCATCCGCGCCCAGGAGGGGAGCCTCGGCGAGATCGACGACGACACCGTCGCCTACCACTTCCATGAGCCGCTCGGCGTGGTCGGGCAGATCATCCCGTGGAACTTCCCGCTGCTCATGGCGACCTGGAAGCTGGCCCCCGCGCTGGCCGCCGGCAACGCGGTCGTGCTCAAGCCGGCCGAACAGACTCCGGCCTCCATCCACCTGTGGATGAGCCTCATCGCCGACCTGCTCCCGGCCGGCGTCGTCAACATCGTGAACGGTTTCGGCGTCGAGGCCGGCAAGCCGCTGGCGAGGAGTCCGCGGGTGGCGAAGGTGGCGTTCACCGGCGAGACCACCACCGGGCGGCTGATCATGCAGTACGCCAGCGAGAACATCAAACCCGTCACGCTGGAACTGGGCGGCAAGAGCCCCAACATCTTCTTCGAAGACGTCAGCTCGCACCGGGACGACTTCTTCGACAAGGCGCTCGAGGGCTTCGCCATGTTCGCCCTCAACCAGGGCGAGGTCTGCACCTGCCCGTCGCGGGCGCTGGTGCAGCAGGGCCACTACGACTACTTCATGGCCGCCGCGACCGCACGGGTCGAGGCGATCAAACAGGGACACCCGCTCGACACCGACACGATGATCGGCGCGCAGGCCTCCAACGACCAGCTCGAAAAGATCCTGTCCTACCTCGACATCGGCCGGCAGGAGGGGGCGAAGGTGCGGACCGGCGGTGAGCGGGCCGACCTCGGTGGGGATTTGTCGGGTGGCTACTACGTGCAGCCCACGATCTTCGAGGGCGACAACTCGATGCGGGTCTTCCAGGAGGAGATCTTCGGCCCGGTCGTGTCGGTCGCCGCCTTCACCGACTTCACCGACGCCATCAAGATCGCCAACGACACCCTCTACGGCCTCGGCGCCGGCGTCTGGACCCGCGACATGAACACCGCCTACCGCGCGGGCCGCAACATCCAGGCCGGTCGGGTCTGGACCAACTGTTACCACGCCTACCCGGCGCACGCGGCGTTCGGCGGCTACAAGCAGTCCGGCATCGGCCGGGAGAACCACAAGATGATGCTGGAGCACTACCAACAGACCAAGAACCTCCTGGTCAGCTACTCCCCCAAGAAGCTCGGCTTCTTCTAGGCCCGACGATGGTCTCCCGAGTCGATCTCACCCCCGCGGCGGCCGAGCTGATCCGGTCGCTGCGGGGCACCCACGGCCCGCTGATGTTTCACCAGTCGGGCGGATGCTGCGACGGCAGCGCGCCGATGTGCTACCCGGCGGGCGAGTTCCGCACCGGCTCGTCCGACGTGCTGCTCGCGTCGCTCTCCATCGAGGGGGTCGCCGAGCCGGTGACGTTCTGGATGTCCGCGTCACAGTTCGCGCTCTGGCGCCACACTCACCTGACCGTGGACGTGGTGCCCGGACGGGGCAGCGGATTCTCGCTGGAAGCGCCAGAGGGGGTGCGTTTCCTGATCCGCTCCCGCGTCTTCACCGACGAGGAGCGTGCCGCCCTACCCTGAGTCCCCGCCCACCCACCCGCCCCTTTGCGTCGATCCTGCAGTTATGGTCCTCTTTATGTCCCAGTTCGGGGCAAATATTCGGACCACAACTGCAAGATCGCGGACTAGGGACGCAACACTGCTCGCATCGTGTCGACGATGTATCCGGGGCGGCGGTAGAGGTCACGGTCGGTGAAGTGGCGCATGATCCAGCCGTTGGCCGCAAGCCAGTTGGAGCGCTCTCGGTCATGCCGCAGCCGGTCGCGGTCGAGGTGCGTGCCGCCGTCGTACTCCACACCGATGCGGCGTTCCCGATATCCCAGGTCGATCCGATACAGCCGGACCCCGTACCGGTCGGCGACCCAGACCTGGGGCTCGGGCGGCGGCAGCTTGCCGTCGATGAGCACCAACCGCAGTTGGCTCTCCTGGCGACACTCGGCCCGGCCATCCGCCAGGGGCACCAGCTCGCGTGCCTGCCGTACACCGCGCAACCCCTGATGTCGCACGACCTCCGCGAGAAGATCGTCGATATCGCACATTCCGGCGCGAAGAACCGCGTCCAGCACCGGAAGCGCGTCCAACCGACGCACGGTGCGCGCCAGATCTACCGCGCAGCGGGCCGCCGGCACACACGGTATGCCGCCCACGAGCACGGGTTCGACAATAGGCAGAACTTCATGGTGCACGACGATTCCCGGGATACGAGGACGCGCGACGCCGGGCGGCACCACGACGTGAATCGCATGCGCACGCAGTACCCCGAACCCCAGGCGCTGCGCGGCGCTCTCCCGACCGAGCATCGCCTCCGCCGGTAGTCGCAGAAACAATGCGCGCAGGTGCTCGTCGTCGGCGGGCACCCCCACCACGGGCGGACCTTCGGCGTAGACCCCGCGCGTCACGCGGCGGAGCTCAGACCGCTCCACCCGCCCGCGCAGGACCCGCCTACTAGGCGCGTGCCGTCCTCGTAGCAGCTCCATGTCGCCGAAGCATCCGCGCGGCCCTGATGCGACTCCACCCACACCAGCCCGTCCTGTGGACAGCGAACCCGACTGTGGAGAACGACCTGATCATGCTCGAACGTGCTACCTCTGCGCGATCTTGCACATCCGGCCCTCGCAAAGGCGGTCTATCCATCACGAAAGGAAGGCCACAACTGCAAGATCGACGCGAACGGAGGGCCGAGCGGGGTCAGCGGGCGTCGAGCAGGGGTTGGGTCGGGTCCCAGCGGGTGCCGTCGGCCGCGTCGCGGCGGCGTCGGGCGATCGCGCTGAGGGCCTCGAGCACGACCCGGTTACCCAGGTAGGCGGTGATCTCGGCGTGGTCGTACGGCGGAGACACCTCCACGATGTCCACTCCCACCACGGGCAGCTCGTAACAGCAGCGCCGTACGGCGTCGAGCAGTTGCCGGGCGGTCAGCCCGCCCGGCTCCGGGGTGCCGGTGCCGGGCGCCATGCCGGGATCGACCACGTCGACGTCGACGGAGAGGAAGACCCCGTCGCACTCGTCCACGGCGATCGCGAACGCATCCGTGAGGCAATGGTCCAGGCCGCGCGCCACGATCTCGGTCATCTCGTACGACCGCATCCGCTGTGCGGCCATCCATGTCAACGTGTCGGGGCCCGGCCAGTAGCCGCGCAACCCGATCTGCAGGAACCGGTCGCCCCGCACGGCGCCCGAGTCGATGAGCCGGCGCATCGGCTGCCCGTGGCCGTAGAGCGAACCGAACTCGACGTCGCCGGTGTCGGCATGCGCGTCGAAGTGCACCAGGGACACCCGCCCGAAGCCCAGGTGCCGGGCCACCCCGGTCGCGTCGGGGAGGGCGATGGTGTGGTCGCCGCCGAGGATGATCGGGATCGCGCCGGCGCTCGCGACGGCGTGCACCGCTGACTCCAGCGCGCCGAGCGAGCGTTCGATGTCGCCGGCGAACATCTCGACGTCGCCGGCATCGTAGACGGTCAGATCCTGGAGCGCGTCGACCCGCAGCGCGAGGGAGGGTCGGGATCCATCGTGCGGCAGGTAGCAGGCCTGACGCATGGCGGCCGGCCCGAAGCGGGTGCCGGGACGGTGTGACGTGCCACCGTCGAAGGGCGCCCCGACGATGACGACGTCCGCGTCGGCGTACGTCTCGGGCTGCGCCACGGTGCAGCGTTCGACGCCGAGGAACGTCACGTCGGGCCCGTACATCGGTCCGTAGCGCACGGCGCCTCCGAGTTGCTTCCGTCGATCAAGGGCTTTCGCGTCGATCAAGGACGTATTCACATGATTGGAGATCAAACCACGAGAATATGCCCTTGATCGACGAGTAGAGGCGTCGCGAGGCGGCGCGGGGAGGGACGGCGGGGGGCTACTGGTCGCGGAGGCCCCACGGGGAGCCGTACGCGGTGAGCAGGTCGAGGAAGGGCTTCGGCGGCAGCGCCTCCGGGCCGAGCACTCCGGTCCCCGACCACGCGCCGGAGGCGAGCAGCTCCAGCGCCACCACCGGGTTGATCGCCGTCTGCCAGACCACCGCCTGGTGGCCGTACTCCCGCATCGACCACTCGTTGTCGACCACGTGATAGAGGTAGACCTCGCGCGGCGCGCCGTCCCTGCCGGTCCCGGTCACCCAGGTGCCGGCGCAGGTCTTGCCCCGCATCTTGTCGCCGAGCGTCGCCGGATCGGGCAGGCAGGCGGCCACCACGTCGCGCGGCGACACCGACGCTCCCCCGACCTGCACCGGCTTCGTCGAGTCCAGCCCGAGCTTGTGCAGCGTCTTGAGCACCTCGATGAACTCGTTGCCGAGGCCGTACTTGAACGTCACGCGACGTGCCGGCACCCAGCGCGGAATCAGCAGCACCTCCTCGTGCTCCACGTTGACACACTCGACCGGGCCGATCCCCTCCGGAAAGTCGAAGACCTCCGGCTCGCTGAACGGCGGCGTGGTGAACCAGCCGCGATCGGCTTCCCAGATCACCGGCGGGTTGAGGCACTCCTCGATGGTGGTCCAGATGGAGAACGACGGCGCGAAGTCGTAGCCGTCGACCACCAGGTTGGCCCCGTCGCGGACGCCGACCTCGTCGATGGAGGAGAAGAGCTCGTCGGCGGCGTAGCGGGCGAAGATGTCGGAGAGGCCGGGCTCGACGCCGATGCCGACCAGCGCCAACCGGCCGGCGTCGGCCCACGACTCGGCGCCCGCGAACTGCTCGTCGCCGAGCTTGACCCCGCACTCGGAATGCGGCGCGTCGGGGTGGGGGCGGGAGAGCGACATCGCCATGTCGAGATAGTCGGCCCCGGCGGCGAGCGCCCCGGAGAAGATCGGCATGACGAAGCGCGGGTCGACGGCGTTGAAAACGTGGGTGATGCGGTGTTCCCGGCAGAGCGCGGTCACCGCCTCGGCGGAGGAGGCGTCGACCTTGGCGGCCACGAACCGGTCGTCGAACGGAGCCACGGCCCGCGACGCCCGGCCGAGATCGTAGTCGGCCACCACCATCGTCTCGAAGAAGGATCGTCGGGCCGCGATGGCGACGGCGGCGGAGCCGACGCCGCCGGCGCCGACCAGAAGGATGCGCATGGAAAACCTTTCCGGGTACGGAATCCGGGTACGGCGGTCAGGCGGCGACGCCGCGCCGCCGTCGGACCGAGCTGGCCAGCACGAGCAGCAGCGAGATCACGAACATGGCGGTGCCGATCACGTTCACCTGGGGCGGGATTCCGCGCTGCGCGGCGCCCCACACGTACATCGGGAAGGTGACGTTCGAGCTGCCAGCGTTGAAGTTGGTGATGATGAAGTCGTCGAAGGAGAGGGAGAAGGAGAGCAGCGCCGCCGCGAGGATGCCCGGGAAGACCAACGGAAGGGTGATCCGGCGGAAGGTCTGCCACTCACTGGCGTACAGGTCCATCGCCGCCTCTTCCAGACGGCTGTCCAGGCCGGCGAGGCGGGCCTTCACGGTGACCACCACGAAGGAGACGCAGAACATGACGTGGGCGATCACGACGGTCCAGAAGCCGAGCGGGATCCCCGCGCCGACGAAGAGCGCGAGCAGCGAGGAGCCCATGACGACCTCGGGGGTGGCCATCGGCAGGAAGATCAGCAGGTTGGTGGCGGCCCGGCCGCGGAAGCGGTGTCGCACCATGGCGAAGGCCATCAGCGTGCCGAGCAGGGTGGCGATGAGCGTGGAGATCAGTCCGATCTGGACGCTGAGCCAGACCGACGAGCACATCGCCCCGGGCCCGCAGGGGTTGAGCCAGTTGTCGAGGGTGAACTCGTGGAAGTCGTACGAGAGCCGGTTCGACGGCCGGTTGAAGGAGAGCGCGGCGACCACCGCGATCGGCAGGAAGAGGTAGCCGAGCACGAGCAGCGCGAGGGCGAACACCCAGCGCTCGGCGACCCAGCGCCCGACGCGCGCCATTCAGAGCACCTCCTCGGTGCCGGCCCGGCGCACGTACACGAACACGATCGCCAGGACCACGGCCATGAACAGGAAGGAGAGCGACGCTGCCTGCGGATAGTCGAGCCGCACCAGGAACGCCGAGTCGATGACGTTGCCGATCATGTATTCGTTCGGGGTGCCGAGCAGTTCGGCGTTGATGTAGTCGCCGGACGCCGGGATGAACAAGAGCAGCGTTCCCGCGACCAGGCCCGGCATCGACAACGGCAGGGTCACCTTGCGGAAGGCGCGGACCGGGCTGGCGTAGAGGTCGCTCGCCGCCTCCAGCAGCCGCATGTCGAGCCGCTCGAGGCTGGCGTAGAGCGGCAGCACCATGAAGGGCAGGAAGTTGTAGGTAAGGCCGAGCACCACCGCGATCGGGGTGGCGAGCAGCCGGCCGTCGGGAGCGAGTAGATGCAGATCCCGCAGCATGCCCACCAGCCAGCCGGTGTCCGACAGGATCGTCTTCCAGGCGAGCGTGCGGACCAGGAAGCTGGTGAACATCGGCGCGATGACGCAGACCAGCATGAGGTTCTTCCACCGGCCGGCCTTCTGCGCGATGGCGTAGGCCAGCGGGTAGCCGAGCAGCACGGCGAGGATCGTCGCGATGCCGGCGTAGACGAAGGACCGCAGGAACTGCGGCCAGTACGCGGCCAGGGCGTCCGGGTAGTTGCTGAACGACCAGGTCATCGCGTAACCCAGGTCGAGCGAGCCGGCCGGGTCGTAGAGGCTGGTCGCGGCGAGTTGGAAGGCCGGCACCGCGAAGAAGAGCGTCAGCCACAGCGCGCCGGGCAACAGCAGCAGGTAGGGCAGGAGCCGGCGGGGCGGGCGCCCGGCGACCGGCGCCTTGACCGTGTCCTGCGGCGACCCGACCGGGGCGCCGAGATGGGAAAGGGTGCTCATGACGTGGCTGCCAGCGCGTCCGGCTCGTTGGGCACCGGCGCGGTACGGTCGCCGGCCCCCGCCTCGCGGTGGAGCAGGAAGGCGTGGGCCGGGTTCCAGTGCGCGACGACGGACGTTCCGGTCGGCACCTGCCCGTCGGCGCCGCTGTTCGGCGCGAAGACCGCGAGCTCGGTGCCCCAGGCGGTGCGGACCAGGTACTGCGTGCTGACCCCGACGTACGAGGAGTCGGTGACCACGCCGTCGACCGCCTGATGGCCCGCGGGCACCCGGTCGCGGTCCGCCGCGAGGGCCAGCTTCTCCGGGCGTACGCCGAGGTAGACCTCGCCGTGGTTGAGCCGCGCGCGGGCGGCGGGCACCGAGAACCGCGACCCGTACGCGTCGACGAGCACGTCGGCGCCGTTGTTGCCGACGGCCGAGCCGGCCAGCAGGTTCGACTGGCCGAGGAAGTTCGCCACGAAGGCGGTCGCCGGGAATTCGTAGATGTCGGCGGGCGCGCCGAGCTGCTCGATCTTGCCCGCGTTCATCACCGCGACGGTGTCGGCCATGGTCATGGCCTCCTCCTGGTCGTGGGTGACGTGCACGAAGGTGATGCCGACCTCGGTCTGGATCCGCTTGAGCTCGATCTGCATCTGCCGGCGCAGCTTGAGGTCGAGGGCGCCGAGCGGCTCGTCGAGGAGCAGCACCTGCGGGTGGTTGATCAGTGCCCGGGCGAGCGCCACCCGCTGCTGCTGGCCGCCGGAGAGCTGGTTGGGCCGGCGCTTGCCGTACCCCTCCAGCTGCACCAGCGACAGCATCCGCGCGACCTGCGCCGCGATGTCCCGTACGCCGCGCCGGCGCAGGCCGAACGCGACGTTCTCGAAGATGTCGAGGTGCGGGAAGAGCGCGTAGCTCTGGAACACGGTGTTGACCGGCCGCTTGTACGGCCGCAGCCGGCTGATGTCCTCCCCGCCGAGGAGCAGCTGTCCCGACGTGGGCTGCTCCAGGCCGGCGACCATGCGCAGGGTGGTGGTCTTGCCGCAGCCGGAGGCGCCCAGCAGCGCGAAGAACGACCCTTGCGGGATGGTGAGGCTGAGATCGTCCACCGCGGTGAAGATCCCGAACCGCTTGGTTACGTTTGCCAGGCGCAGATCGCCCGCCGGCCCGTTGTTTGGCATCGTCGACTAGGCCCCGATCACCTGCTGGAATTTCTGCTCGTACGACCGTTCTTGTGCTTCGGTGAGCGCCATGAAGACCTTCGTCCGGGCCAGCATCGCGTCGTCCGGGAAGATCAGCGGGTTGGCCGCGAGCGCCGGGTCGATCTTCTCGGCTTCCGCCTTGGCGCCCTCGACCGGACAGATGTAGTTGACCGACGCGGCGACCTCGGCCGCCACCTTCGGGTCGTAGTAGTAGTCCATGAGCTTCTCGACGTTGCTCTTGTGGCTGGACTTGTTCGGCACGAGCATGTTGTCCGAGAAGAGCATCGCGCCGGCCTCGGGCACGACGAACTGCACCTTCGGGTTGTCGCCGGCGAGCTGGACGACATCGCCGGACCAGGCGATGCAGGCGACGATGTCGCCCTTGGCCAGCTCCGGGGCGTAGTCGTTGCCGGTGAACCGGCGGATCTGACCGCGCGCGACCGCCTTGCGCAGCTTCTCCAACGCGTCGTCGAACTGCGCGTCGGTGAATTTGGCCGGGTCGTGCCCGTTCGACTGCAGCAGCAGCCCCATGGTGTCGCGCATCTCGCTCAGCGCCGTCACCTTGCCCTTGAGGTCGGGGCGGGTGAGCAGGTCGTCGATGCTGCGCACCTCCGTGGTCGCGGTGCCGTTGTAGGCGATGCCGGCGAGTCCGGACTGCCACGGGACGCTGTACTCGTCGTTGGTGTCGAAGGAGCGGGCGCGCAGCGACAGCAGCCGCTTGCTCTCGACGTTCGGAAGGTTCTTCTTGTCGAGCTTCTGCAGCCAGCCCAGCCGGATCATGCGCGCCGCCATCCAGTCGGTCAGGACGATGAGGTCCCGCCCGGTGGACTGGCAGCCGGCGAGCTGGTTGCGCACCTTGCCGAAGAACTCGTTGTTGTCGTTGACGTCTTCGTTGTAGGTGACCTGGATGCCGGTCTTCTCCTGGAAGGCCACGAGGCTGGGGTGCTTGGCCTCATCCTTGTCATCGACGTCGATGTACTGTGGCCAGTTGGAGAAGTTGATGGTCTTCTCTCCGGCGGAGAGGTCGTCGCTGACGCAGCTTCCCTCGGCCTTCTTCGCGCCTTCGGTGCCGCAGGCGGTCAGCGCGGCGCCGGTGCCGAGCAGCGCCCCGGAGGCGAGGACGCCACGCATGACGGAGCGCCGCGACACGCGCGACACCGTGAGAAGAGCCGCTGCTTCCGGTGAGGACGGTGGGTCAAGTCGCTTGCGCATGGCGGCTCCTGAGGGGGCGATCGACGTGTCGGCAGTGCAGTCGGTCGGCGTAGGCCAGCATCAGATCAGACGTCAGATCTTGACATGCTGTAACGGCCATCACAAGGGATTCCGTTGCGGATATCGCGGACGGCTACGAAATACGCCAGAATCGGCGCGACCGTCGGCGGCGCCGATCGGCTCGACGACGCGTGGGGCATCAACCAGAGGCGGACGGGGAGACGAATGGGCACTCGGCACAACGACGACCGGCGCGGCAACGGTCGCCGGGTCACGCTCCGGGAGGGGACGAACCCCCTCCTCGACGACGTCGCCAAACAGATCATCGAGCAGCTGCAGGAGGACGGTCGGCGCCCGTACGCGGCGATCGGGAAGGCGGTCGGACTCTCCGAGGCGGCGGTACGGCAGCGGGTGCAGCGCCTGCTCGACACCGGCGTCATGCAGATCGTGGCGGTGACCGATCCGCTGCAGCTCGGCTTCCCGCGGCAGGCGATGATCGGACTGCGCACCTCGGGCGATCTGGAGAAGGTGGCGGATCGCCTCGCCGAACTGGTCGAGGTCGATTACGTGGTGATCACCGCCGGCTCGTTCGACCTGCTCACCGAGGTGGTCTGCCGCAACGACGACCACCTGCTGGAGATCCTGCAGCGGCTGCGCGCGGTGGAGGGCGTGATCTCGACGGAGGCGTTCGTCTATCTCAAGCTGCGGAAACAGACCTATCAGTGGGGCACCGCGTAATCCGTTGCACTGTGGCGCTAGCACCACTGATTTCGTCGCGAGATAGGGCTGTCGCTGCCGGTAACACTTGCGCGAGCCGGGATGGGTGTGCGATAACCGTGATCAGAGCGGCCGGCCGCAACCCGAAAACCGGCCCGACAACGCGATGGGGCTGACATGGCCAACGCCACCGACCACCTGTGGATGCACTTCACCCGGATGTCCAGTTACCGCGACGGCGAGGTGCCCACCATCGTCCGCGGCGAGGGCGCGTACATCTGGGACTCACAGGGCCGCCGCTACCTCGACGGGCTGGCCGGGCTCTTCGTGGTGAACGCGGGGCACGGCCGCACGGAGCTGGCCGAGGCCGCCGCGAAGCAGGCCGCGGAGCTGGCCTACTTCCCGCTCTGGTCGTACGCCCACCCGACGGCGATCGAGCTGGCCGACCGGATCGCCGGGCTGGCACCGGGAGACCTCAATCGCGTCTTCTTCACGACGGGCGGCTCGGAGGCGGTCGAATCGGCGTGGAAGCTGGCCCGCGCGTACTTCAAGCGCACGGGTAAGCACACCAAGCACAAGGTGGTGAGCCGCTACATCGCCTACCACGGCACCTCGATGGGCGCCCTGTCGATCACCGGCCTGCCGGGCATCAAGAGCGACTTCGAGCCGCTCGTGCCGGGGGGCATCAAGGTGCCGAACACCAACTTCTACCGGGCCCCGGAGCACGGCGACTCGCCGGAGGCGTTCGGCCGGTGGGCGGCGGACGAGATCGGCCGCGCGATCGAGCGGGAAGGACCGGAAACCGTCGCCGCGGTCTTCCTGGAGCCGGTGCAGAACTCGGGCGGCTGCTTCCCGCCGCCGCCCGGCTACTTCGAGCGCGTGCGGGAGATCTGCGACGCGTACGACGTGCTGCTCGTCTCCGACGAGGTGATCTGCTCGTGGGGCCGGCTCGGTGAATACTTCGGCGCCCAGCGCTACGGCTACCAGCCCGACATCATCACCACGGCCAAGGGCATCACGTCCGGCTACTCCCCGCTCGGCGCGATGATCGCCTCGGACCGGCTGATCGAGCCGTTCCTCAACGACACCGAGATGTTCGCCCACGGCATCACCTTCGGCGGGCACCCGGTCTCCTGCGCGGTGGCGCTCGCCAACCTCGACGTCTTCGCCCGTGAGGACCTGGTCGGGCACGTCCGGGCCAACGAGGGCGCGTTCCGGGCCACGCTGGAGAAGCTCAACGACCTGCCGATCGTCGGCGACGTACGTGGCGACGGGTACTTCTACGGCATCGAGCTGGTCAAGGACAAGGCGACCAAGGAGACGTTCGACGAGGCGGAGTCGGAGCGGCTGCTGCGCGGTTTCCTCTCCTCGGCGCTGTTCCAGGCGGGGCTCTACTGCCGCGCGGACGACCGGGGCGACCCGGTCATCCAGCTCGCTCCGCCGCTGATCGCCGACCAGCGTCAGTTCGACGAGATCGAGCAGATCCTGCGCACGGTGCTGACCGAGGCGTGGCAGCGCCTCTGACCGTCCCACGGTGTTGATCATGGGCACACGCGCGACATTCCGGGCAGCCCCATGGCGCGTATGCCCATGATCAACGTGACGAGGGGTCGGCGATGAGCTACCGGAACGTCTCCTTCTGGATGTCCACGGCAGACGACGACCTCTCGCCGCGACCACCTCTCGCCGGCGACGTCGAGGTTGACGTCGCGATCGTGGGCGGCGGCTACACGGGGCTCTGGACCGCCTACTACCTGGCGACCGCCGACCCCACCCTGCGCATCGCCGTGCTCGAGAAGGAGATCGCCGGGTACGGGGCCTCCGGCCGCAACGGTGGCTGGTGCTCCGCGCTGCTACCCACCTCGGTACCGGCGCTCGCCCGTCGACACGGACGCGACGCCGCCGTGGCGATGCAGCGCGCCATGCAGTCGACCGTGGACGAAGTGGGTCGGGTCGCCGCCGCCGAGGAGATCGACTGCCACTGGGACAAGGGCGGCACCGTCGTGCTGGCCCGCACCGCGGCGCAGCTGCAACGGGCCCGCGCGGAGGTCGAGGAGGCGCGGGCGTACGGCTTCGGCGACGACGACCTGGCGCTGCTCGGCCCGGCCGAGGCCGCGGCGCGCTGCGGGGCCGACGGCGTGCACGGCGGGACCTACACGCCGCACTGCGCCGCCATCCACCCCGCCCGGCTCGTCCGGGGACTGGCCCGCGCGGTGGAACATCGCGGGGTGGCGATCTACGAGCGGACCGCGGTCACCGCGCTGCGCCCCGGAATCGTCACCACCTCCGCCGGTACGGTCCGCGCCCCGATCGTGGTCCGGGCCACCGAGGGGTACACCCCGTCGCTGCCCGGCGCCCGGCGCGCCGTGGCACCGGTCTACTCCCTGATGATCGCCACCGAGCCACTCCCGGACGCGGTGTGGCAGCAGATCGGGCTGACCGGGCGGGAGACCTTCTCCGACTACCGGCACCTGATCATCTACGGCCAGCGCACCGTGGACGGTCGACTGGCCTTCGGCGGGCGCGGCGCGCCGTACCACTTCCGCTCCCGGATCCGCCCCGAGTACGACCGCGAGCCGCGGGTCTTCGCCTCGCTGCGGCAGACCCTGGCCGACCTCTTCCCCGCGCTCGGCCCCGACGTGGCGGTGAGCCACAGCTGGGGTGGGCCGCTCGGCGTGGCGCGGGACTGGACCGCCTCGGTGGGGCTGGACCGGGGCACCGGGCTGGCGTGGGCGGGCGGCTACGTCGGCGACGGGGTGGGCACGAGCAATCTCGCCGGACGTACCCTGGCCCATCTCATCCGCGGCGTGGAGAGCGACCTGACGGCGCTCCCCTGGGTGGGGCACCGGTCACCGCGCTGGGAGCCGGAGCCGCTGCGGTGGCTCGGGGTGAACGCCGGGCTGCGGGTGATGACCTCGGCCGACGCCGCGGAGGCGCGGACCGGGCGGCCGGCCCGGCGGGCCGCCGCCTTCAACCGGCTGCTCGGCCACTGACACCCGAGATCCCGACGATCCCGCGGTGGGCCGGTCGCGTCAGTGGGTCGGCGGAATGACGCGGAGGTGGCCGCGCCGGCCGGTCTGCTGTCCCGGTTGCGAGTCATCGTTCAACCCGTCCGGGCGCGGCGGAGCCGGCCGTGCCGCTTCCCGGACCGCGTCGGCGAGCGCGACCAGGTCGTCGGTGGTCGGCGGCGGGGGCGAGAACTCGCCCTCGTGCCGGACCACCTCCCACCCGCGCGGGGCGGTCAGGTTGCGGGCATGCGGCTCGCACAGGTCGTAGGTATGTGGCTCGGCAAATGCCGCAAGTGGCCCCACAACCGCCGTCGACTCGTTGTAGACATAGGTCAACGTGGCGACGGCCTGACGGGGGCAGCCGTTTCGGGAGCAGCGCCGTGGTGACCTCACGGCGGGCACGTTATCGCTCAGACGGCCTCCCGCGCTCCGCTTGGCGTCGCGACACGCCGGCAACGGTGATCCGCCGCCTTCCCGGCGGCTCCGCGGGACTACTCTGGGCTGGTGAGCGAGGCGCTGACCACCGGTCCTGACCACCGCCGCCCCACCCCGGGGCGGCGGACGCGCCGGGATCGGCACGGGCGCGGCCTGCGCGGCCGCCTCGTGCCGGCGACCGTGCCGCTCGCCCGCACGAAGGCCGAGATCTTCGACGACCTGGTGCTGGACACGGTCGAGACGCTCGAACGGCGGTTCGCCAAGGAACTGGCCGGGGTGGAGTTCGCGGTCGAGGATGTCCCGCCCGACCTCAACGTCTACGACTCCGACGTGCTGGAGGACGGCGAGGTGCCGCTGGCACGGCTGCTGCCCGGGCGACCGGGCCGGCAGGAGGTGCCGCCGCGCATCGTGCTCTACCGGCGGCCGCTGGAGTTCCGCGCGATGGACCGCGAGGACCTGGCGGACCTGGTGCACGACGTGATCATCGAACAGGTGGCGAACCTGCTCGGCGTCGATCCCGACGAGCTGGCCTAGGAGCGCGTCACGCGGTCATGCACAGCCGGGCGGACCCCACCACCCGGCTGACGATCGACCACCGTCGCGTCCCCCGGCGCCTGCGCGGCGTGCCGCCGTCAGGCGACCTGACGCTTGAGCTTGCGCCGCTCGCGCTCGGACAGTCCACCCCAGATGCCGAACCGTTCGTCGTGCCCCAGCGCGTATTCGAGGCATTCCGCCTTCACGTCGCAGCGGGAGCAGATCCGCTTCGCCTCACGGGTCGAGCCGCCCTTCTCAGGAAAGAATGCCTCCGGGTCGGTCTGCGAGCACAGCGCCCGCTCCTGCCACTCCGGTGCGTTTCCGAGCAGGTCGGCCACTTCGAGTCGGCCGTCCATCAGAGTGCCTCCTTATCGCGCGCCGGCGTCAACGCCGGCGCAACCCCCCACGCGGAAGGCGTGTCCAATTCGTCCGTACGGTCAGCGTTTCATACGTCCCGTTCGAACGACCCCACGGAAATTACACGCGTGTAATGCGTGCGTCGTCAAGCGGAACCTGATAAATGGGGTTGCTTTTCTGGGTGCCTTCCCGGACGGATCTCCGATCGGCCTTTCAGTCCCGCAACCTCCCCTACCGAGTCAGACCCCAAACTGGTAACGGCTTCCTCGGCGAGTCGCGCGAAAAGTTGTTGGTGGCGCGCCGTAAGTATGAGGTCACGCTCCGCGATCATGGTGACACAGGTAGGTCCGACCGGTTGAACGAACGCCAAGGACCGGCACGGGCGTTCGCAACGACACCGGCCCTCGCCGGCATTTTCCAACCGATCGGAGGAGCCGCGCGCGGTCCGATCAGCGGCGACTCACTCCGATCGACCGACCGCTCCGGGGCGTCGCAGCGGCCAGGTGAACTCGGCCGGCGCCCCACCCACGACCGTCACCACGCCCGCCGGAGTGTCCGCGGCCCACCAGACCGGGTAGCAGCCGGCACCTGGATCGGGATAGACGGCTTTGTGGAACACGCCGTCCTGCACGAGTCGCTCCCGTATGGCGGAATGGCTGCCCGTCGACCCGGCGCCGGTCTCCGAGGGGCCTCAGTGCTGTGCTCGTGCATCGCCGCCTCGGAGGCGGGGGCGTTACGGCGGTCCAGCCCGGTGCCCCCCGGTCGCGAGAGGACTCCTGCCGGCGCATCCGTGCGGCTGCCTCGTAGCCGGGTATCCATTCATGAGAAAGCGTCGATGGATGGTTCAGTGCGCGTGGCCGTACGCGGTGGTGCGCTGCCGCGCCGTGCGGCCCGCGGCCGCCGCGATGGCCTCCAACTGCGCGACGGTACGGGCGGAGCCGTTGTCGGAGCCCGCCATCCGCGAAATGGTCTCCTCCATCAGCGTGCCGCCGAGGTCGTTGCAGCCACCCCGCAGCATCGCCGCTGTACCCTCGTCCCCGAGCTTGACCCAGGAGCACTGGATGTTGTCGATGCGACCGTGCAGCAGCAACCGCGCCATCGCGTGCACCACCCGGTTCTCCCGCCAGGTCGGCCCCGGCCGGGCGATGCCGGCCAGGTAGATCGGGGCGTTGGTGTGCACGAACGGCAACCCGACGAACTCGGTGAAGCCACCGGTGCGGTCCTGGAGGCCGGCGAGCACCCGGAAGTGCCCGAGCCACTGGCGCGGGTGGTCGACGTGGCCGTACATCATCGTCGAGCTGGAGCGCACGCCCAGCTCGTGAGCGGTGCTCACCACCTCGACCCAGGTGGCCGCCGGCAGCTTCCCCTTGGTCAGCACCCAGCGCACGTCGTCATCGAGGATCTCGGCGGCGGTGCCCGGGATGGTGTCGAGCCCGGCGTCGCGGAGCATCGTCAACCAGTCGCGCACCGGAACGCCGGCCTTGCCCGCCGCCGTCACGATCTCCATCGGCGAGAAGGCGTGCACGTGCATCCCGGGCACCCGCTCCTTCACCGCCCGCACGATGTCGGCGTACGCCGTCACCGGCAGCTTCGGGTCGATGCCGCCCTGCATGCAGACCTCGGTCGCGCCCGCCTGCCACGCCTCCTCGGCCCGCTCCGCCACCTGCTCGACGGAGAGCCGGAAGGCGTCCGCGTCCCGCTCCCGCTGCGCGAAGGCGCAGAACCGGCAGCCCACGTAGCAGACGTTGGTGAAGTTGATGTTGCGGTTGACGACGTAGGTGACGTCGTCGCCGACGACGTCGCGCCGCACGTCGTCGGCGATCCGGCAGAGTTCGTCGAGCGCCGCGCCGTCCGCCTCGAACAGCGCCAGCGCCGCCGCCTCGTGCCGCGGCTCGAGCAGGGCGGCGGGGTCCTCGGCCGCGAGCCGGAGCCCGGCGAGCACGTCCGAGGGGAGCGTCTCGGTCGAGGGGGCGCCGGTCAGATGCGCGGCCACCTCCGACCAGTCGCCGTAGACGGAGTCGAAGTCGCCGCGGCGGTCGTCGGTGCGCCCGGTCGTGTCGATCGTGACATGCAGGTCGGTCCGGCCGCCGGGAACGAACGAATCATCCGGCTCCTGCCAGGCCCGCCCCACCGGGCGCGCCTCCTCCACGGCGAGGCCGGTCGACGGATCGGCCAGGGCGGTCACATGGGGCAGCAGCCGCGGGTCGAGCCAGTGGTCCTGGTGCGGACGGACGTACTCGGGATAGATCGTCAGCCGCTCCCGCAGCACGAACCCGGCGGCGGCCGACCGGGCCGCGAGCTCGTCGATCTGCGGCCAGGGCCGCTCCGGGTTGACGTGGTCCGGCGTCACCGGCGACACGCCACCCCAGTCGTCGATGCCCGCGCGCAGCAGCCGGTCGTACTCGGAGTCGATCAGGTTCGGCGGCGCCTGGATCCGGGCCTTCGGGCCCAGCACGATCCGGGCCACCGCGATCGTCGCGGCCAGTTCGTGCAGCTCCGCGTCGGGCATGCCGCGCATCGCGGTGTCCGGCTTGGCCCGGAAGTTCTGCACGATGACTTCCTGAATGTGCCCGTATTCGCGGGCCACCCGGCGGATCGCGAAAAGGGAGTCGGCCCGTTCGGGCAGGGTCTCACCGATGCCGATCAGGATGCCGGTGGTGAACGGCACGCCGACCCGACCCGCGTCCTCGAGCACCCGCAGGCGCACCGCCGGCTCCTTGTCCGGCGAGCCGTAGTGCGGTCCGCCCGGCTCCGACCAGAGCCGGGTCGCGGTCGTCTCCAGCATCATGCCCATGCTCGGCGCCACCGGCTTGAGCCGCTGCAGCTCGGCCCAGGACAACACGCCCGGGTTGAGGTGCGGCAGCAGCCCGGTCTCCTCCAGCACCGCGATCGCGCTGGCCCGCACGTAGTCCAGAGTGGAGTCGTATCCCCGCTCGTCCAGCCACTGCCGGGCGGCCGGCCAGCGCTCCTCCGGCCGGTCACCGAGGGTGAACAGCGCCTCCTTGCAGCCCTGGGCGGCGCCGGCCCGCGCGATGGCCAGCACCTCGTCCCGGTCGAGGAAGGGGGCCGGCAGCCGGTGCGGCACGGTCGCGAAGGTGCAGTAGTGGCAGCGGTCGCGGCAGAGCCGGGTCAGCGGGATGAAGACCTTTTTCGAGTACGTCACCACGCCCGGCCGCCCCGCCTCGCGCAGCCCCGCGTCGCGCACCGCCCCCGCGATGCTCAGCAGTTCGTCGAGGTGCTCACCACGGGCGGCGAGCAGGACGGCGGCCTCCTCGACGTCCAGCCCGCGGCCGTCGGCGGCACGTCGCAACGCGCGGCGCAGACTACCCGCGATGTGATCGTCGATGTGGTCGCGGATCTCGCGGCGGCCCATCCGGTCGAGGCCGTCGGCATCGGGGCCGCG